>CAMOPD010000147.1 GCA_946622085.1 uncultured Prevotellaceae bacterium | reverse complement strand
AGCGCATAGTGGCTGGTTTTGTATTCGCCCTGGCTGTAGTAGATGAGATAGAGCATGTAGGCGGTGAAACCGAAGCCATAGCCGAATTGCTCGAAGAAGACGCATACGTTGATGACGAACAGACTTGAAGGCATGGCATAGCTCATGTAGACGTAGACGATGTCGGGCAGCGTGATGGCGCAGACCATGGGCCAGAGCCAGCGCTTCAGACCGTCGCGGCCTGCCACGATGCCGCCTAAGATGCCTCCCAAGGTGAGGCCGATGACGCCCACCGTGCCTTGCACCAGTCCGTACTCCTGAGGCGAAAGGCCCAGTCCGCCGCGACTGGTGTTGTCGATGAGGAAGAGCGCAGAAACCTTGGCCAGCAAGCCTTCGGGCATGCGATAGAAGAGCATGAAGAGCAGTCCGATGGCCACCTCGCGGGCAGGAAACTTCGTGACGAAGGTCTTGGCCATGCTCTTGAGCCCTCTCATGATGTCGGCAGCATTGCTGCTTCGGGCCACATCCTCGGCAGGGCGTGGCAGGATGTAGCTGTGCCAGAGCCAGAGGCCGATGAAGATGCCGGCCACGCCATAGAACATGAGGCTCCACGAAAGGCTGATGCTGTTGCGCCAGATGACTTGCAGATTGCCTGCAATCATGACGAGCACTCCCTGGCCGAAGATGGTGGCCAGCCGATAGAACGTGCTGCGTATGCCCACGAACCAGGCCTGATGATGTTCGTCGAGGCCCAGCATGTAGAAGCCGTCGGCGGCGATGTCGTGCGTGGCACTGCTGAAGGCCATGACCCAGAAGAAGAACAACGACCCTTGCAGCCATAGCGAGGTGGGAATGGTGAAGGCCACTCCTCCGAAGGCCGCGCCAATGAGCAGCTGCATGCTGACAATCCACCAGCGTTTGGTCTTCACCAAGTCGATGAATGGGCTCCAAAGGGGCTTGATGACCCAAGGCAGATAGAGCCAGGAGGTGTAGAACGTGATTTCGGTGTTGCTCAGTCCCAGTTGTTTGTAGAGAACCAGCGAGATGGTCATGACGGCCACGTAGGGCAGTCCCTCAGCAAAATAGAGCGACGGCACCCACGTCCATGGCGAATGCTGGGCAGTGGGTCCTTTGGGCAGGTTGGTTTTGGCAGACTGATTGTTTTTCATTTATTTATAGACCTTTTTTATTTCCGAGTTTTTGTAATAGTGGTGTAGTATTTCGTCGAACTTGAATCCCTGTTCGCCCATCACGGCAGCGCCTATCTGGCATAGCCCCACGCCGTGGCCCCAGCCGTGTCCGTGCAGGATGAAGCGTCCCGGCTGGCCCTTGTCGTTGATGTCGGCATATTCCACGGTGAAGTTGCTGCTCTTCAGGTGGGTGTTGCTCAGGGCGCGGCGTATTTCCAGTTCCTTTCCTATGATGAAGTGGTCGGTGTCGCCCCCTTCACCACGCAGTTCCAGTTTCCAGATGCGTCCGCTCTTGCCCCGCGCCAGTGGTTGCAGGGCCACGATGCGTCCCAGATTGATGTTCAGCTTTTCGCCCACGAGCCGTGAGAGTTGTTCGGCCGAATACTCCACGGTCCATTCGTAGAAGTCGGGGTCCTCGCGGTCGTAGTCGTTCAGTATCTGGCGGATGATGTGCTCGTCGTGGGTGTTGCAGTAGGGGTCTTCCACCGAGAGCAGATAGGGCTTGCTTACATCCTCCCAGCAATACTGGTATTCCTCCGTGCGTCCGCCGCAGCATTTGGAGAAGCGGGCGTCGCAAATCTCGCCTTCCGACATCAGTATCTGTCCGCGTGTGGCCTTGATGGCCTCAGCCACATGCGGGTTGGCCGCGCGCGTTATGCCCTGGTAGCGCTGGCAGTGGTCGTCGGCGCATACATCGAATATCTGGTGGTCTTCGCGGTCGTACCAGCGAATCAGTTCGTCGTCTTTCTTCACGAAGGAAAAGAATCCGTCGCCTCCTTCCTTCAGTCTTCTTCGCCTCTCCATCTGTGCCAGCAGCCATGAGCGCGAGATGACGGCATGCGCCTTGAGCAGTTCCAGACTGTTGGTGGCGCTCATTTCGCTCGAGATGACGCTCGTGAGATATTGCTCCACGGGGAGCACGTTGATGGCGCATATCTTGTCGGCCTCGACCACCAGTCGCAGGGTGCCCAGGAACTGCTGGGTCTCCTGCCGTTCCCAGTGGAAGTTCAGCCCAATGGTGACGTCGTGAAGCGAGAACGATGCGTCGGCCTCTTTGGGCGTGAACGTCAGTTCGCGATATTGGTTGCCTCGCCAGAGGATACCTCCTTCCGAGAAAGTGACGCTCTGCTCTCCGGTCAGCGTCTCGCCTTTGGCCAGATAGGGCTTGTTGAGCGAGAAGTTAATCTGCTGTGCGCTCACGATGCCCACCTGCACCTCGGGTTCGCGCTTCATCTGCAGGATTTCGGGCATGGCAGCGCGCATGTTGTCGGGAGCTTGTCGGAGCCGCTGTGCCACGAGCTCCATTTCGTCTTTGCTGAGTGTCACCTCGCGCAGTATGCCTGCGGCCGTTTCCTCGCTGATTCTGTCGAAGTCGGCTTTTCGTGGCGTGATGATGAGTCCGGCCATATCGAGTGCTCCCGGCGAGATGAGCATCTGGCTGTCGTCTTCGGCGGCGTAGCAGTCGGGTCGGTGCTTTTTGCGGGCGAACACCACGCTCACGTAGCCGTCGTCCTGTCGCCAGCTCAGGATGTTCATCATGGGCTCCTCGCCGCCTTGGGCGGGCAGCGCCTTGAGCAGTCGCGCGAAGAGCGCTTCGTCGGTCTCCTGATTGCTGCTGCGAATGACGAAAGCCGGGCATACGTAGTCGTTGAGCATCGAGAGAGTGTCGTTTTCGCTGAGTTCTATGATGGTGGTGAGGTTGCGGCTCAGCCGTTGCCACCCCGTCTGCAGGGGCACCACTCCGCTCGTGCCCGCCTGCAGATGGGCATGGTCGGGGGCGCTGGCTCCGCATCGCGGCCCGTTGTAGAACACCAGCAGATGGTCATATTGGCTCAGCAGCCTGTGCATCTGTCCGTAGCATCCGGCAATGGCCTGCGGCGTGTGCTTGCGTGAGGGGATGGTGAAGTGCAGGGGCAGTATGGGGTAGGGGTTGACCAGCAGTTCGAGCCCTCCTCCAAGCGGCTTGGCCATCTGTTCCTTGGGGCGGTTGCCGGCACAGAGAAAACAGGGGCGCCTGGCGATGGCATTCTTGTCGATGCTGGCTGCTGTAGACACGATGCGTGCCGCATTGTGCTGCGCCCGGAGCGTGTCGCCCAGTTCGCGTGTCTGCACGTCGTTCAGCTGGCGGAAGTTGTTTCTGGCCAGTGGCCACAGCTCCAGCTGGCGGTCAAAGAATCGGCCCAGTGCCGCGCGTTGCTCGGCCTGCTGGGCGTCGGGTTTGCGCTCGTGTGCGTTCATTTGCTGCCGGGCTCTGATTTCGAGCGTGCGCAGCCGGTCCTTGTAGAGATTGTTGGCGTTCACCTTCTCGGTGCTCAGTGCGGCATCGCTGTTGCCTCCCCATCGGCGGCAGAGATAGAGTTCGCTGTAGATGCGCCCTATGCGGTAGCGGCGGCTGAAGGCCAGCCCCATGGCATAGTCTTCGCCGTAGCTCGTGTTGGGCAGCTGAATCTGGCGCAGCAGTGGGGTGAAGAAGGCGCGCGGCGCGCCCAGCCCATTGATGCGCAGGGCGTTGTTGGGTCCGTTCTCGTCGGTCCATTCGGCGTGGTCGATGAGTCCAGGCGGCAGCGTGTTCAGATGGAAGTCGCACATGCGATAGCTGCCCACAATCATGGCAGCCCGCTGCTTGCGGAAGGCATTGACAATCTGCTGGAGCGTGCCCGGGGAAGAATAGAGGTCGTCGCTGTCCAGCTGCACGGCAAAGCGTCCGCACCGCTGGTCGGCCACGGCCAGGTTCCAACAGCCGCCGATGCCCAGGTCGTGGCGTGTGGGAATGATGTGTATGAGTTGGGGCCATTCGGCCGCCATGCTGTTCAGAATGGCGGTTGTCTGGTCGGTGGAGTGATTGTCTACCACAATGACGTTATACCAGAAATTGGTCTTCTGGCTCAGCGCGCTCTTCACGGCATCGGCAATGGTCTTCTCGCGGTTGTAGACGGGAATGATGACCGATGCCTCGCACTCAAACTCCTGTTCGCCGAAGTCGGGCACGGCATAGTGGGACGTGTCTACCAGCGCATCGATGAGCCTCAGGTGGTGGGTGACGGCTCGCTCCATCTCCACCTGCACCTCCCGGTTGCGCGGGTTCACGTAGTCGAACTGCTTCACTCCGCTGGCGCGGGTGTCGGTTTCCTGTTCGGTGTAGAGCAGTTCGTTCAGATGGAGCAGTTCGCCCTGTCGGCTCAGGTGGAGCCGCAGGTCGTAGAATCCGGCGTGCTGATAGTCGGCCGACGGCTCGTAGCTGCGGAGCCACTCCGAGCGGATGAGCACTGCCGAGCCGAAGTCGAAGTCGTCGCGCAGACTGCCCGTCTGATAGTCAATCACGGGATGGCGGGTGGTGACGGTAATGCCGTCCTCGCCCGTGGTCTGCTCGTAGCGGTCGGCATACACCATGGCGGCGTGGGCATCGTCGGCCACACGCGCCATGCGGCAGAGAGCCCCCATGCCCAGCAGCAGGGGAGCCGCCTTGAGCACCAGCAGCGCATAGTCGGCCTCGGCCTTCGCCGCAATGGCCTGCATCGTGGCGGCAGAAAGGGGAGCGTCGGCAGCCAGTGGCCGGCATCCTGCCGGCAGCTTGGTGGCGGCAGCCGTCTCCGTGGGCATGAGCAGCCAGATGTGTCTCACGGTCTTGTCTGCCTGCAACTGCTCAATGGTGGGCACGAGCGCCTCCACATCGTTGCAGGGCAGAAAACAATCTATTCGTTCTCTCATTTCTCTTCTTGTCTTGTTCCTTTTTATTGATGTCCATCGCGGGCAGGCATGCCTGTGGCAGCAGTCCGCGTGATGCTGCAAAGTTACTTAAAGTCGAGGGCAAAACAAAGAAACTTGTTCTTTTTTTGCCGCGACGGAGCAACTTCGCGACTTTTGTCGCAAAGTTACGGAAAAACGAGTGAAAGGCCAAATGTATTTGTGTTTTTCCGAGTGCCGGGCGAGTTCGGCGAGGCCCGGGTTACGCAAGATGTGTGTTGTGTTAATTGTAGAAAGTGACGTGCCGCCTTTCCCCGCCGACACCTGCCGACGGGACTCCGTAGGCATTGCCTTTGCTTTTCCCTTCGGCCAGCGATTTTCAATTCCCTTCGGCCGGCGAACGTTGTTTCCCCGCCCTGAAGGGGAGGGGCCAGGGGTGGGGACTGTAACTAAACGGGAGCGGCGGTTTTGCAGCTTGCGCTTCTTCTGTTAGTGGGCAGAGCAGGGGGAGGGAGCTGACTATGCGCGGAAGCGCCCGTCTCAACCCGCAAACGGGCTGGATGCTGTCTGTTGACTGGAGTCAACGCATCTGTTGACTGGAGTCAACAG
>CAMOPD010000146.1 GCA_946622085.1 uncultured Prevotellaceae bacterium | reverse complement strand
CGCGCGACACCATCAACACCAAGCTGCGCGCCGTGCTCGACGATGCCACCAACAAATGGGGTATCAAGGTGAATCGTGTGGAACTGCAAGACATCATCCCGCCCGAAAGCGTGCTCTCGGCCATGGAGAAGCAAATGCAGGCCGAGCGCAACAAGCGTGCTGCCATCCTCACCAGCGAGGGAGAGAAGCAAAGCGAAATCCTGCAGTCGGAAGGTGCCAAACTGGCCACCATCAATCGCGCTGAAGCTCAGAAACAGCAGGAAATCCTGCATGCAGAAGGCGAGGCTCAGGCACGCATACGCAAGGCAGAAGCCGAAGCCCGAGCCATTGAGCTCATCACCGAGGCCGTGGGCAAATCCACCAATCCGGCCAACTATCTGCTCGCCCAGAAATACATCCAGATGATGGAAGAGTTGGCCAAGGGCGACCAGGCCAAGACCATCTATCTGCCCTACGAGGCCACCAACATGCTCGGCTCCATAGGCGGAATAAAGGAATTGTTCAAAGGGGAATAGGACCGATTCCACCTTACGGCCATATACGATTTGACGATTTCACAAAGGACGAAGCAGCCTATTGTGAAATCGTCAAATCGTTTTTTGTTGTACGAGGGGGAGAAGCCGTGATCGGTCTAAATGACTTTCTTCATGTCTTCCAGCAGAATCTCTGCCAAGTCGCGTTCAGAGGCATTGGAAGTCTTCGACAGGCGGTTGGCCTGAACCTGAATGACCTTCTCGAAGACGTTTCTCACGTAGCGCGCATTACCGAAATTCTTGTCTTTGTTTTCCACCACGTATTCCAGTTGGCGGCGCAGATACTTGCCTGCTTCAACCGTCATGACGTATTCGTTCTTGCGCACATACATCTCGAAAATCTTGTAGAGTTCGTCGGCCGAATAGTCGGGGAAGTTGATGTAGCGGTTGAAGCGCGACTGCAGTCCGGGGTTGGTGTCGATGAACTTCTTCATCTCGTTGGTGTAGCCCGCCACGATGACCACCAGCTTGTCGCGGTCGTCCTCCATGCGCTTCAGCAGCGTAGCCACGGCCTCGTCGCCATAGTCGTTGCCCTCGTTCTGGGTCAGCGCGTACGCCTCATCGATGAAGAGCACTCCGTTGAGCGCCGAGTCGCACATGGCATTGACGCGCGGAGCCGTTTGTCCCACATACTGGCCGATGAGCCCGCTTCGGTCGGTTTCCACCAGATGGCCTTTCTTCAGGATGCCCAGATCTTTGTAGATGCGTGCCACGATGCGTGCCACGGTGGTCTTGCCCGTGCCGGGGCTGCCCGTGAACACCAGATGGTAGGAGAGCTTTGGCGTCTTCAGTCCCTGCTCCTGGCGTTGCTTCTGCACCTTCACGAAGTTGGCCAGCGTGCGCACTTCCTGCTTCACGCTCTCCAGTCCGATGAGCCCGTTGAGTTCCTCAAAGGGGTCGCCTTCGAGTGCGCTCTTCACCCTCATGCTGTCGGCATCTTCGTCGTCAACGCCCTCGGAGCGTACCTCGAAAGTCTTTCCGCCGTCTTTCTTTCTCACGCCGCGGTCCGACGAGGCCACCTCGCCAGAGTCTTCCGTATCAATGGCATAGGTCAGTATGCCGGAGGCTACAAACACCACCGTCGCGCAGATGGCAAGGGTGGTCAGTTGCTTACTTGTGAATTTCATCTCTTTTCCTATTTTTGTTAGTAGTTCATCTTGTTTCTTTTCCTGCAGAAAAACATCAGGAGCACCAGCATGGCATAGGGCACCACGTAGCACAGCAGGTCGATGGCATCGGCCGTGCCCGGCAACCAGGCCGCCCCCTGCATGAACTCAGAGCCGGCACCCAGCACCGGCACCACCGAGGCCCAGCGCAGCAGCCGCCCGTCGTTGCCCCGCCCGCCGAAGAAGGCCACCATGAGCACCACCCATGCAGCCGCCCACAGTCCGCCGGGCAGGCTGAAGGCCACGAAGTCGGACCGGCTGATGCCCGCGGCCCACAGGCGTGCTGGCTTCACTGCAGGCATCGCTCCCAATGCCCCGAGCACCCGGAAGAGCAGCAGTCCGCTGGGGCGAAACAGCACGTAGACAGCGCCGCCGCCGCCCAGAAGGGCCGCACTTGCCATCGTAAGCCATATCCGCATGCGTCTGCTCATCGTTGCAAATATAGCAATTATTCTGCATAGTGCCAAACGTTTAGATGCTGAAATGCGCCAAAAAGCAGGAAAGCCGGGGCACGTGCTGTGGCAGCATGCTCCGGCTTTCCTCCTTGGCGGGTGCCGAGTTATTTCACGAGAACTTTCTTGCGGTCGATGATGTAGATGCCCGGGGGCAGCGTCTGCCGGTTGCCCATTTGCACGCCGCTGAGCGAGTGTATGCCTTGTGCGTTGGCGTTGGCATTGCTGCTGATGTCTTTGATGCCGTTGGCATAGTCGTCCTTGGAACCGAAGAAGTCGAACGTTACGATGCCCGTTTCCTCGTCTTCGCTGATGTTGGCAATCACCTTGCCCAGCAGCCGCGTGCCGTCGTCAGTCTTGGGCCCGTCGCCCAGCCATGGCGCGAAGTTGGGCAGCCGGTTGTCGTCGCTCAGCTGCGTCACGTTGTCCGTTCCGGGGAAGGGGTCGCCAGCCAGCTCCTTATAGTAGTCGGCGTTGAAAATGGTTTTGTTGTCCACATTATAGGAAGTGAAGAGCCGTCCGTCGGCGGGCACCACGGTCATGCGCGGGTAGCCCAGGTCGTCGTTCACTTTGTTTGAGGAAAGGCTGAAGAGGTCTTTGTCGTAGTTCACGTGGTAAACCAGCATCCCATGCCCTTTCTGGTCCATGTTCCAGTTGCGCTGCTGGATGTTCTGCACCACGTAGTAGTCGCGCTTGTTGGTGTCGTAGGGATTGTAAATGCGGTAGGCGGCCGTCTGGTCGCGCTCGATGGTGGACATTTCTATGCCGAGGGTGGTTTCCTCGAGCGTCTGAATCTCCATCCATCCCATGGCCTCGCGTTCCCAGGCAGTGTAGGCGGCCGGTGCCCATCCGTTGGTGATGTATTCACCGCCGTCCATGAGCGACCAGTATTCCATTGCCTGATTGTCAACGCGGGCATCGTCATTGTGAGCGGGATAGATGTCGGGCAGTCCCATGGTGTGGGAGAACTCGTGGCAGAAGAGACCGATGCCGTTCATGTAGTAAGGCACCGACGGGTTGGCTCCCGGATAGGCGTTGAGCTCGTTGTTCACGCCGTAGCGATAGATCAGTTTGCCGTCGAATTTCTTGGAACTTGTAGTGGCTCCCGACTTGGGCCAGATGCAGATGTCATCGTTCTGCGGGAAGCTTTGCGAATAGCCGGCATAGATGATGTAAACCAGGTCGACATATCCGTCGCCGTCGGCATCATACTGCGAGAAGTCGAGCTCCGGGCACTGCTCGTTGGCCGCCTGGCAGACGTCGGGCACGAAGGAGGACATCTGGTCGCGGTTTTTTGCCGAGTTGTCCTTTCCATACTTGCGCAGCTTGCCGGGCACGGTGACCGGGCCGTAAATGTCGAAGCCGGGTGTGAACTGGCCGAAGCTCTGGTCGGAAAAATATCGGCTCACGCTGCCGATGTTTCTGCTCAGCGTTCCCTTGGTGGCATCGCCCAGTGCCTCCAAGGGGCGCGAGGTGCCGTTGAGATACTCCTCAAAGACGGCCTTGGGGTCGCTGTCTACGAAGTTGGGCTGATAGACAATCTGATCCACCACCTCCTTGTTCGCGTTGAGAATGTCAACGCGCGTGGTGTCGCTGAACTGGGCCAGGATGACCAGCACGCGGGGCGACCCCGCATGCGGGAACAGCCTGATGTCTTTGCCCGACGCGTTCACGGGCTCGCGGCGCATGGCCTTGCGCACCAGCGTCTCGGCAGCCTGGTGGAATCGGCTACGGTCTTGCTGGGCTACGAGCTGCCGCTCGCGCGCCTGCCGCAAGTTGGGCTCGTGGGCCAGCTGGTCGGTGGGCTTGAGCATGCCCTCGTCGTCGATGGCAGCAACGTAGAAAGCGCCGTCCTGCCGGCAGAGCAGCGTGCCGTCGGTAGTGGTGAACCAGCTCAGCTTCGAGTCGCCATGAGCGACGATGGTGAGCTGCGTGCCGTCGACCTGGGTGATGACCACGGGGAAGGGGTATGCCTTCACAGCCCATGCTGCTGTGGAGAGCATGGCAGCGAACAGTAGGGATAGAATCTTCTTCATTTTTTCCGAATAGTTTTTATGTTTCTTTTTATTATTCTTTGTCGCAGTAGTGATATTGCCCTTTGCCGCGGGTCTCGCGCCCCCAGTCTATGGCATGTGCGGGGCAGTGGTGGTAGCAGGCGAAGCAGGTGAGGCATCGGCCCGTGTGCAACCATTGAGGGTGCTCGCCCTTGCCGCCGCTGATGTTGCCCACGGGGCACACCTGCCGGCATAGTCCGCATTGGCGGCATCGGGTGTCATCTACTCTGAAGCGCTCGTCGGTGATGAGCCATCGGGTGAAGGCTTTGCCCAGCAGTCGGCTGTTGATGCGTGGCCATCGGCTGGGGTTGATGCTCTCGATGCCCGTCTGCCGCTCCACTATCTCGCCCGTGATGGTGGCCATGCGGTGGGCGGCCTTGCTCTTCTTCAGCTGTGCCAGTTCCTCATCGTCTACGTCCATAAAGGGCAGCCCCACGTAGGTGTTGGGCATGAGCAGCGAGTAGCGGCTCTGCGGGCTTATGCCGATGGCAGCCATGAGGTCGCGGCCGAAGATGTCCATCGTCTCGCCAATGTCGTCGCCCGCCGTGGCGAGCACGTAGCAGAAGTGGCCTTCTGCCCCGTCGATGGTCAGCTTGCCCACAAACTCTCTCACCAGCCGTGGCGGCCTCCATCCGTGAACGGGGAAGAGGAATCCCATGCGCTCATCGGGCTGCAGCGCGTAGTGGCAGTCGTCGTGGCTGAGTGCTTCCGCCATGCTTACAAGCCGCTCGCCGGTGGCCTGAGCCAGCATCCGGGCAGCCCAGAGCGTGTTGCCTGTAGCTGAGAAATAGAATATCACGCGGCAAAGTTACGAAAAGTCGAGGGCAAAACAAAGAAACTTGTTCTTTTTTTGCCGAGACGGAGTAACTTAGCGACTTTTGTCGCAAAAATACGAAAAGTCGATAGCAATACAAAATCAATCTCTGTTTTTTTATGCTTTATTCGGGTTTCGGTGGGGGAGGGGAGTAAAGCTGTTGTGACAACCCTTGAAGAAACTGAGATAATCGGTGTGGTGGTAGCGAGAAAGAAGTATGTCCTGATTCCTAAACACCCAGAACTCCAACGACGTTGTTTATAAGCGAATCTTGAATTATATATTCATGTGAGAGCGGCGTAACAAAAGTGTTGAAACAGTTGTGGAAATGGAATGCTTTACTGTATTACCCCAGAAAAAGGCGTTCCACTGCCACGAAAAAACCGTCGGAGCGGCAAGATAAAACTAAAATCACGGCGTGATTCCATGGAATCATGACGTGAT
>CAMOPD010000145.1 GCA_946622085.1 uncultured Prevotellaceae bacterium | reverse complement strand
AGGTTCTTGATGAAGATGGGCTCCTCGCTGTGGAAGGCGCGCTCCTCGAGCTGCGGCTGGCGGGAGAGGGCCTCGATGAGCAGGTCTTCTATAAGGTTTTGCTGCACTTGGCTGAAGGACACCACGCCAATGCTCTGGCGGGAGAGCTGTTCGGAGGAGAGCCGGCGCACAACCTCAGCCACAATGGCCTCGGCCTCAGCCTTGTTGCAGCGGCTGTGGCTCTTGTCGTAGACGCCGTCCACATGGACGAGCTGCACCTTGGACAGGCGGTCGTCTACAGATGGGAAGGTGGTGAGACGGTTGTCGTAGTAATGCGAATTGCTGAAGGCAATGAGGCTCTCGTGCTTGCTGCGGTAGTGCCAGGAGAGATGGCGCGACGGGATGGAGAGTGTGATGCAGTCGTCGAGAATGCTCTCCATATCGTCGATGTCGGCCTCGTCGTCGTCGGTGGCCGAGGTCTTGAAGAAGCTGGTGGGGGGCATCTGCATGGGGTCGCCCACGACGACGAGCGCCTTGCCGCGGGCAATGGCTCCCACGGCTTCGCTGGTGGGCATCTGCGAGGCTTCGTCGAAGATGACGAGGTCGAACTTGTCGCTGCCCAAGTCGATATACTGGGCCACGGAGATGGGGCTCATGAGCATGCAGGGGCATAGCTTGGGCAGCAGGGTGGGTATCTGGTCGATGATTTGGCGGATGCTGGTGCCGCGACCGCCATTCTTGATGTTGCGCTTGAGAATGCCCACCTCGGAGGTGTTGACGGCTTCGAGCGTGAGGTTGGGTATGCGGGCGGCAAGCCGGCAATAGAGCTCCTGAGTGGTGAGCTGCTGGAACCGGGCTGCCAGCTGGCGATAGCGGGCGATGGCGTCTTCGAAGATGAGCCCGTTGAACATCTGGAGCGTGGGAGAGGCATCGATGTTGAGCAGGGCCAGCTGATGATAGACTCCCTTTTGCAGGGCGCTGGCCGCCTGGGCTCCCGTTGCGGCTTTGTCTTCAATATAACTCACCACGGGCTGCAGCTCTGCCTGCTGGAGCTGCAGCTTGCGCTGGCACCACTGCGCCCAGGTGCGCGCCTTGTCGAGATGGGCGAGCCACTGGGGCAGCAAGGGGGCAAGGGCCACAAGACTGGAGGAGTCGAAATCTACGCCAGGGCCGAATTGCTCGATGGCGGTGAGTGCCTGTTTGGCCAGCGAGGCCACCTTGTTTTGCGTGGCTCCGAAGGGCGACAGGCCGTCCTTGCACTGAGCCAGGAGCGACTGCCGCTGCTCCAGCTGGTCGAAGAGAGACGGGAGTTGGTCTTCTGTGAGATGGGGGTTATAGCGGCGGAGGGTCTTCAGGAAGTTGCGCTTGGCAAAGAAACGGGGCAGGAACCACTTCTGCTGCACCTCGTCATAGCGCAGGCGGAGCGACTTGCCGTCTTCCGAGAGCACGTCGGCACTATAGCTGCGGGTGATGCTGTCGGCCACGGCGTCGGCCTGTCTGAGCAGATTGGCATGCTCTTTCCAGCTGTTGTCAACAAAGAAACTGCCATAGCTGCGGGCCTCGTCGGCAAGGGGAGAAAGGGCCTGAAGATGGCTGCGCAGGCGGTCGACGGCCTCGAGCGAGGCATCGTAGATGTCGAGTCCACGCAGGGGATGCGTGGCAGGATGGCCAACCACCTGGAACACGGTGTCGAGGGTGGCTATTTCTTCTGCCCGCCGGGCAATGAGTTCTCCCTTGACGGCCTTTAAGCGCTCAAGGGGCAACGTGATTTCGTCGCCACTGAAAGCCAGATAGCCCATGATGCTGTCGTAGAGCGAAAGCCCCGAGGAATGCTTGTGGTGAAGGGCTTCGATGTAGGCAATGAGCTGCTTGCGCTGCTGGAACAGGTCTTCGGAAGTCTTGGCAAACTCGTCCGACGGTTTGATGTGGGTCACGTTGAGCGCCTTGTCGAGCTGTTGCAGGAAATGCGCCTTGGTAGCTTTGTTGGAATGCATTTCCAGGCAGAAGGGTTCCAGCCCAATCTTCTCCAGTCGTTTCTGCACCACGGAGAGGGCGGCCATCTTCTCGGCCACAAAGAGCACGCGCTTGCCCTGATAGAGGGCGTTGGCTATCATGTTGGTGATGGTCTGCGACTTGCCGGTGCCGGGAGGGCCATGCAGGATGAAGCTCTTGCCCTGCCCCGACTCCACCACGGCCTCGAGCTGGGAAGAGTCTACGTCGAGGGGTACGGCAAAGGCTTGTGGGGCTTCGCTCTGGTCGGTCTGCCGGGCATCGGCGGCCGGCCGGTCGTCGGTCCACTTGATTTGCTGTTCTATGAGGCTGCGTATGACGGGATGCTCTTGGAGCCGCTGGGCATTGTTGTGAATGTCGTTCCACATGACGAACTTATTGAACGAGAAGATGCCCAGCGTGGCTTCTTCTATGACGTCCCAACGGGCTTTCTCGCGGATATGGGTGCGGATGATGGTGAGGATGGTCTTCACGTCGACGCCGCTGGCATCGGTGGGCAGGGGGTCGAGCCCCGAAAGACTGATTTTGAATTGCTGCTTGAGCATTTCCACCAGCGTGACGTTGAGCAGTATGTCTTCGTCGCGCGTTCTGATGACATAGTTCTCGGCTCCGCGGCGAATGATGTCGACAGGCAACAGTAGCAGCGGGGCAAACCGGGGCCGGATGCTCTTCTCCGTTTCATACCACTTGAGCAGTCCCAGGGTGAGGAAGAGCGAGTTGGCTCCATTCTCCTCGAGCACCGTGCGGGAAGTGCGGTAGAGAAACTTCAGCGATGCCAGCAAGTCGGCCGGAGAATAGTAACTGTAGAGCTGATGGCGGCTCAGACCGTCGACCACCAGTTGCTCAAACTGCCGGCGATAGTTGGCCGAGGAGAAGATGCCGCTCTCGTCGGCACTCACCGCCACGCTGTCGGGCTTGGGCAGGATGGTGTAGTCTTCGCCCGCCTGAAGATGGTCTTCCAGATGGTCTATCTCGAACGAGATGAAGGGCAGCACGCGCTTTCCCTCTCGCAGATTGGTGAGATTGTTGCGCAGCGAAATGTCGAGCAGCTTGCGCTCCCATAGCTGCTGCTTGGTGAGTTTGGCGGGAGCGTCAACGCTCACTTCTATCTGCTGTTTCTCCCTGAGCGACTCGTGGCCCACCTGATGCTCCTGCCCTTCGTTCACCACATGCCACATGCCATCCTGCAAAGCCCGCTGCGGCAGGGGGCGAATGCCTTCGAGCCGACAGCGCCTGACGTCGAGGAAGCAGATGAAATTGGCCTCACTGCCACGCAGATGGCGCTCGGCCTGCTCCACGGCGCTCTCGAATGGGGTGTCGGCGGTGACGCCCGTTGTCTCCACCACCACCAACTCGTTGATGCCGTCGGCGCATCCCTTGAGCAGATAGCTGCCATCATCGCCAATGGCATGGCTGTAGGTCTTGTCAACGAGCCACGCCCCCAGGAAGATGTGACCGCGCACCATCACCAGGAGCGGGTTCACGCCCATGGCTTCAAGACACGAGGCCATGAGCAGCGTGGTGTCCATGCAAGTGCCCAGTTTCTCGTTGAGCAACTTCTCCGCCATGCGTATGCGCTGTCCGTCCTGCTCGAAACTCGAGGGCGGAGTGCAGTAGACAATGCCTTCCGACTGCACCGCGCGATAGACGGCAGCCACCATAGCCCGCACGCGGTTGGGGTCGCGCGTCTGATATCCGTCGAGTGCACTGCTACCGGTCATCTCGCCCAGCAGTTTGGCAGCGCGGATGTTGAGGGTGGAGATGGCGGCGGCATTGGGAGTGACAAAGGCTGCCAACACCGAGGGGATGACCTGCATGCCCGGCCACTGGTCGAAGGGCAGCAGTACCACTTGATGGTGCTCGCTGAGCAGGGGCTGCCCGGCCGCGCTGACGGTGAGCACGAGCTCGGTGGTAAGGCTCTCGGTGAGCTGCAGCATGATGTCGGCAGAGGGCATGATTTCCAGCCCCTCCACGCGCACGATGGCCCCACGGGGAATGCCCTGGAGCGCCACTTCCGATGGTTTGACGTGTTCGCCCGAGATGGCCACATGCACGTCGGTCAGATCGTGGCCACTAAGATTCTCCACTTCACAATAGTCGAGACACCTCATTCCATTGTGCACCAACGCATAGTTCACCCGTGGCAGATATTCCAGCTTTGCCGTGAGCTGACGGTCGTTATTGTTAGTTCCAGCCATAGTCGTCAGGTTAGTTTGCTTGACATTTTGTTCGTTGATTGCAAAGATAATCAAAAAAGGCGAATAACAGTCATGAATGGGGGAAGAAAAACAGGGGCACAAAAAAAGCACCGCCCAAGCGATGCTCTCTTTATCTACTGCGGCGAATGCCCAATCTACTCCTTGCGGAACACGCCTTTGAGGAATCCGCCCACTTTTGAGCTGGTCTTCTTCACGCCCTCAAACACCTTGAAGCCTACGCTGTCTATCTGCTCGCCTATCTCGTTGGCGCGCTGGCGGGCAAAGCGCTTATGATAGCGCGTGCGGTATTCGGTGTATTGCGACAATTGCGACTCGTTCATCATGGCTTTATACTTCTGATGATATTCGGTGGTGAGGCTGTCGTAGCGCAAGGTGAATGCCCGGTGCTCTGCTTCGGTCACCGAGTCCTTGGCCCACACGTCGGCCACCAGTGCCTTGTATCGCCCGAGATAGGCGCCCACTTCGTCGGTCTGAGCATGCACGTTGAGCGAGCACAGGCAGATGAATGCCTGAATAGCAATGAGTTTCTTCATAAATCTTCTACCTTTCCTTTCTTTTATCCGTTAAACATTCTCTTTCCCCCTTTAGACGATGCAAATATAGACATGTAAAACCGTGCCGACAAGGAAATTAACCGTAAATGATGATTATTAACGTTTCTATGCGCAAAAAAGGCCGCCTTGCTTTCACGAGACGGCCTGAATGGCTGCTTTCATCCTGCTATTGGAAATAATAGAGAAACGAGGCTATGCCCTCGAGGGCTGGCTTGCGCTGCCCCTCTATCTCTATCTTGAAGTCTATTTCGGCCTTGCAGATGCCCCGCAGATTCTGAATGTTGTGGAGCTTCGTCACCAGACGGATGCGGCTGCCCGTGACGACGGGCTGTCCGAAGCGCATCTTGTCCATGCCGTAGTTGACGAGCATCTTGATGTTGTTTACCTCGATAATCTGGTCCCACATATAGGGCAGAAGCGACAGCGTGAGATAGCCATGGGCAATGGTGCTCTTGTAGGGGCTTTCTGCCTGGGCGCGCTCCGTGTCAACATGAATCCACTGGTGGTCGAGCGTGGCATCGGCAAAGAGGTTGATGCGCTCCTGATCCACCTGCAGCCACTCCGAACAACCGAGTTGCTCGCCCAAATGGGCGGCAAACTCATCGTAAGAATTAATGACTAACATAATGATGATTTACTATTTACTCAGTTTACTATTTACTATTATTGCGATGCGCGGGAATCCGTTATCTTTCGTGGGTGCGGGGGTGCGAGGGTACGTGGGTACGAGATATGCTTCAAGCGCTCTGTACTATTCTCGTACCCCCG
>CAMOPD010000144.1 GCA_946622085.1 uncultured Prevotellaceae bacterium | reverse complement strand
GAGCGGCGTGGTGTCAATGTCAAAGTCTTTCACCGCGACTACTTCTCCGCCCGAGCCGCTTCCGTCGCCCTCCCATCGGTCGGAAGTGAGGCTGCTGAAGTCGGTGTCGTCGCTCTCGCATGCTGCCAGGCCCCAAGCCATGGCGCATGCCATTGCCATGCTATACAGTAATCTTTTCATCTTTCCCCAATTTAGAATTTAAATTTATAGCTCAGCCCCAGAATGTGTCTGTCGGGCTCGTCGTCGTCATTGCTGTTCACGCTCTGATAGCGGTAGAAGAGTCCCACCACGTGCTTCTTCTGGTATTTCCAGTCGGCACCGATGGTGAATCGCGTTTTCTGCAGCTTCATTGCGTTGAACAGTTCCACGCTGGCATAGGGGTCCACCTTGCAATGCGGAATGTTGTATTCAACCTGCAGACGGCTGCGCAGCAGATGCCGGCTCTTGCTCCTCACCGTGGTGTATTCCCACCAGTCGTTGTCGAAGTCGTAGCGCTTGGTGTCCTTCTCGGGCCGCCACGTGTATTGCCATCGCTCGCGCAGCGAGAAGCTGAAGTTGCCCAGGTCCAGGGCGCCCGTCAGCGCTACGTTGAACCGGTGGCGCAATCCCCAGTACGAGGGTCGCCAGTTGTTCAGGCTCCCGTCGGTGTTGTAGGTTATCTTCTCCTGGTTGTTGTCGTAGAGCAGGTTGTAGCCCGCCGAGAGTTTCAGTCCTCTCAGCAGTTTGTATTCGGCGCTCAGTCCGCCGCTCCATCGGTCGGCCGTCTTGCTGTCGTTGCGCGTGCGGAATTCGACTTCCGCCCCTACGCTCAGCTTCTGGTTCACTTTCTTCTCGGCGCCGGCCGAATACCATATTCCGAAGTCGCTCTCCTGGGCTGCCGCATTCAGGGGCAGGGCCATCAGCAGCATCAGCAGCCATTTCATCTTCTTCATAGTCTCTATCCTTTCACATTTGTTTCTGCCAGTTCCTCGGGCTTCAGCTTCAGCTTGTTGTCAACCGAAGTAGAGGTGTGGCGCTCGCCGTCGTCATAGAACACTTTCAGCACAGCCATGTCGCGCAGCATGTCGATGCCGCCCACCTCCACGCGCGTCACTCTGACGCCCAGCCGCTCTTCCAGGTCGGCGGTGAGCTCGGCGCGGCGCTGGGGTTTGATGAGTTCCATGCGGTCATACTGTATGAGTTTGCAGGGGTCCGACTTCAGGTGCATCTCGCAAAGCCACACGGCCACGATGAAGATGAGATTGGTGGCGAGCAGCTCTACCAGCGTCACGCTCTCGGCCAGTGCGTTGACCACCGAGAGCGAGATGAGCACAAAGAGATAGGTCATCTCGCGCACGGGCATGGTGTCGGTCCGATAGCGCATGATGCTGAAGATGCCGAATAGGCCGATGCCGATGCCGATGCCCGTCTTTCCCTTCAGGTCTTCGAGCACAAAAATCATGAAGAACACCAGGAAGAAGATGGCAATCGAGATGAGCATAAAGGTGAAGTAGAAGTCGCGGCGCTTGCTCTTGGCATAGTAGAACCGCTCAATGATGATCCAGTTGACAATCATACAAATGGCAAAGCGCACCAGCATCTGGGCGAAGCCTGCCGAAAAGCTTAAATCGAATATTTCCATACCTATTTATATATATTTACTATTTACAGATTTACTATTTATTATTCTGCTATATCCAAAATGCGGCGCACGTCGATGAGCTTGGGCTTAAACAGATTGACGGGCAGCTGCTTGTTGGTGAGCGCCGAGCCCATGCAGTATTTGCTGAAGCCATGCGGATGGACGCGCAGCTGGCGCAGCATGGCCAGCACCGACGAGTGGCACAGCCCGTCGCGTTTCAGTTCGATGATGACCAGCGGCCCCATGTGGCGCTCCTCGCCCGTCACCAGATTGTGGAAGCGCAGGTCGGTGTCGATGGTCAGCCGCTCGGTGCGCGCGCGGTTCACCAGGGTCATGCGTCTGAAACGGTTCTCTATCGCTGGCCGCAGCTCATCCACGTCATAGCGCAGATAGTGCTCCAGAAAGAGGCGCTTCTGCCGGTCGCCCAAGTCCATGTTGGCCACCTCCATGCGCTTCTTCTTGGTGCGCCCGTGGTTGTTCTTGGTCTTCACCTCCATGAACTGCAAGTGCGAATCCACATACGTGCGGAACCTGATTTTCTGCCGGTTGGCGTGGCCCGTCTGGTGGCAGCAATACATGTCGAAGTGCTGAGTGTCGAAGTAGGTGGTGGCATAGTGCATGTTGCGCTCGCCCTCGGTCTGCTGCACGTAGTAGTCGTCGCGGGCCATGAGCAGCAATTCGCGGAGCCGGGGCAGCGTGGTGACGAACTTCGTGTCGATACGGTTCATCAGCCTGATGCTGCTCATCTCTTCGAGCGTAATGGGTTCGTAGCTTCCGATGATGGTTTCCATAAAAAGAACTGTTTGCAGGGCAGCAATGGCTGCCGCGAGGTTATTTTTCTTCTTTCTTCGCTACAAAGGTAACTAAACGGAGCAAAACACGAAAATTTATTCCGCCAACGGGCTGTTTTTTTCAACAAATTGGCATTTTTTTGTAAGAAATAGGAACGTTATTGATTGCCTTGAGTGTTTTTTCGGGGGTGAGTTCTTTCGAAGGTACGGGGGTGCGAGGGTACGGAGGTACGAGATTAGTATTGAGCGCCCAGTACATTTCTCGCACCCACGTGCCCCCGCACCCCCGCACCTTCGAAAGGACTCACCTTCGAAAAAAACACACCTTCGAAAGAACTCACCCCCGAAAGACAACGCGCTTCGCAACGGCTAACATAGCCGTGGGCTTACCGAAATCACGCCACTTGCTGTCTGTTGACTTAAGTCAATAGATCTGTTGACTCCAGTCAACAGGAGCGTTGACTTAAGTCAACAGATGCGTTGACTCCAGTCAACAGACAGCATGCGCGCCATTTGCGGGTTGTTGGCAGGCAGATGGGCAGCAGAATAGTGCCAACCTGAGGTTTAGGCCTGAGCCATGCATACTGAGGGAAACGGGGGCACCGGAAAAGCCACGCCCGCAATACAGACAGCCCAAGCTACCGACGCATCCTCCCCCACCCCCCAAAAAACAGGGTTGCACAGTGACAACTCTCAACAAAAATGACTATATTTGCAACTGAAGATTACCTCACTAAACAATTCTAAGGACATGAGAAAGATGATGATGCTGGCTCTCGGCGCCCTGATGCTGATGGCCGGATGCAAAGACAAAGGACGCGCCACGGCCGAAGTGGCCGCCGCAAGCGACTCCACGGGCACGAAGGGGCAGCCCGCAGTGGCTCCCAACGACACCACCCCGCTGCCCATGTTTCTCTGCTGTTTCGACAAGGAGCACATGCAGGTGGCCTACTGGTATCAGCTGGAGAAGCCCAAGAACACAGAAAACGAGAGCGAAGAGCAATTCAGGAAAAGCCATGAGGAATGGTATGTCCAGGATGCCGTGCGCCGCAACCGCGCCCTCTACACCAAGCTCTTTCTCGACGAGAAGAACATTGTGGACATCAGGTATGCCGGCGAGGTGCTCACAACGCCCGACGGCAACGAGGCCTACTACGGCACACTGCACAGCCGCGCCAGCATTCCCATGCAGGGACTGCGCTACGAGTTGACCGACCCCGCGGTTGACATTGGCAACCAAGAAGGCGCGCTGCTTGTCATGGTGACCGACGACTATCTGAAGAGCCGCAAACAGCTGGAATGCACCTACGACGAACAAACGAAGGCCTTTCCGCCATCTGTGTTGGAGAAGCTGGAAAAGCAATACGGCATGACGGTGAGCCAGTCGATGATGGTCTGCCACATCGACGGCCGCTACGACTTTGGCATGGTGCAGTTCAAGCCGAAGGACAAGCAGGTGCTGGCCCTGGAAGTGCTCGTTGATGGCAGCCAGGTGTATTCCTATCCGGTGAAGGGCTACTACGAATCGGAAACCAGCTTCGGATGGAACGTCGACGACGAAGGCGAATACAACCCCAGCAGCATCGAAATGGCCTTCATGGGGCCGCGCGGGCTGGAGCTATGCTACGAGCGCTTCTGCGTGGAAAGCCTCGGCGTGGGACTGTTCCGACTCCACGACGGCCAGTTCACCCGAGAGCAATACACCCTCTATCAATACAACATACCCGACGAGAAAGCTCCTCTCTGGAAGCGCGATGCTGCCCAGATGCGCAAGCTCTATCTGGAGCACGACCCTCACGAAAACAAAGGCCGCGAGCTGACGAAATACTTCTTTGTAGATATCGACAACGACGGCTTTGAGGAGTACTGGCTGCGCGACAACGACGAGAAGCAAGGCGCTCTCTTCACCTGCCGGCAGGGCAAGATAGCGCTCATAGGCATTGACGACGGGCGGCGCCAGGTGTCGTTCCGCCGCGGCAAAGGCGGCACGGGCTACGCCGTGATTGCCGGCTCGGCCGGAGGCCCAAGCATGTACTATGAAGTGTATAAGATAGACCATAGCCAGGTGACGCAGCGCTTCACGGCACTGGAAATATACGGGGAGATGAGCGAATGCACGCTCAACGGAAACAAAATCAGCCCGGAACGGGGAACAAAATACCTGAAGTCGCTGCCCAAAGTGCTCGACCCCTACGTCTATTGGCTCGACATCGACAACCAAGAGCAATAACCGTAGTAAAAACATTCGGGATGATGAAGAGTGCACAGGCCCCACCGCAGCCTCTCCCCTTGAAAGGAGGGGATAGGGGTGGGGTCTGTAATATCAAACGCCCATAAGAGAACCCAACTATCTTTTAACCATAACTAAAAGCAAACAGATATGAAAAAACTACTTTTGAGCCTCATGGCTCTGATGCTTGCCCTGCAAGCCAAAGCTCAGTACGAAGAGCCCCCTTACTACTTCAAAGGAATGCTCAACGGGAAGATTGAGGTGGAGATAGCCTTTGAAATTGGCCCACACGGCATCACCGCCGGATACATCTACTACCCCAAAGCCAAGACGCCTGCACCCATACTCATCGTGGGCAGCTATATGCCGGACGACGACCCCTACAACATGGTCTATCTGCGGGAGTTTCAGGCCGATGGCACCGTGACGGGCATTCTACAGCTGCGCTACTCCGAAGTGGAAGGCGACTACGAGTTTGTGAGCGGACAATGGACAAACCCCAAGACGGGTGCCGAGCTGCCCATGAGCCGCATGCGGTCGATGTTTCGCAAGCCCGACTGGTATGCCGTCTCGCCGCTCACGCCCGAGGACCCTTCACGCATCGGGCGCGAATACTCCTACACCTTCTGGAACCCAAACTACAAAGCCATGATGGGCGGGGCGGCCTCTTTCAGGGCAGCGGGAAAGAACAAGCTGGCCTTCAGCATCAGCAACTGCCCACAAAACATAGCCGAAGGTGACAGCGAGAAAGGACGGCCCGCCGTGCTCAGCGGCAACGAATTTGAATATCTCAACGTGAACGAGTGCAACTATGGCTTCCGCGCATCGTTCTTCCCCCGGTTCGTGGTGCTGGAGACCATTGCGGGAGGCGAGAAAATGCACGGTTGCTTCGGCTTGGGAGCCTCGTTCGACGGAGTGTATATAAAGGTGAAAAATTGAA
>CAMOPD010000143.1 GCA_946622085.1 uncultured Prevotellaceae bacterium | reverse complement strand
TGAGCGTGCGGTGCTCGGGCTTCTCCGTTCGTGTGGCATAGTCGATGTTGGCCAGTGTGTCGAGTTCGTTGAGCACGATGTCAATGTTATCGCATCCGATGCCATGGCTCTGGCAGGTGATGCGCTTGCCTTTATAGGTGCCGGTGATGGCGTGAAATTCTCGGCTGCTCACTTCGCATTCGCGTGAGTCGAAGTGTTCGGCCACGGTGTTCACTCTTGCCGGGTCTCCTACGAGTACTACTCTGTCGGCCAACTGTTCAGGTTTCAGGTGCAGGTGGAAGCACGAGCCGTCTGCATTGATGATGAGTTCTGATTCGGGAAAATGTTTCTGTGCCATAGCTGTAAGGTCATTGGTTTATTTAGTTAATAATAGGTTCTCCTTGTTTCTGATGGTCTTCTCCAGCTTCGCAATGTCGTTGCTGATGCGGTAGACGGTCTTTTCGGCCTCGCTGATGTCTTCTGCCAGCGAGGCTCGTTCCGCCCTTGTGGCTTCGTGATATTGCTTGCGCAGCCGCTCCAGTCGCATCTCCACGTCGGCCTTTTGCTGCCGCATGCTCAGGGTGGTGGCAAAGAGGTCGGCATTGGTGGGCGAGAGGAAATCGTCGGCCGATGTATAAACAACGTTGTCGTTGATGGGGAAGCGGAATTGCGCCGTGCCCACAGATGCGGAGTGGCGGCTACTGCCGAGCAGGAGTTGCAGCCTCTCCATGGCTGCGTTGCGCTGTTCAAGACTGGGCCACGTCTGGCGTATGCTCTTCAATGCCGCCAATTGCCTCAGCTGAGCATCCGAGTAGTCGCTCAGGTCGTAGTTCTGGCGCGAAGAAGACGGCACGAGGGTGTAGACGCACACCATGCCTTCGGGTTGGTTGCGGTCAGTGACAAACCAGGCCAGTTTGTTCAGATCGTCCTCCACATACATGTAGTCGTTGGCCGAAGAGTTGAAAGGCAGTCCCACATTCTCGGGCTTCAGGAAGCGTGCGTCTTCGGCATCATAGCGGGTGACGAAGATGTCATAACCACCCAGACTTTCACGCCCCTTGGCGGCGAAATAGAGCGTGGCTCCGTCGGCCATCATGAAGGGGTAGTTCATTTGTCCGGAGAACTGGCTTATCCCTTCCAGAGGCTGTGGAGCCGACCAGTTGCTGCCCAGTTTATCGCAAGTGTAGATGCGCGCCGTGCCGGTGGTGTCGGCTACGGAGAAGAAGCATTTGTTGCCAAATCCATTCACGTAGACGTAGCTATCGTCGTGGTCGTTGGTGTTGAAAAATTCGTTGTAGGTCAGCAATCGTCCGTTCTCGGCAGGCAGAGGTATTTCGCTCAGGAAATTACTTTTCTCCACTACCATGCTATCAATGACGAACACCCGCTGCGTGTTGGGTAGCATATTGTCGAAAAGCAGTTGTGCCGGCGTCTTCTGTACTGGTTGGGGCAGGGTGGTTGTTGCCTTGGCAGGCGTCTTCTTCTTTTTGCCCTGTGCACCGGCCACCGTGGTAAGCGAGAGTGCCAGCACGAGCATTGTAAGTCGGATGAATCTCATTTATTATGTTGATTATTGTTTGTTTGTAAAAAACAAAGATACAAATAATAATTTGCAAAGGAGCTCATAAATACTTACAATTATGGAAATTTAATAATTACTGGGGGAGTAGCATCTGTTTAGCGAATCCTCTTATTGAGTTGCCTATGGTGAGAAATGGCTTTAGTTAGGATTCTCATAACATCTTCCCGTCGCTTTCCAACGCCTTCCAAATGCTGAAGCGTGCTTCAGGGTTGAGCTGTTCCATTTTGCCGAAGAGCTGGGCCACGGCTTGTCGGCGTGTTTGTTCTTCGTAGGGGCAGTTCTTGATTTGTTTTTCATAGCCTTTCATCTGGGCAAATGCTTTCAGGTCGGCCTCGGTTTGCAGACAGAGGGGGCGAATGATGGTGAGCGGCATGCGCTCCATGCTGAGACTCGCCGGCATGCCCTCAAACCGTCCCTGAAACAACAGATTCATTAGCGCCGTGTGGATGATGTCGTCCTGGTGATGGCCCAGGGCAATTTTGTTGCATCCGAGTTGTTGGGCAAGATTGAAAATCTGCTTGCGGCGGTTCCAGGAACACAGAAAACAGGGCGTCTTTTGCCGTCGCAGCGTCTTGGCATCGGCCGGCTGTTGGCTGGCATTGCCCAGGTCGAAACGGGTGGTGAGCAGGTGAAACGGCACGCCCCACTCGCGGCAGAAGCGTTGCAGATAGTCGGTGCTGGTGGCATAGCTGATGTTCTCCATGCGCACGTGGACTGCCTCCACGCGTATGGCGGGTTTGTGAATGCGTGCTTGTCGGGCCATGAGCTCCAGCAGGCATAGCGAGTCCTTGCCGCCCGAAACAGCCACGAGGATGTGGTCGCCGTCGGCGGTGAGACGATAGTCGGCCAGTGCTTTATGAAAACGCCTTATGACACGGTTTTCCAGCGACTTAAGTTCTTTCTCCTGAATCATTTCATGAATACCAAATAGACGGCGCAGATGATGAGCAGAAAGGCCAGTATGTGGTTCCAGTGGAGATTCTGTCCCTGGAACATGATGTTAGCCACAACGGCAAAGACGGCCAGCGAGATGCACTCCTGTACCACTTTTAGCTGCACCAGACTGAAGGGGCCGCCGTTCTCGATGAAGCCCAATCGGTTGGCAGGCACCTGGCAACAGTATTCCAGGAAGGCAATGCCCCAGGAAAAGAGAATGACGCCCATGAGGGGCCAATGGGAGGAGACGCCAGTCTCTTGCAACTTCAGATGGCCATACCAAGCGAGCGTCATGAAGACGTTGCTCAAAATAAGTAAAAGGATAGTGTAGAGTCCGTTCATAATGTTATTGTTTGTTATAGGTTTCCGTAGAGAGGGGGGAAGTGTGTGTGGGCATGTGACAACGGCTCTTGCACAAGGGTTTCAGCATGCCCACACACTTTTGTGGGTTAATCGTAGCACTCGAAGATGCGGTCAACGTCGGCACGTGGCATCTTGGGGGTGAAGAGGCTCACCAGAGCCACGACCACGAAGCCGCCAACCATGGCAATGGCACCGCAGTTGATGGGGTTGATGGGATTGCCCAGGAGCATATTGATCACCGTGATGCCCACGCCCCAGGCGAAGCAAGCCCATACACTGGCCGTGGTGACTCCGCGCCAGTAGAGGCCCAGCATGAAGGGAGCCAGGAAGGCTCCGGCCAAGGCTCCCCACGAGATGCCCATGAGCTGGGCGATGAATGTGGGAGGATTGAGGGCTATCATGAGCGAGATGACGATGAAGAACACGATGAGCACGCGCATCACCACCACCTTGCGGCGTTCCACCTTCTCGGCTACGGCATCGTTGATTTCGCCTTCCTCCACTTCGCCAGGCATCGACTTCTTGTCGCGATAGATGAGGTCGAGCGTCATGGTAGACGATGAAGTGAGCACCAGCGAGGCCAGCGTAGACATAGAGGCTGAGAGCACCAGCAATACCACGAGGGCAATGATGACATCGGGCAGGGTGACGAGCATGGAGGGCACAATGCTGTCGAAGGCCAGACGGCCATTGGGCAGCACGGGGGGCATGCCGAAGAGTCGTCCGAAACCACCAAGGAAATAGCATCCTCCAGCCACGATGAAGGCGAAGACGGTGCTGATGATGGTGCCGCGTCGGATGGCGCTCTCGTCGGTGATGCTATAGAACTTGCCCACCATCTGGGGCAGTCCCCAGGTGCCGAGCGACGTCAGCACGACCACGCCGAGCAAGCCCCACGGATCGGGACCGAAGAGCGAAGCGAAGCCGCCGTTCACCGCCGCATTGTCGTCGGCGGGCAGGGCTGCCATCTTGCTCACGGCAGCACTCAGTCCGCCCTGCGTATTGAGCACAGCAGCAATGACGATGACAATGCCGAAAAGCATGATGATGCCCTGAATGAAGTCGTTCATGGCCGTGGCCTTGTAGCCGCCCAGAATGACGTAGACGGCGGTGAGTATGGCCATGATGATGACGCAATACTCATAGGGAATGCCGAAACCCATCTCGAAGAGCGTCGAGATGCCTTTGTAGACGCCTGCCGTGTAGGGAATGAGGAACACGAAGGCAATGATGCTGGCCACCACTCGCAGCCCCTGGCTGCCGAATCGGGTGCCGAAGAAGTCGGGCATGGTGCGGCTTTCTATGAATTGGGTCATGAGTTTGGTGCGGCGGCCCAGCACAAGCCAGGCCAGCAAGGAGCCTATGACGGCGTTGCCCACGCCTATCCACGTGCTCGACAGTCCGTATTTCCAGCCGAACTGTCCGGCATAGCCCACGAAGACTACGGCCGAGAAATAGCTGGTGCCGTAGGCGAAAGCGGTGAGCCATGGTCCCACCGAGCGGCCGCCGAGCACGAAGCCGTCAACCGAACTGGCCTGTTTGCGCGAATAGATGCCCACAAACACCATGACGGCCAGGAATATGATTGTGAGAATAATCTTGATAAACATAAAGTGTATAGAATCTTTTAGTTACAGTGTTTCTTTAATCATCATCTCTAAAAGGCCACTTGCACTTGTGCCTGCAGCCAGTTGTAGTCTTTGGTGAAGTCGCTCCAGCAACGCGTGTATTGCAGCTGCAGGCGGCACTTCTTGTAGAACCAGTATTGCAGTCCCACGGTGGCGTTGGTCTGTGCATAGTCCATGTCGGTGTTGCGGTCGAAGTAGTCGGCCGAGGCCACCACGTCGAGACTTTTCGCCACCGGCACGCAGGTGGTGAGATAGGCACCTCGGCTGCCTACGTCGCCGTCCTTGCCGGCCAGATATTCTGTTCTGACGCTCAGCTGTGGCGATTTCCATTCGGCTCCGAAGCTTATGCGGTCGCGCGTGTAGTCGTCGCCGGCCTTCACGCCCGGGTTCCAGGCAGCCGTGCCCACGGCATGTCCGCGGCCCTTCTGGGCAGAGCCCACGATGCGCAGCTGGTCAATGGGCCTCACCTCGAGCTTGGCAATCACGTCCTTGTCGCTGTTGCCGTCTTTACGGTTGATGCCCTGTCCGTTCATCAAGGCCAGTTCGTAGTGCAGCTTGCCTTTCAGCAGGTCGCCATAGATCATCATGCCCAGGTCGCGCCCATAGTTGGCACCGTTGAGCGGGTCGGGGCCTTCGCCGGCCAGAAAGAGCACGGCCTGAGAATAGACGTCAATGAGTTCGAGTTGGGTGGGTGAGAGGGGATTCTCCATCGAGTAGCTGTGCTTGAACTGTCCCAGTCGGACGGTGAGCGATTGGTCGTTGGAGAGCCGATAGTCGGTGTAGAATTCCTGTACCACGCTGTTGAAGTCGTGCATGAAAAGAAAGAACCACCTGTCGGTGATGTTGGCTTTAGCCCAGAGCAGCGTCCGCTTCAGGTTGTAGGTGCTGGTGGTTTTGCCATTGGCATCGTCGTAAGAATAGCCAGCTTGGGCGTAGCCGTGGAATTCAATGCGGCTGGTCCAGTCCTTCAACTTTTCGGGCATTTCGCTCTGTTGCCCCATGGCAGCCGTGCTGCTCATTGCTGCCATGATCATGGCCAGCGTGAGGGCTTTCAATGAATGCTTTTTCATCTTTTTTTGTCTTGTTTTGTTTTTGATAAAAATGATTGGTTCTTGTCTTTTCGGTTGCAAAGGTAATACAAAAATGTGTATTACAATGACAAAATGTAAGTT
>CAMOPD010000142.1 GCA_946622085.1 uncultured Prevotellaceae bacterium | reverse complement strand
CACGAGAACTCCATCACTCCAACGAAGTTGTTTATATGCGAAACTTGAATTGAAAAATAGAAATAATCATGCGGCAAAACCATTTTCTATCGCTTCTCCTTGTAGGCTTGCTGGCTGTGCTTACGGCTGGCGCGCAGGACGTATCGCAGATTCAGTTCTGCGACAAGAAATATGAGTATAGTCAGGGCAAAGACAGTATTACGCTCTTCCTGAAGGTGCTCGATGGCCAGGGCAATCGCGTGAAGGACCTCAGCGTGTCCACGCTCGACAAGTATCTGGTGATTTATGAAGACGGCACCATGATTCCCAACGACCGCCGCACGCTCAGTGCCGTGAGTTCGGGGCAGCGCATACCCGGCGACTTCACCTTCTCGGTGCTGGTAGACCTGAGCATTCCCCAGGAAGGCAAGCAGCAGATATGCAGCGCGGTGGGAAAACTCGTTGAGGCGGCGCCCGACAGCTGCGTCTATCTTTCGTTCTTCGGCCATGAGGTGTCGCCCTCGGTGATGGTCACCAAGGCCAACTACGACGGGCTGAAGGAGCAGTTCCAGCGGACGGCCGACGGCAAGTGCTTCTATAGCGCGCTCTATGCCAAACTCACCGAGTTCAGCGGCGCTGCTGCCCACTACGACGGCGACGTGAAGACGACGGCCGACTATGCCAAGAACAGGGCCATCGGGAGTCGTTTCCGCCAGGCGAAGGACAGGAGCGTGCTCATCGTGTTCACCGATGGGAACCGCCGAGCCGACGACGAGACCATCGGCTTTGTCGAGGTCACCGACTATCAGTCGGCGGCCGATCATGAGGTGCCGCGCGTCTTTGCCTTGTACTACACCGGAGCCGGCATCGACGAGAACGTGAAACTGACGCTCGAGGGCGTCAGCGTGCCCCGCGATGCCAACGGCAACGTGATGAAGGAGCGTCAGGGGGGCTATAAGCCATCGGACAACTTCGGCACCGTGCTCAGCCATTTTGAGCAGGTGGTGAACGACGCCATGTACGACTATGCCTTCGCCTACAAGGCTACCAACGGGCGGTCGTACACGGGAAAGGTGAACTATATGGCTGAATGGAAAGGCATTGAAGCCGGAGAGGGCAACTACTCCATAGGCACGGCCGAGACGCCTTGGCCTCTGAAAGCCGAAACGGCCGCAGGAGCCCTGGTGAAGCTGTTGGTGGCCTTGCTCGTGGCCCTGCTCACCTATGTGTTCTTCTTCTTCGTGATGAAGGTGCTCATCCCTGCCGTCAAGTCGAAGCGCTTTGCCATGAAATACTACAAGAGCTACGTGCCCGAGGCCAACGTGCAGCGGCGCATCTGCCACTACTGCAAGCAGGACATTGAGCCCGGGCAGAAGGTGGTGACCCGATGCAAGCACATCATCCACGTGGCCTGTTGGCAGCAGAACGGGTATAAATGCGTGGAGTATGGGCAGAACTGCAAGGACGGCATTCAGGACCATGTAGACTGGAGCGACATGCTGAGCAAGGCATCGCTGCGCGATAGCTATCAGGCGCTTTCGGGCATCGTGGCGGGCCTTGTGAGCTGGATGATATTCGAACTCACGGGCCGTGGCCTGTTCCATTCGTTGGGCGCAACCATCAGCCGCGTGTTCTTCACCAACGAGGCGCAAAGGGACAATCTGCTGGGCGACTGCACCGGCAAGCTCTCGGCCTTCCTCACCGTGGGCCTGCTGCTGGGATTCTTCCTCTCGCTGGTGTTCCGCTACAACGATGAATACCGCAAGAAGGACGCCAAGGTGTATCTGAAGATAGTGGGCCTGTCGCTGCTCTCGGCGCTCATTGGCATGGCGGCTTTTGCCGTGGGGGGCATCATTTTCTGCCTGCTGCTCTCTGCCGTGGGCACCACCTATATTCCCTGGTATTGCTCGCTGCCAGCCTATCTGCTTTTCTCCGTCTGCACGGCCTTGGGACTGACCATCAAGTCGTCAATCCCGCTGAAGAGTGCACTCATTGGCGGACTCTGTTCGGCAGTCATCGGATTCGTTGTGCTCTACTTCAGCGGCACCGTGGGTTCGGGCTACGGATGGATGAACATGCTGCTCGACTTTATCATCTATGGCGGCGGACTGGGAGCCTCGCTCGTCACCGTGCGTATGCTGGCCGAGAAGTATTTCCTCGTGATCAAGAATGGCGTGAAGGCAGGACAGCGCATCCCCATTCACAAGTGGATGAGCGCCACGGGTGGCGGCAATAAGGTCACCATCGGAATGACAGGCGAATGTGAAATACAGATGAACTGGGAGAAGAGCAATAAGGTGGCCAAGCAGCACGTGCAACTCTTCATCGACCATGCCCGGCAGCTGCCTATGCTCAAACCGCTGGCCTCGGGCGTGATCTACAACATCCGCACGGAGCTGCCCGTGAACCGGCCCTCTGTTCTCTCTAACGGCGACACGTTCAAGGTTGGTGACACCACGTTTGAATACGTGGAGAATTGATTTTTCAGGGAGTTCAATAAAAAACGGTGAAAGATGACGGCTGACGTAAAGAAGAAATATGAATGGGGCGACGGCGTGTTCACCCTGCTCTCGTGGTTTAAGAAGGATCGGGTGAAAAATGCCCGCGTACTCGTGGCCGGAGCGGGAGCCCTGGGCAACGAGGTGGTGAAAAACCTTGCGCTTTTCGGTGTGGGGCACATCTATGTAGTAGACTTCGACCGCGTGGAGCTCTCAAACCTCACCCGCTCGGTGCTCTTCCGCGAAGAAGATGCCTACGCCCATGCCTGTAAAGCCGACGTGGTGGCTCGGCGTGCCATGGAAATCAATCCGCAGATAAGCGTCACGCCCATTGTGGGAAATCTTTTCTCCGAGGTGGGTTTCGGACTCTATCGCTCGGTTGATGTGGTGATAGGCTGTTTAGACAGCCGTCTGGCCCGCTATCTGCTCAACAGGCTTTGCATGCGTGCCGGGAAGAGCTGGATAGACGGCAGTATAGAGAATCTGACGGGAGTGCTCAAGGTCTATACGCCAGGGGTGAATTGCTATGAGTGCGGCCTCTCGCGAGAAGAATTCAACCACATCATGTTGCGCACGGGATGTGCCGACGTGGTGCGCTCGCAGACGTCGGCCGGCCGTGTGGCCACCACGCCCATCAGTGCCTCCATTATAGGTGCCATGCAGGTGCAGGAGGCCATGAAAATCATTCATCAGGATGAAACGCCATCGCCCTTCAAGACGCTGCAGGGAAGGATGCTGCGCTATGAAGGACTCACCAACACCACCAACATCTACCGACTTTCGGCCTGGAAGAGCAACTGCCCGGCCCACGAGCGGTGGGACGATGTCATGGAGTGCCCCATGCTCTCAGCTTGTCAGACGGTAGGCAACGTGCTCGCCACGCTCAGGACGTTCCTGAATGCAGACACCGTGGAAATCAACATGCGCAACAATAAGTTTGTTGACATCATTGCCTCCGACCGCCCCGAACGGGAGTTCAGCGTGATGATGGCCGAATCGAAACTCGAAGCCTACATCAAAGGCAACGAGGAACTGCGCAAGCTGAGCTATCGCACGCTGCTGCACAAGCATTTCTATGAGAACATCGATGCGTCGTTTCCCTATCAGGAACTGACGCTACAACAGATAGGCATTCCTCCTTTCGACGTGATAGAGGTGACTACGGAGAAAGGTGTGCGCCACGTAGAACTGACGAAAGATGCTTTCTAACATCCCTCCCGACATCAATGCAGAGGTGCTGCTCGACTACTTGCTTTCACTCTGGCAAGGACAGGGCGGTGGATGCACTGTGGCCTTCAAGGGTCCCCACAAGCGCAATGCCTACAGAGACATTGCCGAGATGGAACAGAACTTCAACGGCAAACCGCATCTCGTGGTGGGGCGCAACAGCCTCTACAACTATCTGCCGGAATACATGTTCCACCCCATCGACCGTTTCGACAATCTGCCCAGATATGAGGAGAAAGAGAAGTTTGAAGAGCAGCTGCAGCAGGAGAAAGAAGAAATAGAAGACGCCTTCCGCTTCTTCTCGCCCATCGACACGCTGCTGCTCATTCAGCGCATGAGGCTCAGGCGAAAAGTGGAGCCCTTTGCACGCGAAAACACCGTGATGCAGGGCATCATCTGCGACTCGCTGACCGACGCGCAGCGTCAAAACCGATTCATCAGGCAAACCATTCCGTTCACCCCGCTGTGCAAACGCATCAGAGGTAACAAGACGCTGCTGACGCTGATGCTCAGAAAGATACTGATGGACGAGGGGCTCAAGATGGTGCCCACGCTGAAGCCGACGGCACAGCACGATGAACACCCGCGCTACGACTGCACGCTGGGACAGGAGCTCGGCGAGGGCTACGTGGGCAACGACTACGATGAGACCGTGGCCTGCTACGACATTCACTACTGGCGCGAAGAGGAGTGCAATGAGCATTTCCTGAGGTTTCTTGACGAGATGGAGGAGTATCGCCGCTTCATCCAGGACTTCTTCCTCTCAGTGGAGCAGTTGCTCACTTTCAATATTGTCCACGATGAAGAGCCGCTCAAACTCGCTTGCGATGATGAATTCTACTACCTGAACTATAATACGAATGTATAATTAATCCAACTTTCGCAGGGTGATAGGAGTAGTTAAGGAGTTATGACAATACTTCTAACCCCGAAAACTCCGGCGGAAAGGAAGCGAGCAAGTCTAATGTCTTAACTCCTTAACTCCATAACTCCTTAACTCCAACAAAGTTGTTTATATGCGAAACTTGAATTATTAATAAAAAACGACGAAACACCATGCCAAAAAGAATCAATTGGAAGAAAGGCATGAGACTCTCCGACGAGGTGATGAGACGGGCCGACGACTACTGTGCCGCCGACCTCGGCCAGACGGCCATGCTGGCAGCCGCAGGGCGCTTCGGACTCTTCCCCGCAGGGCAGCGCCCCTTCCAGCTGTCGCTCAGCCTGACCAACAACTATGTCGATGTGGAGTCGCTCAGCTGCCTGGCCATTACCCGTGACGGCCACGTCATCGACGTGCACTACGACACGCGCTTCGAACAATGGTTTGAGACGCGTGTGCCCATTCCCGAGGACGACGACCAGCAGGAATATCTGCTCGCCATCTGCGCCGTGCCCGACAAGTGGCACGAGACGGGAGAGGGCATCCGGGAGACGGCCTATGCCTACGTGTTGCTGGCCAAGAATGAGCCCCTGCCCTTCTACGCCATGCCCATTGGGCGCATAGTGAAAAACAATGAGGGATGGGCCGAAGACAATGCCAACTTCGTGCCGCCATGCCTCTTTGTCTCGTCACACAAGTTGATGGAGGAACTCCACGCCAGATTTCTCGACATCATGCGCTCCATCATGGTGAAAACCCGGCAGCAACTCGACACGGGGGCCAGGACGGCCATCAGCATCTACTGGCCACTGGTGCAGCAGACGTTCATCGCCGTCAACACCCGTCACGACGTGATGACGCCGATGGATTTGCTGGCCCACGTGCAGCAGGTGGTGGCTGCTTTCACCTGTGCTTGCGAACTGGACGAAATGCTGCAGCTGGAAGATGCTGCCACCTTCAGCCAGTTTGCGCAATTGCCCTACAACTATCAGAGTGTGTATTTCAGACTGAAGCAGGGATTGGGCATGTGTTATGCCATCAGTGAAAAGGTGGAAAAGTTCAGCCTGCTGCAGCCAGAAGAGCCCCAGCCCGAACGCAAACCACAACCCCAAGCCCCAGCCGGCCACCCCGACCCGCGCCGCCTCTGGGACGGCAAGTGCAT
>CAMOPD010000141.1 GCA_946622085.1 uncultured Prevotellaceae bacterium | reverse complement strand
CTTACTACCCGATACTGATTTTCAGCACTTTACGGAGGCGCTATGTGAGGGCATAAAAAGTTGTGAATTTTCTTTACAAAACGCAAGCATTCCCTCGGGCTGCTTAATACCCCTCATGTAGGGATGCGCCGTGGCGCGTCAGCCCCGCCGAATGTGCTTTGTTGTTTCAGCTGAAAACAAGACAGCGCCAATCGTCTTGTTGTGTGGCATCGAGCTGGTGCATTCCCAGTTGGGCTGCGCGCTCGGTGAGCAAGGGGATGTCGGCCTGATAGAACCCGCTGACGATGAGCCGTCCGCCGTCGGCGAGCACTTGCTTGAACCGGGGCATATCGGCGAGAAGGATGTTGCGGTTGATGTTGGCCATCACCACGTCGAAGGTGTCGTCGAGGGTCTGGAGCACGGTGGCGTCGCCGTGGAGCACCTGCAGGTCGTCGGCATGGTTGAGCCGGGCGTTGTGGCGCGTGTTGTCGACGCTCCATTCGTCGATGTCGTAGCCCACCACGCGGCTGGCTCCCAGTTTGGCGGCCACGATGGCGAGGATGCCCGTGCCGCACCCGCAGTCGAGCACACGCTTGCCCTCCACGCGGGCTGCCATGAGCTGGGCCACCATGAGCTGGGTGGTGGCGTGGGTGCCCGTGCCGAAGGCCATGCGGGCATCGATGACCACGGGCAGCGAGCCGGGAGTGGGGGAGAGGGGCTTGCGCCCGTCGTGGATGACGACGGAGAGCTGCGGGCTGCTGACGACAATGGGCTCGAATCCAGCCTGTTCCCACGCTTCGTTCCAGTCCTTCTGCTCAGCCTGCTCCAGCGTGTAGCCGATGGTAATGGCGGGCATGGGGAAGTCGCTAAGTGCCTCGCGGAGCACCTCCTCGGAGAACAGCGACTCCTGGGCGTAGGCGCAGAGCCCAGTGGGGGTTTCTTCAAACGATTCGAATCCGGCTTCGCCTGCCAGTGCAGCCAGCACGTCGCGTGCCGTCTCAACGTTGGGACTGATGTGGAAAGTGGCCTTCAGATAATTCATTTGCTATGGATTTGTGTTTTGACGATTTGACAAAGAGACGATTTAAGAGATTTTTCGGTGCAAATTTACAAAAAATAGGGAAAAACCTATTGCGGTTTAGGGTTTTTCCGTAATTTTGCATGGAAATGCATGTTATTTTTGCATCGTAAAACATGGACTAACTATTTATAATAAGGAGAACGGAAATGAAAAAGAGTTTCATCTTATCGGTTTTGGCTCTCGCCCTGCCGCTCATCGTGGTGGCTCAGGACGATGTTTACTTCACCCCCAAGAAGGTGGAAAAGAGCGCGAAAGCGGCAACGCCCGTGGTGCCCGTGAAGGAGAATGCGGCCACCACCATTTCTCCCATCAGAGAGAATGCCACCGACGTGGATGTCTACAATCGCAGGGGGCTGCGCAGCCACTATGAGAAGATTGGCACTGATTCGGTGGGCAACGACATCGTGGAGCTTGATCTCGGCGGCGTGAACGCCAACGACACCATCTACTATGGTGCTGAGGGCTATCCTTCGTTCGACGACGACTATGAGTATACGCGCCAGCTGAGTCGCTGGGATGGACTCTACGACCCCTTCCTCTATGGCCGCAGCTGGTGGCACAGCCCCTGGTGGTATGCCCGCTATGGCTGGTACGACCCCTGGTTCTACGACTACTATTGGTATGATCCGTGGTACTACGGCAGTTGGTATGGCTGGGGCTATCCCTACTATGGCTACTATGGCAGCTGGTATGGCTGGGGCTATCCCTACTATGGCTACTATGGCTATTATGGCTGGGGCTATCCCTATCGCGGCTACTATGGCACCTATTATGCCGGCACCACCGGCACTGCCCACCACGGCTATGCTCATGGCAGCGGCAACGTGGCCATGCGTACGGGCAGCAGCTCTACGTTCTCGTCGGGCAGGTTTGGCGGCCGCACCATCGGCGGATCGGCCAGCACCAGTCGCGGAACCTATCGCAATGGCACGGCCACACGCAACCAGTATGGCAACTTCGGCGGCAGTAGGTCCTCGTCGTATTCGCGCTCCTCGGGCAGCTATAGCGGAGGGTCCCGCTCGGCGGGTAGCTTCGGCAGCAGCAGTCGCAGCAGCTCATGGGGCAGCAGTTCCGGTTCGTCGCACAGCTCAGGCAGCAGCTTCGGCGGCAGCCGTTCGGGCGGTAGTTTCGGCGGTGGCGGCAGCCGTTCGGGCGGTGGCAGCTTCGGCGGAAGGCACAGATAGGCCCGTCAGGTGGGCACAAAGAGTAAAGGAGCTCAGGAGGCCTGGTATTTAACTCCACACCTCCTTACCCCCTCTACTCGAAGAATGAGTTTTTTGAATCGTAAATAAATGTTTGATACTTAGATTGACAGCGCACATGAAAAAGAAAATCTTTATTGCAGCCATGGCCATGGCAACGCTTCCCATGGCGGCTCAGGAAACATACGAAAACGCCAAGATAGCTGCCGAAGACCTGAACGGCACGGCTCGCTACGTGGGCATGGGTGGTGCCATGGAGGCTTTGGGAGCCGACATCTCCACCATCAGCACCAACCCTGCCGGCATAGGGCTCTTCCGCAAGTCGGCAGCCAGCGTGTCGTTCGGACTGGTGTCGCAGCAGGATGCCACCAACTTTGACGACGGCCATGCCACCAACATGAGCTTCGACCAGGTGGGCTTTGTGTATGCCGGCCGCTCGGGCAGAAGCTCGTTTGTGAACTTCGGCTTCAACTACCACAAGAGCCGCAATTTCGACATGCTGCTCTCGGCTGCCGACAGGCTGAGCAACGCCTCGCAGAACAAACTCACCTATGCCAAGGCCAAGAACGGGCTGCTCTATAGCGTAGACGAAAACGGAGAGCCCATCGGCGAGAGGGCCATGATCACGTGCAACCAGCTCGACGACATCTATTCGCGCAACCTGAACTATGACGACCAGGACAACACGTGGTATTACTTCCCCGCTACCGGATATATGTTCGACCGTGCGCATAAAGGCTATATAGGAGAATATGACTTCAACATGAGCGGCAACATCAACGACCGCGTTTATCTGGGACTCACCGTAGGGCTGCACGACGTGAACTACCGCCACTACAGCGAATACGTGGAGACGATGGAGCCCAACAACTTTGGCATTAGCACCATGCTGGTGGGCGACGAGAGGCGCATCGACGGTTCGGGCTACGACGTGAAGCTGGGCGCCATCTTCCGTCCTGTGGAGGCATCGCCCTTCCGCATTGGTGTGTCGGTGGCCACGCCTACATGGTATGACCTCACCACGAGCAACAGCACCTACGTCACCGACGGGCAGACCACGGTGGACAATGGCGAGGCCTATGACTTCAAAATCTACACCCCCTGGAAGTTTGGCTTCAGCCTGGGCCACACCGTGGGCAACTATCTGGCCATTGGTGCCAGCTATGAGTATGCCGACTATGGAAGCATTGACACTCGCGTCATCACGGGCGAACACTACGACTGGTGGTACGACAGCTACTACACGTCGAGCGAAAGCGACGACGAGACCAACCGGCACACCAACCAGACGCTCAAGGGCGTTTCGACGCTCAAGCTGGGACTGGAATATAAGCCCATGCCCGAGATGGCCGTGCGCTTCGGCTACAACTACGTGAGCCCCATGTATCAGGAGAACGGCTTCAAGGACGGCACGCTCAATTCCTTCGGGTCGTACTACAGTTCGGCCACCGACTACACCAACTGGAAGGCCACCAACCGGCTGACCTGCGGACTGGGCTACAACATCGGCAACTGGAATATGGACGTGGCCTATCAGTATAGTGCCACCAAGGGCGACTTCTCGCCCTTCATGAGCTATGAGGACAATGAGTGGGCCGAGGACGACAACTTGGCCAATGTGGTTGAGGTGAAGAACAATCGCCATCAGCTGCTCTTCACCCTTGGCTATCGGTTCTGAATCATTGGGGGGCAAGGAGCCGTGTGACATTACCTCCCCATTCCACCTAACACTTCAACATAGAAAAAGGAAGCAAGCTCACTGGGGCGTGGGCTTGCTTCCTTTTGCATTTTTATGCCTCAGGCTTTCGCGCTCTACTATCTGGCCAAAACGTATTTGTGGAGCGTGGCGCGAACGGCGCCGGTTCCGGCATAGAGTTCCTTCACCATGCCTTCTATCTGCTCGCCAAGACCAGCCTCATAGAGGTCGAGTCCGAAGACATCCTTGCGTGAGTACAACTGGCGCAGGCACGAGAAGTCCTGGTCGGGCTTGCCTATCTCTAAGGGCGCCACGATGGCCTGCAGTTCGCCGAGCAGGGGGTCGGGCGAAGGCTCAAAGGGTGTGCCGTCGTCGCGAATGCCTTTCAGATAGCGGGCGTAGCCGGCGAGGGTGAGCGGGATGAGCACCAGGTTGGCCATGTCGAGCCCGCGGGCAATATACTTCTTGATGGTTTCGCCAAAGCGGATGGGCAGCTTCTGCGAGGTGTCCATGGCAATGCGCTGGGGAGCATCGGGCATGAAGGGATTGGGCAGTCGGCGGTTGATGACGGCACCGATGAACTCGTAGGGATTGAGCACGCCGGGGTCCACCACGACGGGCATGGCCTCCATGTAGCCAATCTTCTGGATGAAGGGTCGGAGGTCGGGGTCGGCCATTTCGGCACTGATGAGCGTGTAGCCCAGCATGCATCCATAGATGCTCATGGCCGTGTGGAGGGGATTGAGACAGGTGGTCACCTTCATCGTCTCCACCTTATCCACGGTTTGGCGCGTGGTGTAGAGGGCGCCGCCCAGATGGAGAGGGGGCCGGCCGTTGGTGTAGTGGTCTTCGATGACCAGATACTGCACCTCCTCGGCGTTGACGAACGGGGCGGTAAAGGTGTGGCGCTCGGTTTCGATGTAGTTGTTGTCCTCGAAGTCGTCGGCAGCCAGCATTTCCTTCACTTTCTCGTGGGGGCGCGGCGTAATCTTGTCGATCATTGACCAGGGGAAGGTGATCTTGGCTTCATCTCTGAGATAGTCGAGGAACGCCCGGGGCACGAGTCCATCGGCCACCCATCGCTCAGCATAGGCCATGACGCCAGCCTTCACCTTGTCGCCGTTGTGAGAGCAGTTGTCCATGCTCTGAACGGTGAGGGGCAACGAACCAGCCTGCCAGCGTTCAAAGAGCAGCGCCGCCACTTTGCCCATGGCGAAGAGAGGCTGCAGCCCTCGGGCGAGGTCGGCCTCATTGAAGGTGTAGCCTTTCTCTGTAATGGTGAACGAGATCATCTGCAGGCTGGGGTTGCGGAAGATGTCGACGAGCCGCTGCCAGTCGGTGAACTGCGGGTCGGCTTTGAGCGCCTCGGTGACGCTGGCAATGACTTTCTTCTCGATGGTTCCCGATGATTGGAGGCTAACGAGAAGGGAAAGGTTGTTGTAGGGAGCATAGGCTTTGTCGATGACTTCAAAGTCGAATGTTTCGGCCACGATGACGCCGCGGTCGTATTGCCCGGTGTTGAGCGCATCGTTCAGGATGGCTGCGGGGAAAGCCCGGAAGATGTTTCCGCCACCGAAGTGAACCCATGTGGGCTCCTTGGCCGTCTTTTCGCGCACAGCCTTGATGTCGAACTTGGGGAGTTGATAGCCTTTCTGTTCCCATTCTGCGGCGTTGAAGTGGCCGCTCAGTAAGTCGTTTAATCTCATAGCTATGTATTAATCAAAAAATCCTGGTTGTTTGTATTCTATGCCTAACTCGCGGTCGACGGTGGCCAAGATGCCCTGCACCTGTCCGAGAGCGAACATGCGGCCGAGGAGGGTGTAGCCCGCATTGTGTCCGTGAGACGATTCGTCCATGATGCCGCCGGGCTCGTCGGTGAACGTCATGCCGTGGTCTACACGCATGGGGAG
>CAMOPD010000140.1 GCA_946622085.1 uncultured Prevotellaceae bacterium | reverse complement strand
AAGATGTGCGAGAGCTACAACCTGCAGTATGGCACCAACTATATTGCCGTGATGCCCACCAACCTCTATGGCCCCAACGACAATTTCCATTTGGAAAACTCGCATGTGATGCCAGCCATGATGCGCAAGATCTATCTGTCGAAGCTCATCAACGATGGCAACTGGACAGCCATACGCCGCGACATGGACAAGCGCCCCGTGCAATATCGGCGCGACGACCAGATGCTGACGGCCAACGGCGCTTCGTCGGAAAACGAGATACTCGAGGCGCTGGCCTATTATGGCATATATAATAATAAGGTGGTGCTCTGGGGCACAGGCACTCCGCTTCGCGAATTCCTCTGGAGCGAAGATATGGCCGATGCCAGCGTGCACGTGCTGCTCAATGTGAACTTCAGCGACATCATCGGCGTGGAGAAATATTCCAGCGTGTTCTATGGAACAAAGGCCGACGGAAGCGTAGACCGCAACAGCAGTGAGGGCCGGGGCGGAGCCATCCCGTCGCTGGGCGAAATACGCAATTGCCACATCAATGTAGGCACAGGCAAGGAGCTCACCATCAGGCAGTTGTCTGAACTCGTGGTCAGTGCGGTAGGCTTCAACGGCGAGGTGCAATTTGACAGCAGCAAGCCCGATGGCACCATGCGCAAGCTCATCGACGTGTCGAAACTCCATTCGCTGGGCTGGACCCACAAGGTAGAGATAGAGGATGGCGTGAAACGGCTCTTCGAGTGGTATCAGCATAGCTTGGAGTGAGCGCCGTGAAACTGAAGGAGACCATCGCCCAATTAGCCCGTTGCCCACGAGAGTTTCCCATGGAGACAATCATGGGCATCTGCTTTTTTGTCATTGCCGTGGTGCATGTCAGCACGAGTGCCTACAGTGAGCAAGTTGGGCGGTTCGTGTCTGCCGTTGAGAGTGACATCTTGTGGCTTTTTGTTCCCTTGATATCTCTCACTTTCTGCCTTCACAAAGTCAGCAAGTGGGCCTATGTGGCTTCGGCCTTCCTCTTCCTGCCGCTCATGATGCTCAATCTGAAGCCTTTCCTTTGGACAGCGAGCTTCGGGTTCACTTATGCGTTGGCGGCCATCCTGCTGGTATTGGGCAATCGCATCATGGACAACCGCCCGTTTGGAGCCCACTTGTTGCATGTGGTGACTCAGCTGTTCTTAGGGCTGCTGGTGGGGGGTATGTTTCTTCTGGCCGTCTCGGTAGTGGTGGCATCGTTTTTCTATATTTTCGGCCTTCATACGCCCACCCACATTTATCAGTACATCAGCTATTTCGTCGCCTTCATCGTGGCTCCGCTGCTTTGTTGCTTCTTCGTTACAAGGAATGAGTATCGGGATGAGGGCACGCCCAGGGTTCTGCAGATCATCCTGAACTTCATCCTTTCGCCAGCTGTCATTGTCTATACCGCGCTGCTCTATGCTTACTTCATCAAGATAGCCGTTACGTGGAATCTTCCCAAGGGTGGGGTGGCATATATGGTGATGGCATTCGTTGCCGTGGCCATGGTGGGCAGACTCACGCAGTACATTCTTCCCAAGCGTCATTTCGACTGGTTCTACAACCATTTCACGTGGATTGCCATTCCGCCCCTCGTGATGTATTGGGTGGGCAGCATCTATCGCATCAGGCTATATAGCTTCACCGAAGGCCGCTGGTATCTGATGGTGGCGGGCCTGTTGATGACGGCCTTCGTGCTGATGCTTCTCTTTAGGCGCACACGTCGTTTTCAGCTCATGGCATGCATCTCTGGAGTGGCCATCATCTTGTTTACTTATGTTCCCGGCATTTCGGCCAAGTCGATAGGACTTCGATGTCAGTTGAACCGCTTTCAGCGAGTGGCCCGAGAACTCCATCTCTTGGATTCCCAGTCGAACCGACTGGTTGATGTGGTTGATTTTCAACGCATCACGCGTGACAGCCTGCTGAGTAAACGCTATCTGGAGGCTGACGATATTATTTGCTATTTGAGGAAAAACATGGGCCGATATGACTTTGAAAAACGCTATGGCAAGTGGAATGTCGCTTCCTATGAACTGCACTATTGCTCGGAGCATATTGTGCCCCGTCATGTAAGCATTGAGCTTCATAAACCCGTTGACGTGGGCACCTATAGCCTGCTGCGCAATTCTCTTGAAGGATATCAAGTGGAAGTTGCCAACAGGAGCAAGAATATAGTGGTGAAGGATTCCACTCAAAAAGTGGTGCTCAACTATGCTTTTGCCGATAGCCTTCGCAAGCACCCACAATGGGTGAATACTCCTGAGAGCTTGCTGGTGTATCGCAACGACAGCATGATGATGGTTGTGCCCAGACTCTCGTATGATTCGGAGACTGGTGCATTGAGCAATTACATCTCGTCAAATGATGTAGATGTCTTAAGTAAAAACAAGAATAGCAGTCTGAAAAGATGAACATTACCATAGCCTACATTCGTGAACGGTTTGATTATTTCAACCGCCTTTGCTTCGAAGGGAAGTTGCCCGCTTTGCCCATTAAGTTGAGTTCAGCCAAGCGCTTTTTGGGAGCCATTCAGTTTAAAAGCCGTGTGAATGACAAAGGTGAGAGGGAATACTACGATTTTGTATTGAAAATCAGCACGCGCCTGGATTTGTCTGAGGCAGAAGTGGAGGATACCATCCTGCACGAGTTGATTCACTATTATATCTACGTGAATGGCATCGCCGACACTTCAACTCATGGTGAAGTGTTTCAGAGAATGATGAACGATATCAACCAGCGTTTCAACCGTCATATCACCATCTCGCACCATAGCACGGAAGAGCAGCGGAATACCGATCAGCACATTGCACCCCACATTGTGTGTGTCAGCGAATTGACTGATGGTCGGAGGGGAATCACCGTCTGTGCCCGCACTCGCATTTTCGAGATCTATCGCGACCTCTTACGCAGATATCCTATCAAGCAGTTGCGATGGTTCTTTACTACAGATCCTTATTTCAACCGTTTCCCGCGGTGCACCAGTGCCAAAGTCTTCCTCCCTAAGGAAACTGATTTCATGGAAAAACTCGAGACCGCCGTTCAACTGGAGTGCAACGGAACGACAATGCGAAGGAAATAGCCCGCTGTCTGGCTGTTTCCTTCGCATTGCTATTCTCCCACCAAGAAACAAGGATTCACTCTATTTCTTCCTCTCTTTCAGAAAGTATTTCATGCCAAAGTAGGCTGCAACCAGCACAACGACGGCAATGATGCCCCATTTGATGTAGTCGCCATATTGAATGATGGTTTCGTTCAATTTGTCTTCAGGTACGAAGCTGTGGAACCACCAGCCAAGGGCAGCCAGAATGATGTTCCACACTCCGGCACCGAGAGTGGTATAGAGCAGAAACTTCCAATAGTTCATCTTGGCGAGTCCGGCTGGAATAGAGATCAGGTGGCGTATGCCGGGAATGAGTCGGCCGGTGATGGTGGCCACCATGCCGTGATGGTTGAAGTATTGTTCGCTCTTCTCCACTTTCTGCTGATTGAGCAGGCAAAGCTTTCCCCATTTGGAATTGGCAAAGCGGTAGATGATGGGTCGTCCGAGGTAATAGCCGGCCACGTAGTTGATGGTGGCTCCCATGTCGGCTCCGATGGTGGCAAAGAGAATCACAAGCACAATGTTGAGATTGCCGCCTGCAGCATGATAGGCCGCCGGAGCGACAACGAGTTCAGAAGGCACAGGTATCACTGTGCTTTCGAGCAGCATCAGAAAAAGAATGGTTCCGTAGTTGAGGTTGCCTAAAAGTGATGTTATCCAGTTCATGAGTTTGTTCGTGATTGGTTGGTTTCCATTGATAAATACCTGAGAATGAAGTTCTCGTTACTGTTTCTTTGATTTCCTTTTCTCGTAGTCATAATACTCTTCGGGTGGCAATTCTTCGGGGAAATAATCGCCCAAGACGTTGCGGGCTTCTGCTGGCGAATGGTGGCAGGCCAGTCTCAGGTTTTCCATATATTCGTTTTGCTTGCCCAGTTCTTTGCAGCATGCTGCCAGATAGGAATAGCCTTCTTGCAGTTTGTTGCCCGATGATTTCTTCAGGATAGACAGCATCTTGTAGGCCAATTGCAGATAGCCATTGTCGAAAACGGAGATGGCAATGCGCAGGAAGATATGTGGGGAGCCCCCCGATTCCTTCACGGCATAGCCGAAACAGGTTTGTGCTTCGGCCAGCTGTCCATGTTCCAGAAGCAGATGACCGCGTAAGACCATCATTTCGTTGTGGTCGCAATCCAGCTGGTCGGTCTTGTCTACATACGACAGGGCCGCATCGAGAAATCCCAGCCGGCTCAGCGTAAAGGCCAGTTCCTGGTAAATCTCGTGCAGGTTGGGTGAGTTAGGCGGAGCCGTTTTCTCGGCTTTTTTCAGATGCTCAACAGCTTCTTCCAATTGGTTGAGGCAGAGCAGACACACGCCCTGGAACATTTCTCCCGTCTCGTCGGAAGGGCAAATCTGGGTATAGCGTCTGTAGTATTCCAATGCTTCCTCATAGTTGCCGAGGCTGTAGAGTCCGTTGGCCTTGTTCAGCAGTGCTTCTTCGTTGTCGGGATTGATGGCTATGGAGTATTCGCTGCTCTCAATGGAGTCGTGAATCCTGTTGGCCATGAGCTGCGATGAGGCCAGATAGTTCCAGTAATGGCTTGAAAAGGGGTTCTCGTCAATGAGTTCGTTGAACACCTTTTCACTTTCGGCATATTTGCCCTTGCCGAGCAATATGCGCCCCAGCAGTTCGCGATAGTCGGCCTGGCTGTCATCGTTATATCGCTGCAGCCATTCATCGGCTTTGTCAATCAAGTCGTAGTCGGCAAAGAGCGTGGCCACATCGAGCACGTAGTCCTGCTCGTCCTCCTCGTCAATCTGGTGGTAGCAGGCTTTCAGATAGTCGTCGGCTTCGTCCTCCTGTCGTTCCACAATCATGATTTCCGCCTGAATGTAGTAATAGTCAAGGTCGGTCTTGTCGTCAATCTCTGCTGCTATCTCACGCGCTTTCTCCGCATTGCCTTCTTTCAGCAAGGCCATGCGTGCCTTGAAGATGAGGGGCGCCACGGCTCCGGGATAGATGCTGATGGCATAGTCTATGACGTTGATGGCTTTCTGCAGCTGACCGTGCATGTGGTAGTACTCCGCAATGTCGGTAAACTCCTCAGAGTCCAAAAAGACGGGATGTCCCGTCTTTTCGGATTCTTCATATTCGGTCAGGATATGTTTGAATTTCTTGCTGTTATAGTAGTTGTCGCTCGAGGACATACGAGTTCTTTACTTGTTCATTTTTGCCCAAGTGTCTTTCAGTCCAACCGTCTTGTTGAACACGGGGTGCTCTGCTGTAGAGTCGTTGTCGGCCATAAAGTAGCCAATGCGCTGGAACTGAAGATATTGTCCCGGTTTCATGGTTGCTGCAAAGGGCTCAATGTAGCAGTTGCTCAAGACGCTCAGGCTGTCGGGATTGATCATCTGCTTCATGGCTGTCACGGCGTCGCATTGCTGGGCTTCACGGATGGCAGCCAGTTCGTCGCGAGGATTTTCCACCTTCCAAAGCCGGTCATACAGTCTCACTTCTGCTTTTACGGCGTGCTTGCAGCTCACCCAGTGGAGCGTCTTGCCCTTAATCTTGCGGTTAGAGCCAGGCAGGCCGCTGCGTGATTCGGGGTCGTAGGTGCAATAGATGGTGGTGACGCGTCCGTCGGCATCCTTGTCGCACGGATGCTCCTCGTTGCACTTGATGATATAGGCGTTCTTCAGTCGCACCTCCTTGCCGGGTGCCAGACGCATGAATTTCTTTTCGGCCACTTCCATAAAGTCGTCGCGCTCAATCCACAATTCGCGGGTGAACTCCACGGTGTGGCTGCCGTCGGCCTCGTTTTCGGGGTTGTTCACGGCAGTCAG
>CAMOPD010000139.1 GCA_946622085.1 uncultured Prevotellaceae bacterium | reverse complement strand
GCGACCTCATGATTATGAATCATGCGCTCTAACCAGCTGAGCTATCCCGCCATCGGAAAAGGATGTTGGTTTCCTTTAGCGGGTGCAAAGGTAAAATAAAGTTTTGAAATGAGCAAAATATTTTCCAGATTATTTTTGCTACTACATACTTTTTTCGTATTTTTGCCGTGAAACTATGAACTAAACAGCAAAACAAAAGCGAGGCATCATGAAAAAGCAACGACTAAACTTGGAATACGAGCTCCATTCGAACTCTGCCAACATCATCTGGTCGCTCATCAGCAGCGCTCATGGGCTGGAAAAATGGATTGCCGACAGCGTGAAACGCCAAGACGACTCGTTCATCTTCAGATGGGGAGAGGAATGGGGGAACCACGAAATCAGGAAGGCATACATCCTCAGCGAGAACAAGCAGGAAAGCATTCGCCTGCGCTGGGACAACGACGAGGACAAGGATGCCTACTGGCAGCTGGGCATGGTGAAGAGCGACATCACCAACGACTACATCCTCACCGTGACCGATTTTGCCGAAGCCGACGACATGGAGTCGCTGCGCGACATCTGGGATTCCAACATGGAGCAGCTGCACCGCTCCACAGGGCTCTGACAGGAAGTATCTTATTCAACGTCATGGCTTAGAGAGACCTACAGGACAATAGCCGGCGCCCTGCGAAAAGCCACGCACGCGACTTCCCGGCAGCACAGGGAAGGCAAGGCAACACGCCCCTACAAGCGCTTCCGCACGGAAGCATCATCCACAACGACCCTTCATCTTGGCATGCGAAACACCAACACAAGCCTCAACCGCACAACTTGAGCAAGGGCTTGAGATGCTGCTGGCAGACGGCACGAGGGCTTTAACTACTCACATCCGCTCCAAGCAGAGGAAAAGGCAATCGGCCTCGCCCCCGCTCTCTCCCTACCACCTCATCTACATTGGCTCCCTTGAATAATATGATAAAAAACTGAAAAAAAATCCCTACTCTGACTTTTTTATAGTAATTTTGCAGGTCAGTAGTGAGCATACGCGCTACTTATTCAAGAAGAAAAGAACAGCATGTTCCGCATCAAGAAATTAGATCTTTTCATTGCACGCCAGTTTGGCCAGCTCTTCGTCGGAGCCTTCTTCATCTGCCAGTTTGTGCTGATGATGCAGTTCCTTTGGAGATACATGGAAGAACTCATCGGCAAAGGACTGTCGCTCGAGGTCATGGCTCAGTTCTTCTGGTACATGGGCCTGATGCTGGTGCCCCAGGCGCTGCCGCTGGCCATCCTGCTCTCATCGCTCATCACCTTCGGCAACCTGGGCGAGAGCAGCGAGCTCACTGCCATCAAGTCGGCCGGCATCTCGCTGATGCAGGCCTTCCGCTCGCTCATCGCCATCACACTGCTCATCACGCTCGGTTCGTTTTACTTTCAAAACGTCATTGGCCCCAATGCCAACAAAGAGCTGGCCCTGCTGATGCTCTCCATGAAGCAGAAGAGCCCCGAGCTGGAGATTCCCGAAGGCGTGTTCTACGACGGAATACCCAACACCAACCTCTACGTGCAGAAGAAGGACATGAAGACCGGCATGCTCTATGGCATCATGATCTATCGCATGACGCAGAGCTACGAAGACGCCGCCATCATCCTGGCCGACTCGGGCATGCTGCAGTCTACGGCCGAGCGCAAGCACCTGGCGCTGACGCTGTGGAGCGGCGAGTGGTTTGAGAACATGCGCTCGCAGGAACTGGCAGGAAGCGCCAGCGTGCCCTATCGCCGCGAAACGTTTGCGCTGAAGAAAATCATCCTCGACTTCGATGCCGACTTCAATATGGCCGACGGCTCCTTCATGGGCAACGACCCGCGGGCCAAGAGTCTGAAACAGATATTCGAGGACATGGACTCGATGAATCTGGTCTACGACAGTGTGGGCAGGTCGATCTATCAAGAGGCCGCACGTATGTACTACAGGCCCGCGCATCTGGAAAAGAAGGACTCGCTGAAAGCACTGCGCACGGCCAGAGCCAAGACCTTCAACATTGACTCGGTGCTCACCAAGCTGTCGGCCAGCGACAAGCAGCGCGTCGTGTCGGAAGCCCTAAGAGACGTTGACCGGGCAATGGGCGACTATGAGTTCAAACAAATGTTCACCGAAGATGGCGACCGCATCATTCGCCGCCACAAGATTGAGGCCATCAACAAGTTCCTCACGGCACTGCTCTGCATCGTCTTTTTCTTCATCGGCGCGCCGCTGGGCGCCATCATACGCAAGGGAGGTCTGGGCCTGCCCGTCATCATCTCCGTGCTCGTGTTCATTCTCTACTACATTCTCGACAACATGGGCTACCGAATGGCGCGTGTCGGAGCGTGGGCCATCTGGTTCGGCAAAAGCCTGGCCATGGCCGTGCTCGTGCCCATGGCCATATTCTTCACCTATAAGGCAAACCGCGACTCCATGGTATTCAACATGGATGCCTATCGCAACTTCTTCAGCAAACTGCTGGGCCTACGGCTGAAGCGCCATGTGTACAGCAAGGAGGTCATCATTGAAGACCCACACTATGCCGAAGACGCCCGCCAACTGGAGCGCATCAGTTCGGAGGTGGCCGACTACGCCCGCCAGCACCACCTGAAGCGCATGCCCAACGTGGTGAAGGTATTCTTCAAATATGAGCCCGACCACTTGATAGAGCACATCAGCGAGGAGATGGAAATGGTGATAGACGACCTGTCGAACACGAAGGACAAAGTGGTGCTGGCCGAACTGAACAACTACCCCATCGTGTCGGTGAAAGCCCACACACGGCCTTTTGAGCACCAATGGATGAACGTCGCGGCCTTCTTCCTCGTGCCCATCGGGCTGTTCTGCTATCTGCGCATGTGGCACTTCCGACTGAGGCTCAACCACGACCTCAACACCATCAAGCGCACCAACGCCGCAATCGTAGGCAGAATAAAGAAGATGGGATGGGACGCGAAGGAGGCCGTCTGAACACTTCGCGCACGCGCGTATATTAATTAATGTAAAGGACAGCTCCGACTGACAAAAAGCAAAAACAGAAAAAGCATATATGGAAAACTCCACACTGAGCAGCATTGAGGATGCTGTGAAAGACTTCAAAGAAGGCAAATTCGTCATCGTCGTCGACGACGAAGATCGCGAGAACGAGGGCGACCTGGTGATTGCGGCAGAAAAGATTACCCCCGAAAAGGTGAACTTCATGCTGAAGAATGCGCGGGGAGTGCTCTGTGCTCCCATTACGCTCAGCCGATGCGACGAGCTCGACCTGCCCCATCAGGTGGCCGACAACACGTCGGTCCTGGGGACGCCATTCACCGTCACCATCGACAAGCTGGAAGGGTGCACCACGGGAGTCTCGGCCCACGACCGGGCCGCCACCATCAGAGCGCTGGCCGACCCGCTTTCCACCCCGCAGACTTTCGGCCGCCCGGGCCACATCAACCCTCTCTATGCCCAAGACAACGGGGTGCTGCGCCGAAGCGGACACACCGAAGCAACCATCGACCTCTGCCGCATGGCCGGACTCTACCCGGCAGGAGCGCTCATGGAAATCATGAACGAAGACGGCACCATGGCCCGACTGCCCCAATTGCTCGAACTGGCCAGACAATGGAACATGAAAATCATTTCCATACGCGACATGATTGCTTACAGGCTGAAAGAAGAATCGCTCATCGAGGTGGGAGTGGAAGTGGACATGCCCACAGAACATGGCCACTTCCACATCATCCCCTTCAAGCAGAAAAGCAACGGACAAGAGCATTTCGCACTGACGAAAGGAGAATGGAGCGAGAACGAGCCCATCCTCGTCAGAGTGCACTCATCGTGCGCCACGGGCGACATACTGGGCAGCCGCCGGTGCGACTGCGGCGAGCAACTGCACAAGGCCATGGAGATGATAGAGAAAGAAGGCAAGGGCGTCATCGTATATATGCAGCAGGAAGGACGAGGCATAGGCCTGATGAACAAACTGGCAGCCTATAAGCTGCAGGAAGAAGGCTACGACACCGTAGATGCCAATCTTTGCCTGGGCTTCAAGGCCGACGAGCGCGACTATGGCTGCGGTGCTCAGATGCTGAGATACCTCGGAGTGCACAAAATGCGGCTGATGACAAACAATCCCGTGAAACGAGTGGGACTGGAAGCCTATGGACTGGAAATCGTGGAGAACGTGCCCATTGAGGTCACGCCCAACGAGTATAACCTGCGATACCTCAAAACGAAGAAAGACCGTATGGGGCATAATTTGCATCTCTAAAAGTCACCTTTTTTGCCCAAATGGTGAAATATCGACGCGATTTTTTCGTTAAGATGAATAAAATGACTACTTTTGCAACAATAAACTTATAAAAGAGCAACAATATGGCACAATTATCTGACCGCCTTAACCGGTTGGCCCCTTCGGCAACTCTCGCCATGTCGCAAAAAAGCAGCGAGATGAAGGCACAAGGGATTGACGTGATAAACCTAAGCGTAGGAGAACCCGACTTCAATACGCCCGACCACATTAAGGAATCGGCAAAAAAAGCCGTAGACGACAACTGGTCGAAATATTCGCCCGTTCCCGGCTATCCCGAGCTGAGAAAAGCCATCGTTGCCAAACTGAAGAAGGAGAACGGGCTCGACTATAACATCAACGAAATTCTTGTCTCAAATGGTGCCAAGCAGAGCGTATGCAACACCATCATGGCACTCGTCAACGATGGTGATGAGGTGATTATTCCCGCGCCCTACTGGGTGAGCTACCCGCAGATGGCCAAGCTGGCAGGGGGCACACCTGTATACATTGAGGCCACCTTCGAACAGAACTTCAAGATTACCCCCGAACAACTGGAAGCAGCCATAACGCCCAAAACCCGCATGCTGATTCTATGCTCGCCGAGCAATCCCACCGGAAGCGTCTATTCACAGGAAGAACTTGACGCACTGGCAGAAGTAATCAAGAGCCACGAAGACGTGTTCGTGCTGGCCGACGAAATCTATGAGCACATCAACTATGTAGGAAAACACGCCAGCATAGCCAAATGCGAAGGCATGAAAGAGCGCGCCATCATTGTGAACGGCGTTTCAAAGGCCTATGCCATGACGGGCTGGCGCATCGGATACATAGCCGCACCGGAATGGATAGTCAAAGGATGCAACAAGCTACAAGGACAATATACCAGCGGGCCTTGCTCCGTCAGCCAGAAGGCGGCCGAAGAGGCCTACATCGCTTCGCAGGAATGCGTGGAGGACATGAGAAAAGCCTTTGAACGCCGACGCAACCTCATCGTGGAGCTGGCCAAAGACATCCCCGGACTGGAAGTGAATGTGCCGCAGGGAGCGTTCTATCTGTTCCCCAAATGCAGCAGCTTTTTTGGAAAGACTGACGGTGAGCGCGTCATCCGCACTTCAACCGACCTCGCCTTGTATATCCTGGAGGTGGGACATGTGGCCACAGTGGCAGGAGACGCCTTTGGAGACCCGAACTGTTTCAGAATGAGCTATGCCACCAGCGACGACAACATTCGCGAAGCCATGCGACGCATAAAAGAGACGCTGGCCAAACTGAAATAATTTCAATTATTCCCAGTTAAAATTACTAAAAAAGCATACATTTTCTCTATAAATTGTTATCTTTGCCAAGACTTATTTGTCTGAGCTTAGATGCAAAGCATAGATGCTAAGATGGTGATTAACGTTAAATCGAATAATTTTTCAAACTTAAATTCATTAATAACTAAAAATTAATTAAAAATTATGGCAACTAAACAAAACACAGCAAGCCCCAAAAAATCTCAGGGCTTCCAAGGAGTTAAAGCAGCGTTCTGGATCATCGTTGTATGTTTCATCCTCGCAGTTTGTTTCTTCAAGTACTTCCTCGGCAACAGCGACCACATCGGTCCTAACGGAGAAG
>CAMOPD010000138.1 GCA_946622085.1 uncultured Prevotellaceae bacterium | reverse complement strand
AGGGGGTAGTGTCAATTGCGACGTGGGAGTTCGAGTCTCCTCCTCTTCACCATTTCATTATCTTCCATGCGGAAATAGCTCAGTTGGTAGAGCACAACCTTGCCAAGGTTGGGGTCGCGGGTCCGAGTCCCGTTTTCCGCTCTTTTTTGTTTTAGGATAGAAAAATACATTTTCAATGAATTTATACGTTAGATATTTTGACAAGGAGACATTAGCCACTAATGTCGAAGATGCAATTGACTTCTTAGCTTCCATCCCGGAGATAGCCATGGACGACGACCTGGCCGACGACATACGCGCCTACGCCGATAGCGATGTTTTCTATCCCAAACGCTATAAGGTGCGCCCGCGCGTCTACTTCATCATCATCAAGACCGAAGCCGCCACCATGCTCGACTTCAAGCAGAAGAAAGCCCTGCGCCCGGGGCCCAACATGGCCAGCCAGCACGACACGGTGGCTCCGGCCATCGTCAGACTCAACGAGGAGCGCGAAGGCTGGTACGAGGGGTCGCTCGACTTCAAGCGCGTGGTGATGATTCCCTCCACGGGCAAGCACGAATATCGCGACACCCACTTCGTGGCCAACGTGAAGGCCATCTCGGGACAGGACTGCTACAACCGCATCGTAGAGCATCTGCGCTCGCGCGTTGACGGACGGAGCCAGTTCCCGTCGGCCAAAGGCAAGAACTTCAAATTCAAATTCCTCGGACTCTGCAAATAATGGCTTGAGAAGATGAACAAGGTAATGCTAATAGGAAATGTAGGCAAGGAGCCCGACGTGAGATACTACGACCAGGACCAGGCCGTGGCGCAGGTGGCCTTTGCCACCACCGAGCGCGGCTACACCCTGCCCAACGGAACGCAAGTGCCCGACCACACCGACTGGCACAACTTGGTGTTCTACCGCAAGCTGGCCAAGATTGTGGAGCAATATGTGCACAAGGGCGACAAGCTCTACGTGGAGGGGCGCATACGCTATCGTAGCTACGACGACCAGAAGGGCCAGCGCCGCTACGTGACCGACATCCAGGTGGAGAACATGGAGATGCTCACGCCCAAGGGTGCCAATCAGCCAAACAACGCGGCGCCCACGGCGGGCGCGGCGGGCCAGGAATCAGTAAACAACACGCCTTTCTAAAAACAGCGATGAGCATTTCTCCCTTTTTAGAAACACTCTCAGGCGTCCATCTGATACCCCCCACGGCCGGCGTCATCTTCGCCGCCATCCTTGCCATCATCCTGCTCTACATTTCGGGGTTTGCCAGCGGGTCGGAGATAGCCTTCTTCAGCCTCTCGCCCACCGACCTGAACGAACTGGACCCCGAAAAGAACGAGCGCGACGGCAACATACAGATGCTCCGCAACGACTCCGAGCGCACACTGGCCACCATACTCATTGCCAACAACTTTGTCAACGTGACCATCATCATGTTGTGCAACTACGTCTTCGGCAAGACGGTAGACTTCGGCCATGCCTACTGGCTTCAGTTCATTTGCATCACCGTGCTGCTCACCTTCCTCCTGCTGCTCTTCGGCGAAATCATGCCCAAAATCTATAGCCGGCAAGACCCCTTGAAGTTCTGCCGGCGATGCGTAGGAGGCATCATGTTCTGCCGCAAGCTCTTCTGGCCCATCGAGTCGGTGCTGCTCAGGAGCGGCACGCTGGCCGACAAGGTGGTGCAGAGGGAGAGCCACGTGCTGAGCGTCGACGACCTGGAGCAAGCGCTCGAGCTGACCGACAAGGACGAGATAAAAGACGAGCAGAGCATGCTCCAGGGCATCATACGCTTTGGCGACGAAACGGCCAAAGAGGTGATGACCAGCCGCCAGGACGTGGTAGACCTCGACATCAAGAGCTCGTTCGACGAGGTGCTGAAGTGCATCGTGGAGAACAACTATAGCCGCATACCCATCTATCAGGACAACACCGACAACATTCGCGGCGTGCTCTACATCAAGGACCTGCTGCCCCATCTGGGCAAGCCCACCAACTTCCGTTGGCAGAGCCTCATCAGGCCCCCCTACTTCGTGCCCGAGACCAAGAAGATTGACGACCTGCTGCGCGAGTTCCAGGAGAACAAGGTGCACATTGCCATCGTCGTGGATGAGTTTGGCGGAACGAGCGGCATCGTGACGCTCGAAGACATTCTCGAAGAAATCGTGGGCGAAATCAACGACGAATACGACGAGGAGGAGAAAATCTACACCAAGCTCAACTACAACACCTACATCTTTGAGGGCAAGACGCTCATGAGCGACTTCTGCCGCATTCTCAATGTTGACGACGACGAATTTGCCGAGGTGGAGGGCGATGCCGACAGCATTGCCGGATTGTTGCTCGAAATCAAGGGCGACTTCCCCAGCATCCACGAGCGCATTGACTATCGCAACTATTCTTTCGAAATACTCAAGCTTGAAGAGCGCCGCATTTCGCGCGTCAAGGTTGTGGTGCACGAGAAGAAAGACGAAGAGAAAGAAGCCGACAAATAGACGCCCACCCCATGCCGCTCATCTCCATTGAAAACCTGCGCGGAGACGTGTCGTTAGGTCTTTGGCGCATCGACGAATCCACGGAAGACTTCTTCCGACTTTACCCCCACTTGCGGAAATTTGAGCCATTCCTGCACGAGAAATATGGCCACGACGCACGCCGACTGGAATTTCTTTCGGTGAGGGCGTTGCTCTTCGAAATGACCCATGAGAAACACCTCACCATTGACCACCAGCCCAGCGGCAAGCCCCTGCTGAGCAACCAATGGCACCTGAGCATCAGCCATACGCGCGGATTTGCCGCCCTCATGCTCTCGCCCACCCGACGAGTGGGCGTAGACATTGAGTATGTGAGCGAGCGCATCAACCGCATTGCACGCCGGTTCATCCGCCCCGACGAGCAGGCACCCGACACCACCGCACGACTCATCAACTGGTGTGCCAAGGAAACGGCCTACAAATACTACTCCGACGACCGGCTCGACTATTTCGAGATGCGCGTGCTCCTGGCCGACAACCCCGGGGAGCTCAGCGTGGAGAACCTGAAACGAGGCGAAACCATCAGCATGCAAAGCCGCGTCACGCCCCACTATGTGCTCACCTTCTGCCATGAAAAATAGCTTCATTATCATTCTCCTGCTCGGCCTCGCCCCCATCGCCTTGCATGCGCAAGCCACGCTCAGCGTGCAGGCCATCCATCGCCAGCACGCCTTCCAGCGCACGGTGCCGGCAGGCAACTATAGCGGCATCACGGCCATCGACGACAGCACCTACGCCATCGTCGACGACAAGAGCGCGCGCGACGGATTCCACCTCTTCCGCATCAGGATAGATTCCATCAACGGCGACATTCGCCATGTGCGCCAGCTGGACTTCAAGGGCAACAACGGGCCCTATCGCGACGCCGAAGGCATCGTCTACTGCCCGGAAAGCCAGACGCTCTTCATCAGTGGCGAGCACGACAAGCGCATCATGGAATACACGCTCGACGGCCAACTCACCGGCCGCCAGCTGCCCATGCCCGCCCTCTTCGACCAGGCGCGCAAGAACGGCGGCCTGGAGTCGCTCGCCTTTTGCCCGGAGAGGCACACCTTCTACACCACCACCGAGAACCCGCTCACGGGCGACTCGGCGCTGACGTTGCGCATCCAGTCGTTCGACGCCCAGCTGCACCCCCTTCATCAGGCCACCTACCGCATGGATGCGCCCGAGGGGAAGAAGAAAAGCCGCTTCAGGGCCCACGGCGTGAGCGAGCTGACGGCCCTTCCCGACGGACGCCTGCTGGTGCTCGAGCGCGAGCTACGGGTGCCCAAGCTCAAGATAGGAGCCACGGTGACGTGCAAAATCTACGTCTTCGATGAAAGAGAGAAAACGCTTCTCTGCCGATGGCAGACCAGGCTCAATCTCACCCGCCGCTCCTTTGCCAACTACGAAGGCATGTGCCTCGGTCCACGCCTGGCGGGCGGAGGTCGCGTGCTCATCCTCGTGGCCGACTCGCAAAACCAATATGGCGGATTGTTGAAAGACCGCTTCCGCACCATCGTCATCGGCGGACTATAAAAATAATGCAAAGATACAGACCCCACCCCTGCCCCTCCCCTTGAGGGGCCAGGGATGGGGTCTGTAATCATGAGCATGCCAACTTGCCTTTTAACAAAGTTTCGGAAGTGAAGTAGGAATGACTACTTTTTTACCGGACACCAATAATAAAAACGTAGCAGGCCGGAAACGATTGCTCCCAGCCTGCTACGCTTTTATCGTTAGAAAAATCGTCGCCCGATGCTCACGTATTGAAATACTCCTCCAACTCGCGCTCGGCACTCCCATTCTCATTGGGCAGGTCGCGTATGATGACGCCATGCTCCAGCAGGGCAATGCGCGGCGAGATGTCCACCGTGTGGGCCAGGTTGTGGCTACTGATGAGGATGGTGGCATTAGTCTCGCGGTGATAGTCCACAAGGATGTGCTTGATGACGTTCTGGCTTGTGGGGTCGAGGAAGTTGAAGGGCTCGTCGAGGATGACGAGTTGCGGCCTGTTGAGCAATGCTGAGATGATGCCCACCTTCTGCTTGTTGCCCGCCGAGAGGTCGCGGATGAGCTTCTTCTGATTGAGCACTTCGCCGTTCATGAAGTGCTCAAACGTGGTGAGCCTCTTGTCCACCTCCTCTTTGCTCAGTCCGCTCACCTTTCCGATGAAGTAGAAATACTCCTCGGGCGTGAGAAACTCAATGAGGAACCCCTCGTCGATGAACGCGCCGGTGAGCCGTTTCCACTCCTCGCTTTCGGCGGGGTTGATGAGCCCCGTCTCGTCGAATTCCATCTCCACCTTGCCGTCGTCGGCCTTGAGCAGGTCGAGAATGAGCCTGAAGAGCGTGGTTTTGCCCGCGCCGTTGTTGCCCACGAGTCCCAGGATGTCGCCCTGGTTGATGGTGAAGTCGGCAATGTCTACGGCCGTCTTCTCGCCGAAGCATTTCTTGAGATTGGAGATCTTAATCATCATTTTCGTTGTTTTGTCCTTGTTTTCCTACACGATGCCGCGTCCGTGGCAATTCTTGAATTTCTTGCCGCTCCCGCAAGGGCAGGGATCGTTGCGTCCGGGGAGCTTGTCCTTCACGATGGGCGTGCGATTCACCTGCTGAGCCGTTTCGCGCGTGTCGTGGTGAGCGGCGGCCTGCTGGTTCTGGTCCACGAGGTCGTCCTTCTGCTCATTGTAGCGCTGGGAGTGTTGCTCAGGCGCGGCCTCCCTAACCTCCTGCTCGGGAGCCATTTCGGGAATGGCGCCGCGCATGAGAATGCTCACGATGCGGTTGTTCATGCTATCAATCATGGTGTCCCAAATCTTGACGCTCTCCAGCTTGAAGATGAGCAGCGGGTCTTTCTGCTCGTAGCTGGCGTTCTGCACGCTATGCTTCAGCTCGTCGAGCTCGCGCAGGTTCTCCTTCCAGGCATCGTCGATGATGTGCAGGAGGATGGATTTCTCGAAGTCCTTCACCACCGACTTGCACTCCGTGTCGTAGGCCTCCTTCAGGTTGCATGCTATGTTGTAGACGCGCTTGCCGTCGGTGATGGGCACCATGATGCGCTCGTAGAGCTGTCCCTGCTCCTCGTAGACGCGCTTGATGATGGGCCATGCCACGGTCTGAATGCGCTCGGTCTTGCGCTTGAAGGCCGCCATGGCCTCGTTGAAGGCGCGCTCCTCGAGCTCCTCGCGATGGTTCTCAATGAGCTCCTTCTCGGAGAAGGGGCACTCCATGGCCATCACCTTGAGGAACTGCTCGCGGCACCCCTCGTAGTCGTTGTTCTCCACGATGCTCACCACGCGGTCCCATATAGTGTTGGAGATGTCCATGCCGATGCGCTCTCCGATGAGGGCGTGGTGGCGCTTCTCATAGATCACGGTGCGCTGCTTGTTCATCACGTCGTCGTATTCGAGCAGGCGCTTAC
>CAMOPD010000137.1 GCA_946622085.1 uncultured Prevotellaceae bacterium | reverse complement strand
TTGGTTTCGTTGTCGGCGGTGCAGGCGCAAAAGAGCAGCCCCACCAGCATGAGCAGCTGTCTGAACGAGTGTTTCATTGTCATCTTTTCTGTTTTTGGTTTCTGCGGCAAAGATAGTGCTTTCGCGTTGAATCTGTGCAAATCATTTTGCGGAAACAACAACCATTTTTCCACTTTTTCCCCTTCTCACGCTCTGAGCGCGCGCATGGCGTTGAATACGGCCAGCACCGTTACGCCCACGTCGGCAAAGACGGCCATCCACATCGTGGCCAGTCCGAACGTAGCCAGCAGCAGCACGGCCACCTTCACGCCAATGGCAAACCACACGTTTTGCCGCGCTATGGCCAGCGTGCGGCGCGCAATGGCGATGGCCGTGGCTATCTTCGAGGGCTTGTCGTCCATGAGCACCACGTCGGCGGCTTCTATGGCGGCGTCGCTGCCCAGTGCGCCCATGGCAATGCCTATGTCGGCGCGGGCCAGCACCGGCGCGTCGTTGATGCCGTCGCCCACAAAGGCCAGACTGCTGCCCGCTGTTTGCTCGTTGAGCAGCCGTTCCACGTGGGCCACCTTGTCGGCCGGCAACAGTTCTGCATGGTATTCGGTCAGCCCGAGTTTTGCGGCCACGTCATGGCCCACCTCCTCGCGGTCGCCCGTCAGCATGACCGTGCGGCCCACGCCCAGGCGGCTCAGTTCGCCGATGGCCAGGGCACTGTCGGCCTTGATGCGGTCGTTGATGATGATGTGGCCGGCATACTTGTCGTTGATGGCCACGTGGATGATGGTGCCCACATGCGTGCAGGGACGCCATTGGGCGCCGATGCTGTCCATCAGCTTCGTATTGCCTACGCTCACAAGGTCGTTGCCCACCCTGGCGCGGATGCCCTTCCCGGCTATTTCCTCCACATGGCTCACACAGCAGCCGTCGGTGGCTTCATCGGGAAAGGCGTTGCGCAGGGCGGCGCCGATGGGGTGGGTGGAGAAGTGCTCCACGTGGGCTGCCAGATGGAGCAGCTGATGCTCGTCGCAGGTGTCGGGGTGAACGGCCGTCACCTCAAACTGCCCGTGGGTCAGCGTGCCAGTCTTGTCGAAGACGATGGTGCCGGTCTTGGCCAGCAAGTCCATGAAGTTGGCTCCCTTTACCAGAATGCCGTGACGGGAAGCGCCGCCAATGCCGCCGAAGAACGTGAGCGGCACGCTGATGACGAGCGCGCAGGGGCACGACACCACCAGGAACATCAGTGCCCGGTAGAGCCAAGTGGGGAACAGACTCATGAACGTGGCTCCCGTTGAGAACGTCATGACCAGTGGCGGCACAATGGCCAGCACCACCGCTGCCAGCACCACGATGGGCGTATAGACGCGGGCAAAGCGCGTGATGAACGTTTCGCTCTTCGACTTGTGCTCGGCGGCATGTTCCACCAGATGGATGATTTTCGACACCGTGCTTTCGCCGAAATTGCGCGTGGTGCGCACGTGGAGCACTCCCGACGTGTTGACGCATCCCGACAGCACCTCGTCGTCAACGCCCACCTCCCGGGGCATGCTCTCGCCCGTCAGTGCCACGGTGTTCAGGGCCGAAGTGCCTTCGGTGACCACGCCGTCGAGCGGCACTTTCTCTCCCGGGCGAATGACGATGATGCTCCCTATGGGCACCTCGTCGGGACTGACGTGGCTTGTCTTGCCGTCGGTACCCACCACGTGGGCCACGTCGGGGCGTATGTCCATCAGGTGGCTAATGCTCTCGCGGCTCTTGCCTTCGGCATAGCCCTCAAAGAGTTCGCCTATCTGGAAGAACAGCATGACGAACACTGCTTCGGGGAATTGCGGCTCGGCACCGGGCAGAAAACCTATGCACAGGGCGCCCAGAGTGGCTATCGACATGAGGAAGTGCTCGTTGAACGCGTCGCCCTCGGCCACTCCCTCGGCAGCCTCGCTGAGCGTCTCCCAGCCCACCAGCAGATAGGGCACCAGATAAACCAGCAACAGCTGCCACGTCGGCAGGGTGGTGTTCTTTTCTATCAATACGGCCGCAACAAGCAGCACGGCGGCAGAGATGATCAGTGCCAGCCGTTTCTTCGTGCCGCCTTCGTGATGATGGTGATGTTCGTGTTCATGCTCATGGGCTCCGTGGCATGCGCATTGGTGCTCGTGCCCCTCATGATGATGCCCGTGGCAACCCGTTTCTTCGTGATGATGACTCATAGTCTGTTTCCTTTCTTTTTTTTTATGTTGTTGTTGTCTTCTTTGCAGATTTCACGTTGCAAAGGTAGGCCAACCCCGTTGCAACTCGGTTGCAAAGTTGACATCAGTAGGGGCACAGTCATCACGCCATGGATGAATCGTTCGCTGGCATTCTGGATAAAAAAGGGGGGATGAAGTTTTGTTTTCAGCCCATTTTTCATTATCTTTGCCTTATGAAACTGAAGTTTAGCATCAACTATCACACCATTTGGGGGCAAAGCCTTCATGTGGTCATCACTTATACTGGTGTCGATGGGCGCCAGAAATCTACCAATCTGCTCATGACTACCGACGACGGAGCCTACTGGACTGCCGAGACGGCGCTTATGGAGTCGAGACGCAATCCGGTGGTCGCATTCTCCTATTATTATCAGGTGGAGGATGCCGAGGGAGAAGTGGTGCGCAGGGAATGGCGCGGCGTGGAGCGGCTCTATGCTGCCGACAGCTCCAAGAACTATGTGTTTCCCGACAGCTGGCGAGACATCCCCTTGCAGCATCACCTCTACACGCTGGCCTACTCGACGACAACGGGCAACCAACAGCTGCAAGAGGTCGAGGCAAAGCGTATGCCGCTATATCGGAAGACGGTTATCTTCCGGGTGGCTGCTCCGCAGCTGCAGCCAGGCGAGGTGTTGGCAGTGTGCGGCAACCATCCCGCCATTGGCGATTGGAATCCGGCGCGTTTCCTGCTGATGACTCCTATCGGGGGGCACGACTGGATGCTCTCAGTGAATGTCGACGGCATGGCTTTTCCGCTGGAATATAAATATGTGGTGGTAGACGTCAAGACGCACACGCTGAAGACATGGGAAGAGGGCGACAACCGCTCCACGGGAGCTGAGCGAGCAGACGACGGGCAGGTGCTCGTGCTCTATGGCGAGACGCTGCGAGTGAAGGAGCCTACGTGGCGATTGGCCGGCGTGGTGGTGCCGCTGTTCTCCTTGCGTAGCGAGCATTCCTACGGGGTGGGGGATTTCGGCGATCTGAAACGCATGGTTGACTGGGCTGCCGAGACGGGCATGAAAATGATTCAGCTACTGCCGCTCAACGACACCACCACCACGCATGGATGGACCGACTCTCAGCCCTATAATGCCATATCAGCGTTTGCCCTGCATCCTCACTTCCTCGATTTGGAACAGATGGGACAACTCGACGACGCCGACCGAATGACCATCTATCATCGGCAGCGCCGAGAACTGAATGCATATTCCTATTGTGACTATCCTTCGGTTCACAGAGTGAAGACCGACTATGTGGCCGAAATGTTCCGGCAGGAGGGACGCCGGGTGATGCAGACCGATGATTTCAAATCGTTCTATGAGGCCAACAGTGAGTGGCTCGTGCCCTATGCAGCCTTCTGCGTGTTGCGCGACATCTATGGCACGGCACGCTTCTCCGAATGGCCGCAACTCAGCGTTTACAACAGGAAAGAGGTGGAATCCTTCTGCCAGAACCATGCTGATGTTCAGCTCGTATTCTATGTGCAGTTCAATCTTTGGAAGCAATTCCGCGATGCGGCACTCTATGCGCGATCCAAGGGCGTGGCTCTCAAGGGCGACTTGGCTATCGGAGTGGGGCGCGACAGCGTGGAAACGTGGATGCATCCTTATTTCTTCCACATGGATGCTCAGGCCGGTACTCCGCCCGACAAGTATCAGCCCAATGGGCAGAATTGGGGATTCCCAACGTTCGATTGGGATTCTTCGACCAGTAGAACGGCCGACCGGCGCATGAACCTCTATGACTGGTTTGCCTGTCGTTTCCGATGGATGGAACAGTTCTTCGACGCTTTCCGCATAGACCATGTGGTGGGATTCTTCCGCATGTGGGAAGTGCCTGATGATTGCATCAATGCCACCTTGGGCCATTTCGCGCCATCACTGCCTATGAGCGAGGAAGAGATAGGGCACTTCGGACTGGTGTTCCGGCGCGACTTGATGACCCGACCGCTCATCAACGACCGCGTGCTGCAGAAGTTCTTCGGCATGCATGCCGACTATGTGCGCGAACATTTCCTCATGGCTAAGGCCTATGGACTCTACGATCTGCGTTCCGACTTCGACTCTCAGTTGAAGGTGGTGCGCCATTTCGAAGGACGAAACGACGAAAACAGTTTGTGGATCAAGGAGGGACTGATGAGGCTGCTGCAGAATGTGCTGTTCCTCGAAGACCGCCATCAGTCCGGGATGTATCACCCGCGCTTCGGCGTCTACAATGAGACGGTATATGAAGTGCTTACGGCCGAAGAAAAGGACGCTTTCATGCGGCTGTACAACAACTATTTCTATGAGCGTCATAACGCTTTCTGGGGACATCTGGCCTATAGGAAGCTTTATCAGTTGATGGGCCATACCCACATGCTGATGTGCGCCGAAGACCTGGGGATGCTGCCACAGTGCGTGGAGCCTACTCTCAGCGCGTTGCGCGTACTGTCGCTCGACATTCAGGACATGCCTAAACAGCATGGCTATGAATTTGCTCATCTCGATGCCTATCCCTATCTCAGTGTGGCCACTTTCTCTACTCACGACATGTCGCCAATGAGACTGTGGTGGGAGGAAAATCCCGGAAGAACACAGCGCTATTTCACAACCATGCTCCAGAAGCAGGGTAGGGCGCCCAAGGCTCTCACGGCAGCCCTGGCCGAGGAGATGATAGCCCGCCACCTCTATTGCCCGTCGGCGATTTGCATGTTCTTGTTGCAGGATTGGCTTGCCATGGACGCGTCGCTGCGTGGAAAGAACCTGCACGAAGAGCGTATCAATCTGCCTGAAGACCCCTTCAACCAGTGGCGCTACAGAATGCATCTCAACGTGGAGGAACTGATGGAGGCCAAACAGTTCAATGCGAAAGTGAGAACCATGATATCCAGAAGCCAGAGATGAAACGATTTGATACTTTTATCTTCGATTTAGACGGAACCTTGCTCAATACGCTCGACGACCTGGCGGCAAGCACCAACTATGCACTGCGCATTCATGGCATGCCAGAAAGGTCGGTCGACGAAGTGCGCTCTTTCGTGGGAAACGGAGTCAGAAAACTAATGGAAAGAGCTGTGCCATTTGGTGAAGCCAATCCGCTTTTCAACGATGCTTTCGAATCATTTCGCCGCCACTATCTGGAGCATGGACTGGATTCCACTGCGCCTTATCCGGGCGTCATGGAGATGCTTGCCCAATTGAAAAGCAGGGGCAAGCGAATTGCTGTGGTCAGCAATAAGTTCTATGCCGCTACTGAGGAACTGTGTGCTCATTTCTTTTCCGGTCTGGTGGAAGTGGCTATCGGTGAGCGGGAGTCCATTCGGAAAAAACCCGCTCCTGATACCGTGGTTGAGGCCTTACGACAACTGGGCGTATCGGGCGAAAAAGCAGTCTATGTGGGCGATAGCGATGTCGATATCATGACGGCAAACAATTGCAACATGCCTTGCATAAGCGTATTGTGGGGATTCCGCAATCGCGATTTCTTGATAAGTCATGGTGCCCAAGTGCTCATTTCGCGTCCCGAAGAGCTCTTGGATAGATGTTGACTCTCCTTATACCTTATTATATATATGTAATTCAACTTTAGCAAGCTCGCTTGCTCTTTGTCTCCTCATGACATGCGAAACTTAAATATGTTACCCATGTAAATGCTCAGTCTTTGCATCATCATCGGTGTTTCTCTATTATCCGATGATGTATTTGCGTTAGTTTTCCTCTATGCAATGCTTGATATGCGTCAAGAAATCGGAAAACTTTCAAAATCTCGAAAAATAATTGCG
>CAMOPD010000136.1 GCA_946622085.1 uncultured Prevotellaceae bacterium | reverse complement strand
GCAATGATGATGATGGCAATATCCGTCACCTGGGCACCGCGGGCACGCATGGCCGTGAAGGCCTCGTGGCCTGGGGTGTCGAGGAAGGTGATTTGGCGGCCGTCCTTCAGCTGCACGTTGTAGGCACCGATGTGCTGTGTGATGCCACCGGCCTCACCGGCAATGACGTTGGTGTTGCGTATGTGGTCGAGCAGCGAGGTCTTACCGTGGTCTACGTGTCCCATCACCGTCACGATGGGTGCGCGTGTCACCAGGTCGTTTTCGTCGTCTTCCTCCTCGGTGATGGCATTCTGCACCTCGGCCGATACGTATTCGGTGGTGAAGCCAAACTCGTCGGCCACGATATTGATGGTCTCGGCATCGAGTCGCTGGTTGATGCTCACCATGATGCCGATGGCCATGCAGGTGCCGATGACCTGGTTCACGCCGACATTCATCATGGTGGCCAGCTCGCTCACGGTCACAAACTCCGTCAGCTTGAGCACCTTGCTCTCGGCCTTGGCCTCTGCGCGCTCCTCGGCCAGTTTCTCCTGCACGGCCTCGCGCTTCTCCTTGCGATATTTGGCGCCTTTCTTGTTCTGATTCTTCGACGTGAGGCGTGCCAGCGTCTCTTTCACCTGGCGTGCCACGTCTTCCTCGTTCACCTCCAGCGGCTTCTGGTTGCGTTTGCGGTTTTTCTTTCCGCCCTTGTCCTTGTCCTTCTTGGCGTTGTTGGTGTTGTTGCCACCGCTACCGCCTCCGAAGTTTCCGCTCTTGCCTGCCGCCTCGATGTCTACGCGCTCATTGCCAATGCGCACGCGCTTCTTTTTCTTCTCGCTTGCGGTGCCATGGTTCTGGGCAGCCTTTTCCTCGCGTTCCTTGCGTCGCTCCTCTTTCGATTTCTTCTTGGGGCGGGTGCTCTGGTTGATGCTGTCGAGGTCTATTTTGCCCTGAATCTTGAGCTGCGGGGTGTTGAGCATTTTCTTTTCGCTCTTGGTGGTGAAGACCTTCGGGGCTTCCTTCTGAGGCTCTTCCTCAGCGGGTTTGGGCGTTTCTTTCTTCGGCTCCTGTGGCTGGGCGGCCTTGGGCTCTTCAGTGGCGGCCTTGGCCACTGCCTCTTCCTTCTGAGGTTCTTCCTTGGCTGGCTCAGCGGGCTTGGCAGCCGCCTTCGTCTCTTCGGGCTCGGGCGCCTTGGGCTGAGGCGTCACGGGAGCTGCCGTGGCGGGCTCGGCCTTCTTCTCTTCTTCTTGCTTGGCCTCGGGAGCCTGACTGACGGCAGCAGTCTTCTTAGGCTCTTGTGGCTTGGCCGGCTTCTTTCCTAAGCTGTCGAGGTCGATCTTTCCCAGTGGCTTGAACTGCACGCGGTTGACCTCAGAAGGCGTTTCGGCCTTCACGGGCTCCGGGGCGCGCTGTTTCTTCTCTTTGGGGTGCTTCTGCAGCAGTTTGTCGGCCTGTCCCTTCATCTCCTTGTCGCCCTTGAAGGCTTCCACGAGGGCTTCGTATTGCCCGTCGCTGAGCTTGAAGTTGGGGTCGGCCTTCACCTCGCCGAGATCCTTTTTCTTTTCCAGGAAGTCAACTGCCGTCTGAAGTCCTATGTTCAGTTCTCGAATGGCTTTATTTAATCTGATACTCATCTATTTATAATTACGATTTACTGTTTTTTGCTTTTCTTGCGGATCTGCCGGAGCGCTGTATTACTCAAATTCTGCCTTCAGCACTTCGAGCAGATGGTCTACGGTTTCTTCTTCCAGGTCGGCCTTTTCTACCAGCATTTCGCGTGGCGCATTGATGACGGCCTTGGCGGTGTCCAGTCCGATGGCCTTGATGGCGTCGATGACCCACTGGTCAATCTCGTCGGCAAACTCGTCGAGGTAGATGTCTTCGTCGGCTTCGCTTTCATCGACTTCGCGGAACACGTCGATGGTGTATTCGGTGAGCATGGAGGCCAGCTTGATGTTCAGTCCGCCGCGACCGATGGCCAGCGACACTTCCTCGGGCTTGAGGAACACTTCGGCCTTGTGGTTCTCCTCGTCGATGTTGATGCTCGACACGCGTGCGGGGCTCAGTGCGCGCTGAATGAAGAGCTTCACGTTGCTCGTGTAGTTGATCACGTCGATGTTTTCATTGCCCAGTTCGCGCACGATGCCGTGCACGCGGCTTCCCTTCACGCCCACGCAGGCTCCCACGGGGTCGATGCGCTCGTCGTAGCTCTCAACGGCTATCTTGGCGCGTTCGCCTGGCATGCGGGCCACGCGGCGTATGGTGATGAGCCCGTCGGCAATCTCGGGCACCTCGGCCTCGAGCAGCCGCTCAAGAAACATGGGGCTGGTGCGCGAAAGAATGATCTTCGGGTTGTTGTTCTCGTTGTCTACGCGCAGGATGACGGCACGCACCGTCTCGCCCTTGCGATACTGGTCGTTGGGAATCTGCTCCGATTTGGGCAGAATGAGCTCGTTGTTCTCGTCGTCCACGAGCAGCACCTCGCGCTTCCACACCTGATACACCTCGCCGCTGATGACCTGTCCCACGCGATCCTTATATTTATTATAGAGCGAGTCGTGCTCCAGCTCCAGGATCTTCGAGGCCAGCGTCTGGCGCAGGTTGAGAATGGCGCGGCGGCCGAACTTGGAGAAGTTCACCTCCTCGCTCACTTCCTCGCCCACTTCATAGTCGGGGGCTATCTTCTGTGCTTCCGAGAGCGATATCTCCTTGTTCTCGTCCTGCACTTCGCCGTTGGGCACTACCACGCGGTTGCGATAGATCTCGAAGTCGCCCTTGTCGGGGTTCACAATCACATCGAAGTTCTCGTCCGAGCCGAACAGCTTGGCGATGACGTTGCGGAAGCTCTCCTCCAGAACGCTCACCAGCGTGGTGCGGTCGATGTTCTTCGTATCCTTAAACTCTTTGAATGTGTTGACCATGCTCACGGTCTCCACTTCGCTTTTTCTTGTAGCCATCTGGTTGTATTATTTTTTTTGCTTATTTACTTTGGATGATGATTCGGTTTTTTTCGGCGGCTCCTCGGCCCGATTAGCTATTTGAAGCTGATGAGATACTTGGTGTATTTCACTTTGTCCATCTGGAACGTGTGGTCCACGTCTTCAACAACGGGGCGCTTGGCACCCTCCTTCTTCACTTTCTCGCTCACGCTTACCGTGAAGTCGTTGCCGCTGACGCTCTTCAGCACGCCCTTGTATTTCTTTCCGTCGGCATCGAGCACCTCCACCTCCTTGCCAGTGAAGTTGATGTATTGCTGGGCCACCTTGAAGGGCTGACCCAGTCCGGCAGAGCCCACTTCCAGTTCGTAGTCCTCCTCATCGCGGCTCAGCCGGTCCTCTATGTAGCGGCTCAGCTCGGCACAGTCTTCAATCCACACGCCGTCGGCATGGTCGATTTCCACAACAATCCGGTCGTCCGGACTAATCTCAATGTCTACGAGGAAATAGTCTTTTCCCTCAAGCCATTCCTCAACTAATTTTTTAACTGCGTTCTTATCTATCATTTTGTATGTATTAAAAAATGAAATGAGAGGTCTCCGAGAGGCCTCTCATTCCACTGAACGGGTGCAAAATTACGCATTTTTCCCCATTCCTGCAAGCATTTGCGCCTTTTTTTCTTTACCGGCCTGCCTTTTTCTCCCTTTTTCCCGTCTCGGTTGTTCGGCGAAGGAGCCGGAACGGCGGGGAGAATGAGGAAACAGAAGGAAATGTAGAAGGAGCAATTTGATTGGGCAGAACCAGGGCTCAGCCCAATCATTATTTTCTGAAAAATCCTGACAAAACTTTGCGGGGCCGCAAGGTGTCTTGGAGTAAGCACGCCACTCACGATGAGTAAGTGGCGTGCTTACGAGGCGTGAGTGGCGTGCTTACTACCCGTAAGTGGCGTTCTTACTACCCTATATTGATTTTCAGCACTTTACAGAAGCGTTAAGCGAAGGTCGGAAAAGTTGTGAATTATTTTTACAAAATGCGTACCTTCCCATAGGCTGTTATGCTCGCCTCCATGTAGGGACACGCCGTGGCGCGTTAGCCCCCTCGCCATGTGCTTTTCTCTGGCGTGGAGGCTGGCTGTGCGAAGCATGTGCGGCGGTCTGATGCGCCCCAGCCGCCCATACTCTTGTTGGATGAAGGGGAATGTGGCTACTTGTGTGGCGTGGGTGGAGCCTGAAGCAGCCTTTGGTATTCATCAGGGTGCTTCAGCAGGCGGCAGGCCTCGATGAACTGCTTGTCGTAGCGCAGGCTGAGTTCCATCGACCCGCGCTGAAAGTAATAATTGGCCACGATGTCGGTCTCGATGATTTCCTTGATGATGTCGCGGTGCTTGTCGAGGTCCTTGGCCAGGTTGTGCTTCAGCTTCTTCTCCAGCTGCTCGAATTCGGGCTTGGCGTCATCATAGTAGCCCTCAAATTGAGCCACTTTCTTCAGATTCTCCAGCAGCTTCTCGCTCTCGGGGTCGTAGGTGAACCCGCTCTCGATGAGCTGCTGCTTGAAGTCGTCATAGTCGGCATCGCTCAGATGGAAGTCGCGGGCAGCAGGAATGGAGGGGTGCTTGGTGATGTAGTCCAGTTCAAAGTTGAACAGCACGTCGGCCGAATCGCGTGTTGAGGCCTGCAGATAGTAGGCCAGGTTGGGCAGCGAGTCGGGCTTCACCTCCACGTCGGGCTTGATGCCTCCTCCGTCGCGCACTTCACGACCGTTGCGGGTGAAGAACACGCGCGTCAGCGAGTCGGGAATATGCTCGGTGTAGCCCCCCTTGCCATGGCGGTAGTTGATGGCCTGTATGCAGCGCCCGCTGGGAATATAGTATTTGTTCGAAGTGAGCTTCAGGTTGCCGTTGTAGGGCAGGTCGATGGTCATCTGCACCAACCCCTTTCCGTAGGTGCGAGTGCCCATGATGACGGCGCGGTCGAGGTCTTGCAGCGCCCCGCTGGTGATTTCGCTGGCCGAGGCCGAACTGCCGTTGACGAGCACCACCACCGGCATGAGCGAGTCGAGGGGCTCGACCGACGTCTTGTAGTCGCGGCTCAGGCGCTTCATCTTGCCGCGATTGCTCACCACGTCGGTGCCCTTCGGCACAAAGAGATTCACAATGTTCACGGCCTCCTGTTCAGAACCGCCGCCGTTGCCGCGAAGGTCGAACACCAGCCGCCGCATGCCCTGCTTCTTCAGGTCGATGAAGGCACGGCGCACCTCCTTCGAACTGTTCTCCGTGAAGCCGGTCAGCATGATGTAGCCTATGCTGTCGGGCTGCATGCCATAATAGGGAATGGTGGGATTCTGAATCTGGCGCCGCGTGATCTTCATCTGCATCGTCTTGCCAGTAGAAGGCCGCTTGATCTTCAGCAGGAAGCTCGTGCCGGCCTCGCCACGCAGATGCGAACTGACGTAGGCCACATCCTTGTCGACCATCGACTCATCGTCAATGCTCAGGATGATATCGCCCATGCGCAAGCCAGCCTCTTGGGCAGGGTTGCCCTCGTAAGGCTCGTATATGCACACGCGCTTGATGCGCGAATTATAGTGAATCGTAGAACCTATGCCCGCATAGATGTTGCCCGTGTAGATGCTTTTCAGCTCGTGCAACTTCTCTTCCGGATAATACTCGGTGTAGGGATCCAGGCTCTTCAGCATGGCATCAATGCCCGTGCCGATGGTCTCGTGAGCATCCAGCGAATCAACATACAGCATGTCGAGACTCTTGTAAATGGCGTTGAACACCTCCAGATTCTTTGCCACCTCGAAATGATGGTCGTTGGCTTTCTGGGCCTCCATGGCCGTTGCGGCAAACAACATCCACCCAAGCAAACAAATTAATCTATGCTTCATAACGTAATCAAATTTCACTTAATTCGTTGCAAAAATACATCTTTTCACCATAAAATCGGATTATTTTCGCCATAAAATGAAATTTTTCCCGAAAAAGTTTGGTGGTTTCAGAAAAACACCGTACTTTTGCATCCGCAATTCAGCAAGAGTTGTTCATGCTTCAGTAGCTCAGTTGGTTAGAGCACCTGACTGTTAATCAGGGGGTCGTTG
>CAMOPD010000135.1 GCA_946622085.1 uncultured Prevotellaceae bacterium | reverse complement strand
AAGGAGTACGACGGTCATGACTACACCACGGCCGAAGGAATCACCAACATTCTGACCGACGTAAAGAACCTGGCACCGGCACTCAACTACGCCATGATGATAGGCTGCCACGGCACGGGATGGACCTTCACCGACTCGTGGGAGCGCTATCCCTACTATGCCAAGGCCTTCTCGCTATTTGAAGACGTGGACGAACAAGCAGCCCACCAGACGCGCTTCTTCGGCAGCGTGAGCGACTTGAGCTTCAGCACCAACATCTCCACACTGGCCCAAGGCATTGAGGGCGCGGGGCTGAAGATGCAGTATATCATGTTCGACGACTGCTACATGGCCAACGTGGAAGTGGCCTACGAACTGCGCAACGCCACCAATTTCCTCATTGCCTCCACAAGCGAAGTGATGGTCATCGGATTTCCCTATCAGACCATGTGGAAGAGCCTTGGCAAATGGACGCCCGACTACGCGTCGGCCATTTCTGCCTTCGGAGCGTTCTATAGCAAATATGAGGCGCCCTACGGCACGGCATCGGCCATCGACTGCCGCGAGATGGACAACTTGGCCTCCATCATGAAACTCATCAACGACAAATACCCCTCGCTCGGCGAAGAAGACTTCAACAGCCTTCAGGTGCTCGACGGTTTCGACGAACCCATCTTCTTCGATTTTGGCGACTACGTGGAGAAGCTTTGCCGGGAAAACGCGCTGAGCAACCGCATCAAGTCGTCGCTCAACGTGCTGGTAAAAGCAAAGTCGAACACAGAACAAATCTATTCCAACCTCTATGGCGAAGGAAAGTTCATCAATGTCAACACTTTCTCTGGTATTACCATTTCCGACCCGTCGCAAAACAGCGTGGCTCAAAAAAGCCTGACACACACTTCCTGGTATCAGGCAACACACTAAAAAGAAAGTGGGGAGCTAAAAGCAGCAATCACTTATGCGCTTTTAGCTCCCCACTATTTCTTATTCAGAATTTTCCCTTCAACTTAGAACGAATAGCTGAATCCCAGCGAGAAATATTCCTGCAACTGCCAGTAGCCATGGTCGTCGAGGCGCGTGGCACCATCGTCAAATCGCGGATAGATGAAGAGATTGGTGGAGATGTATTTGCTCAGCTTGAAGGTGAACGTGTTTTCCCATTCCAGCTCCGCACGCTTGTAGGAAGTAAACCCATAGAGACGAGTTTTCCAGTTGATGTTGTCAGAGAATTTCCATTCCAGGTCAACGGTGAACTGCGAACCTATTTCGTGCATCGAGCGATTGCCCTCTTTCAGTCCGTAGCGTGTGCCCAGCGCACGACGTCCCACATAGCGGTAGTTGTAGGCAATGGGAGCCAGGTGGACGCTTCCCTTGAGCTTCTTGTCGAAGGCCTCCACGGCATAGTCCATACCGAGCGAGACGTTCAGGTTGAAGGGCGACATGAAGTCAGAATAGAGCACAGGGTCATTGCTCTTATATCCCCGGGCAAATTGTGTGTAGGCAATCATCTGCAGGGTGTAATACCATTTCTTCGAGGCCTGAAGTCCCAGTTTGCTCGTGAGTCGGAGCAGGTCTTCGGTGCTCTTGAACTCGTGCAGGCTGTCGCTCTTGCTCGTCATGAAGCCCAGCTTCATCTCCAGTTTGTTTTCCCACTTCACCTTCTGCTTGTTGTTATAGTTGGCCTCGATGGTGGCGCTTCCTACCATCGAATAGTTGCTCTCTCCGCCCTTATACCAGTTGGAGCTGACATAGTTTTGCAGGAATTGCAGGAAGTAGTCGCCTTTGTAGCTCCAGAAGTTAGGTTTCTTCACGTCGACCACCACCGGCACCGTGTCGGCTTCCACCAGTTCCGGAGCGATGGCTTCCACAAAGTTGATGTCGTTTCTCACGGGCTTGTCCAAATCGTCACGCAGTGCTCCCCCCTCCTGAAGCCTGGTCTGGCTGTTCATCACCAGGTCGGGACGATTCATGTAGATGTTGTAGAGCGCCATGTCCACCTCGTCGGCAGCGGCATCCTGCCCCGACATGTTGCCGTTGAGCCTGAGCAGCTTGTTGGCCGCTGAGTGATAGAAAGTGGTTGGCGCGAAGAGCCGGTAGTAGTGGGCATTGGGAGCCTGCGCCTTGCCCAGGGCAGCATTTACTTGCTGAAGCGAATCGAGTTTGTACTTGTAGATGGCCAGCGAGTCGGCATAATTAGTCTGTGCGCTCGCAAACGTGGTGGTCAGCATGACGACCAAACTGAGAAAATAACGTAATTTCATAAGCTATAACATTTGTTTGTTTTGGGCAAAGATACAAATAAAAATGGATAATAAGTAAAAAAAGGTGAAAAATGTTGAATCCTATCCTGAATCACTCTTGGCAGGCTCCTGCCCAGAGCTATGAAAAGAAAAGAGGACCTTCGGCCCCGAATTTTGTAGTCTAAATTAGGGCTTTCGTCTTTTTGAGCGAAAAAAAAGTCGATAAAGTATTGTTATATGGCAAATTACGACTATCTTTGTGGTGTAATACCAAACAAAAACATGATGAAAGACAGTAGAATTCATATCGACGAAGAAGCCAATCGCTGCCTGCTCTGTGCAGAAGCCCCTTGTAGCCGGGTCTGCCAGCATGGCAATCCGGCCCGCGCCCTTCGCGCCATTCGTTTCGGCAACAAGCAGTGGGCCGGGCAGTGGCTCGCCGAATGCACCGACGACGAGTTGCTCGCGGCCGAGGAGGCGTGCATACACTACGACCGTCCCATCCGTATCCGCGAGATGGCCAAAGCCCTGGGCCGCCCATCGGCCGATGCTGAATCGCTGCCGAGCCTGGCCATCGACTTCTGCGGCCTGCACTGCCAGAACCCGTTCTTTCTGGCATCATCGGCCGTCTGTACGAACTATGAAATGGTGGCACGGGCCTTCGAGGCCGGATGGGCGGGCGTTTTCTACAAAACCATCTGCCTTGACGACATCCGCGAAGTGTCACCTCGTTTCGATGCCGTGGCTCAGCAGACTCATGGCGATTTCTTCGGATTCCGCAACATGGAGCAGCTCTCCGAGAATCCGGCAGAGATGGACTTCGACATTCTGAGCCGGCTGAAGCGCAATTATCCCGACAAAATAGTCATCGCCTCCATCATGGGCAGCACCGAGGAGCAATGGATTGAACTGGCCAAGATGGCCGAGAAGGCCGGCGTTGACGCCGTAGAGCTGAACTTCTCATGCCCTCAGATGAGGCTGGCCGGACTGGGCAGCGACGTAGGGCAGAACCCCGAGCTCGTGACGTTCTACACGGCCTACGTGAAGCGTAGCGTCAGCATTCCCGTCATCCCGAAGATGACGCCCAACATCACCCACATTGCGCAACCGGCCGCAGGAGCCTATTTTGCCGGGGCCGATGCCATCTCGGCCATCAACACCATCAAGAGTGTCACCATGAACGAGCGCGGAGCCGTGACCGAGCAGAAGACGGTTTCGGGCTATTCCGGGCGAGCCGTGAAGCCCATCGCCCTGCGTCACATTCTCGAGATAGCCAAGAATCCGGTGATGAAAAATATCCAGTTGAGTGGCATCGGGGGCATAGAGACGTGGCGCGACGCACTGGACTTCATCCAGCTGGGATGCCAGAATGTGCAGATATGCACCGCCGTCATGCAGTATGGCTATCGCATCATCGACGACCTCACGCTTGGCCTGCAGCACTACATGGCCAGTCGCGGCGTGGCATCGCTCAGCGACATCGTTGGCGAAGAATTGCCCCGTTTCGTCCGACCCAGCGACCTGGACCGCGAGACCATCGTGTATCCCAAAATCAACCGCGACATCTGCATAGGCTGTGGCCGGTGCTACACCTCCTGTCAGGACGGAGGCCACCAGGCCATCGAGTTCGACCCTGCCACTCGTCAGCCTCGCATTGTGGGCACCCGCTGCGTGGGTTGCCACCTCTGTCGGCTCGTGTGCCCCACGGGAGCCATCGCAACCACCAAGCGCATTGATAAGAAAAAGTAGCGCGCCAGCCTCATCTCGCAGATGATGATTGCCCCTGCAACTCTGTTTCAGCGTTGCAGGGGCTTTTCTTTTTTGGGTGTCCGCATGAAACATGTTTCATGCTATAGATGCGTGCCAGCACATAAGCGTTCCCGAAGTTTTCTTCGATTGTCAGCCGTCCCTACTTCAGACGAGCTAAACAGCCCAAGGAACCGCACGCGTTTTGTAAAAATAATTCACAACTTTTTATGCCCTCGCATAACGCCTCCGTAAACTGCTGAAAATCAGTATAGGGGAGTAAGAACGCCATTTACGATGAGTAAGCACGCCACTCACGCCTCGTAAGCACGCCATTTACTCATCGTGAGTGGCGTGCTCTCTGAACGAGAGCTAACAGCCGCCTTTAGATTTGTAAAGAAAATTCATAAAAGAAAAGCCGTCATTCAGAAGGCAGAAAAAGTTGATGTGCGGTTGTCTTCTCAAGCGGGCTCATGGATGGAGATTTCACGATTGAATGAAACAGTCCCCCGCCAGACGCCAATAGGCACCGACATCTCGCTGAACGCTTAAGCCGAACTCACGTCATCGTCGTCCTCCCCCCCACCTGCGCGAAATATCGTTCGCCCTGTTTTCCAGGGAGAACCACAGTGAAGAAGCCCCTAAGGGCCGGGCCGGAGAGCGGAAAAAGAAAAATGTGAAGCAATCGTTCGTTAATTACACCAAATTTGCTTACCTTTGCACCTTGTATTATTATGCGTGCGCGCATGTAGGGAGCAGCAGAGAGGCTATTTCTAGCCCCGTCAGCCGCCCTGCAGAAGCCTCAAACGACGAAAAGCGAAAACAATAAAGAAAACACTTATATGGACAAAAACACGATTATCGGCTTCATTCTGATAGCCGTAGTATTGATTGGATTCAGCTGGTGGCAGCAGCCTTCGGCCGAAGAGATTGCCGCCATGCGCAAGCAAGACTCTGTGGAGAACGTGATGAAGCAGCGGGCAGAACAAGAGCAGAAAGCCAAGGCAGCAGCGGCCAAGGCCGAAGCCGAAACGGCCAAGGCCGACTCGGCAGCAGCCTTCTTCCAGGCCATGAACGGCACGGCGAGCAACGTGGTGCTGAAGAACGAGAAGCTGGAGCTGACGCTCTCGACCAAAGGAGGAACCGTGAGCAAAGCCGTCATCAAGGGTTTCAAGGACAGCAAGGGCGCCCAGGACGTGACGCTCTTCGACGAGCAGGGCCAGAGCCTGAAGTACATGCTGGCCGGCAAGGAAACCAACATCATCACCAGCGACCTGTTCTTTGCCCCGTCGAACCAGAGCGACACCACCGTCACCATGACGGCCGATGCCGGCGACGGCAAGAAGCTCATACTGAACTATGTGCTGGGCAAGGACTACATGCTGCACGCCTCGCTTCAGGCCGTGGGCATGAGCGGCATGTTTGCCCCCAACTACACCCAGATGGACATTGAATGGCGCGACGAATGCCGCCAGCAGGAGCGGGGCTTCAACTTCGAAAACCAGCGCTCGGCGCTCACCTACCATAAGGCCGACGGAGGCACCAAATACCTGAACGAGATGAAGGAGCAGGTGGACAAGGAGATTGACAAGGTCATCGACTGGGTGGCATTCAAGAACCAGTATTTCTCGGCCGTGATGATTGCCAAGGACAACTTTGCCGAGAAGTCGCTCCTGACGAGTGTGCCGCAGAAAAAGGAAACGCAGGTGCTGAAACACTATGGTGCCAAGCTCAAGACTGCATTCGACCCCACGGGTCAGAAGCCTTCGGAGTTTGAGTTCTACTACGGCCCCAACGACTTCCGCCTGTTGCAAAGCGTGGAGAAGCAAGACAAGTTTGGCAAGAAGCTCCAGCTCGAACGGCTGGTTTACCTCGGCTGGCCGCTCATACGCATCATCAACCGATGGTTCACGCTCTACGTGTTCGACTGGCTCACCAAGATGGGACTCAACATGGGCATCGTGCTCATACTCATCACCTTGCTGCTCAAGGCCATCACCTTCCCACTGGTGAAGCGCAGCTACATGAGCTCGGCCAAGATGCGCGTGCTGAAGCCGAAACTCGACGAGGCCACCAAGCAATACGACAAGCCCGAAGACCAGATGCAGAAGCAGC
>CAMOPD010000134.1 GCA_946622085.1 uncultured Prevotellaceae bacterium | reverse complement strand
CGTTGGCAATCCACTTGAATCCCGTGTAGCAGTCGCGCAGCTCCACGCCGTTCTTGTCGGCAATCTTTCTGATTACTTCCGTCGTGACGATGGTCTTCACCAGGAACTCGTTGCCCTTCAGCTGTCCCAGCTTCTTCTTGTTGGCAATGATATACCAGCAGAACATCATGCACGTCTGGTTACCGTTGAGAATCTCCCATTCGCCCTTCGGGTTGCGGCACACGATGGCCAGTCGGTCGGCGTCGGGGTCACTGGCAATGACGAGGTCGGCATTGAGCTTCGTGCCCAGTTTCATACCCAGCGTCATGGCCTCTGCATTTTCGGGGTTGGGGCTCACCACTGTGGGGAAGTTGCCGTCGATGACCATCTGCTCGGGCACCACGTGTATGTTTTGGAATCCCCATGAGCGCAGTGCTTCGGGAATGATGACGCGGCCCGTTCCGTGCATTGGCGAGTAGACAATGTTCAGGTCTTTCTGGCGCAGAATGACGTCCTGGTCAACCATGGCCTCCTTCACAGCCTGCAGGTAGTCCCAGTCCATTTCGCCGCCGATGATTTCTATGAGGTCCTTATTGCCCTCAAACTTCACATCGCCGATGCTCACCTTGTTCACCTCGTCAATGATGCCCTTGTCGTGAGGGGCAAGCACCTGAGCGCCGTCGTCCCAGTAAGCCTTGTAGCCGTTGTACTCCTTGGGATTGTGGCTTGCGGTGACGTTGACGCCGGCCTGGCATCCCAGCTGCCTTATGGCGAAGGATATTTCGGGCGTGGGGCGCAGGCTCTCGAAGAGATAAACCTTAATGCCGTTGGCCGAGAAGATGTCGGCCACGCTCTCGGCAAACATACGGCCGTTGTTGCGGCAGTCGTGACCCACCACCACGGAGCACTGCTTTCCGGGGAAAGCCTTCAGGATGTAGTTGGCAAAGCCCTGTGTAGCCATGCCCACGATGTACTTGTTCATGCGGTTGGTGCCGGCACCCATGATGCCGCGCAGTCCGCCCGTTCCAAATTCCAGGTCGCGATAGAATGCGTCGATGAGCTCTGTCTTGTCGTCATTGTCGAGCATGGCCTGCACGGCCTTGCGTGTTTCCTCGTCGAAAGCCGGGGTGAGCCATTCCTTGGCCCTGGCCTCGCATTGCTGAATGAGTTGTGAGTTATTTTCCATGTTATTATTTAATAATGAGTGATTAGTTTCTTCGGTTTCCAGTCTTTGCAAAGATAACAACAATTTTTCAAACAGCCAAGCACTACTGGATTAAAAATATAGATTAAAGATTAAAATTAATGTCTATTTCTCCGCTGCCGAAACATTTGTGGTGCTGCTCGTCGTAGACTACGCAGAATTGGCCGGGAGCCACGCCGTGGATGGGATGGGCAGCATGCACGATGTAGCGGCCGTCGGCTTGGCGCTCAATGGTGGCGTGGTGGTATTCGGGAGTGTGGCGTATTTTGAAGGTGGCGTTCTGGGGCAGTTCGTCGATGCCTTGTGTGAGGAAGTGGAAATGGTGTATGCCGAAGTGGCTGCTGTAGGCCGTTGCGGGGTCGTAGCCATGGCTCACGTAGAGCACGTTGGCCTCTACATCCTTCCTCACCACGAACCACGGCCCCTGGCCGAAGCCCAGCCCCTTGCGCTGGCCGATGGTGTGGAACCACAGGCCGCGATGCTGGCCGATGTGTCGGCCCGTCTCGAGTTCTATCACGTCGCCAGGACGTTCGCCGAGGTATCGGCGAATGTAGTCGTTGTAGTTAATCCGGCCCAGGAAGCAAATGCCCTGGGAGTCCTTGCGGTGGGCGCTCACGAGGCGTTGGCTCTCGGCTATCAGCCTCACCTCGTCTTTCATGTAGTGGCCTATGGGGAACAGTGCCTTCTCGAGCTGCCACGTCTCAATCTGAGCCAGGAAGTCGGTCTGGTCCTTCACGGGGTCGGGGCTTGTGGTGAGCCATTTCCTGCCGTCGATGATCTCGGTCTGGGCATAGTGGCCGGTGGCGATGAGGTCGTAGTGATGGCCCATCTTGCGGTCGAAGGCCCCGAACTTGATGAGCCGGTTGCACATGACGTCGGGGTTGGGGGTGAGTCCCTCGCGTACCTTATTAATAGTATAGGCCGTCACCTCGTCCCAGTATTCGCGATGACAATCCACCACTTCCAAGCGGCAACCGTATTTGCGGGCCACGGCAGAGGCCATCTCCAGGTCTTCCTCGCTGGAGCAGTCCCACTCTTCCTCCTCTTCAGGGCCTATCTTGATGTAGTAGCAGTCGGGCGTGATGCCCATGCGCACCAGTTCGTAGACCACCACGGAGCTGTCTACCCCACCGGAAAGCAGCACGGCGATGCGCTTATTGTTGAGTTCTTCTGTGTTCATGTTTGCAAAGATAGTGAATTTTCTTCAATAACGCCCAAACACAAGTTAAACTGCGTTAAATAATCGGCCAAAGCGCTATAAGTTTACGGGAAACGCTATTACCTTTGTGATATCAAAACGATATCATTCTAACTTAACACTTACAATTATGGAAACAAAGAAAGAATTTGCTTTTGCAGGGAACGTTCAGAACGGCTTCCTCATGCTTTTTATCAACTTGCTGGTGCTCATCGCCTCTGGAGTGATTATTGTCTATGGCATCATTTACTGCCCGTGGCTGATTCTCGCCGGTGGTCTGTTGTTGCTCGTCAATCTGTGCATGTGGTGTGGTTTCCTGATGCTCGAGCCCAACGAGGCCCGTGTGATCACGTGGTTTGGAAAGTATAGCGGCACGTTCACCCGCACGGGGTTCTTCTGGATAAACCCCTTCTACAGTTCCAAGAAGGTCTCGCTCCGGGCCCGCAACATGGATGCCGAGCCCATCAAGGTGAACGACAAGACGGGCAATCCCGTGATGATAGGCCTCGTGCTGGTGTGGAAGCTCTGCGACACGTATAAGGCCATGTTTGAGGTCGACTCACAGACCATGGCCAGCAGCCCCGCCGAGATTGGCGGTTCGGCCAAGAGCATCATGAATGCTCTGGAGAAGTTCGTGCGCGTGCAGAGTGATGCCGCCCTGCGCCAGGTGGCCGGCCAGTATGCCTACGACGACGAAGACGCTCAGACCAACGAGCCCACCCTGCGCTCGAGTGCCGACGAAATTAATGAGCAGCTAGAGCAGAAGCTCGACGAGCGCCTGGCTCTGGCCGGCATCGAAGTGGTGGAAGCCCGCATCAACTATCTGGCCTATGCTCCCGAGATAGCCGCCGTGATGCTGCGCCGCCAGCAGGCCTCGGCCATCATTACCGCCCGCGAGAAGATTGTCGAAGGCGCCGTGTCGATGGTGAAGATGGCCCTGCAGAAACTCTCCGATGAGGACGTGGTGGAACTCGACGACGACAAGAAGGCGGCCATGGTGAGCAATCTGATGGTTGTGCTTTGCGGCGACGACTCGGCTCAGCCCGTAGTAAATGCCGGCACTTTGAATCACTAATGAGCCCATGGCAAAGAAAGAGAGCAAGACCAAGAGCTTCATCCTGCGTGTCGACGCCGACACGATGGATGCCATAGAAGCGTGGGCCGCCGATGAGTTCCGCAGCACCAACGGGCAGCTGCAATGGATCATCACCGAGGCTCTGCGCAAAGCCAAGCGTCTGCCCAAGAAACACCCTAATACTAACAACGAATCAACCGAAACACCATGATACCCTTCAACCGAAAACGAGCCCTCCTCCTCGTGGCGGGCCTCGAGGCATTCCTCGTGGGCATGCTCACGGCCCTGCTGCTGGGCTCGGCCATCGACTTGGAGACGATGATAGCCTCCTTAGTGACTCTGTGCTTCATCTCGGCAGCCATCTGCTTTGTCATCATACGCAAATTGCCGCCTGAATGAACTCTGAAACGCATTTTAATCTGGCCGCGGTGAGGGTGAACCGCACGAAGTTCGGCACCCTCACCGAAGCGGCATGCATCCTGATGACATTGGGCGCATGGGCCTTTCTCCTGGTCACAGGGATAGAGAGCAGTCGCCTCGCCGTGAGGCTGATAGTTATGGCGCTCCTGACGCTGGCACTTGCCTATTTGCTCATGAGCACCTACAGGCCCAGGCTCATGGCTTGGGGCTTCACGATTGTCAAAATTCGCCAGCTGGACTTACTCATCTGGGCGGTGCGCATACTGGCAGTGGAGCTTTGCCTGTGCATGTGGGCATGCACCTTCTGCTCCCTCCTCCACTCCCAATGGCCGGTCAAGGGCGTCGTTATTGCTATGGTGGCCACCCGATTCATTGCCGAAATCATCATCGAACGTTCAAGAAAATGAAACAATTATTCCATTTCAAAACCGACAACACTCCGGAATTTCGTATTAGCCGCACCGTGGAGGGCACCATCTTCGAGCTCGTGACGCTGCTGCTCGTCGTTGCCATGTGGTGCTTGGCAGCGTGGGCTTTCGTCCATTCACCCGAGCAAGTGGCCACCCACTTCGACCTCAAGGGCGTGGCCGACAGCTACGGCGAGCGGTGGAACATACTCATCGTGGCGCTTATTGCCACACTCCTGGTTCTCTTCCTCGTGGCAGCGGCCTATGCCCCTCAGCGCATGACCAACTTGCCTGTGAAGATAAAGACCCCGAAGCAACACCTGCTGGCCAGCCGCATGATCCGCATTCTTGCCCTGCTGATAACTGTTCTCTTCACATGCGTTGTGCTCATGATGGCCTTTCCCGGCTCAGCCCTGCCTCTCTACCTGCTCTACTTCTTCACCGCAATCACCATCATCGTGCCGCTGGTCTTCACTGCGCTGGTGTATAAGGCCAGGAGCCGGGAGTGAGCTTCGGTAGTGGGCGCATCGGCCACCACGTAGGGACAAGCTAAGCAACCCAGGGAAATACTCGCATTTTGTAAAGAAAATTCACAACTTTTTCAGCCTTCGAATGGCGACTCCGTAAAGTGCTGATAATCAATATAGGGTAGTAAGAACGCCACTTACGTGTAGTAAGCACGCCACTCACGCCTCGTAAGCACGCCATTTACTCATCGTGAGTGGCGTGCTTACTCGTTGGGAGCGAACGGACGTCGTTGCGTTTTGTAAAGAAAATTTACAAAGCAGAGGGCTGTCATTCTGGAGGCAGAAAAAGTGGATGAGCGGACGTCTTCTCCAGCGGACTCACGGATGGAGATTTCAGTATTGAGCGAAACATTTCCCACCGGACACATCACTTCTTTTCACCATCATCCTTGCCGATTTGACCAAGAACCCAACACTTTTTCAGCCTTTGTAACAAAATTGTAACATCTTTATAGGTGTGAAAAGGAAGAAAATGGTTATATTTGCACACCATATTTATATGCATTATTCAAAAAGTATCTTTAAAAGGCGGCTCAGCGGCCATCACTTTCCGCGAGGAAGGGCTGGTGGTGGGGTCAAGAGATTTAGCCATACCAATCACTTATTGGCCCTACCCTACCGCACCGCTGGCCCGGTTTTCCGAGAATGATGCAAGCGCCTTCGGATAAGACAATTCACACAAATTTCAGAATCAACAACAGTTCAAACACCATTATCCATGACTTTTTCAACAGACTATTTATTGATTATATTCCGCCTGCTGGGCTCGCTTGCCCTGCTGATGTTCGGAATGAAGCTTATGAGCGAAACGCTGCAGAAGATGGCGGGCCCGCAGCTGCGCCACGTGCTGGGAGCCATGACCACCAACCGCTTTACGGGCATGCTCACGGGCGTCTTCGTGACGGCAGCCGTGCAGTCATCCACGGCCACGACGGTGATGACCGTCTCGTTTGTGAATGCCGGACTGCTGACGCTGGCCCAGGCCATCAGCGTCATTATGGGCGCCAACATCGGCACCACGCTCACGGCCTGGATCATGTCGGCGGGATTCTCGTTCAACATCACCGACTTCGTGTGGCCTGCATTCTTCATCGCCATCATCCTCATCTACTCCAAGCGGCGCAAGAACTTCGGCGACTTCCTCTATGGCATTGCCTTCATGTTTCTGGGTCTCGGCACCCTGCGCCAAACGGGCATCGACATGAACCTGGGCGAGAATGAGGCGGTGCTGAATTTCTTTGCCAGTTTCGACCCCAACAGCTTCCTCACCACCATCATCTTCCTGCTCATCGGCGGCGTGCTCACCATGTGCGTGCAGTC
>CAMOPD010000133.1 GCA_946622085.1 uncultured Prevotellaceae bacterium | reverse complement strand
TGCCCCACTGGTGTTTGAGACCAGCGCGTCTACCGATTCCGCCATCTGGGCCTTTATTGAGTGGTGCAAAGGTACATATATTTTTCGAATTGACAAATTTTATCATTGAAAAAAGACTAAATTCTTGTTGGTGCCGTTATTTGTTTATATCTTTATCGCGTCTTAAATAAAAACTATTGACTTAATGGCAGAAGCAACAAACACTATTTTCTGTGTTATATTGGCGGGTGGAAAGGGCCGCCGGCTGTGGCCTTGCAGCCGTCAGTCCCAGCCCAAGCAGTTTATGGATTTCTTCGGTACGGGGCGCACGCAGCTTCAGCAGACGTTCGACCGCATGCTGAAATTCATGCCCGCCGACCACATCTTTATCAGCACCAACCATATCTATGCCCACTACGTTTTCGAGCAGCTGCCGGAGCTGCCGCGCGAGAATGTGCTCAGTGAGCCTGTGCATCGCAACACGGCGCCGAGTGTGGCGTGGGCGGCCTACCGCATATCCCACATCTGTCCCGAGGCGCGCATCATTGTCACGCCCAGCGATCAGGCTGTCTTCAAGGAGGATGCCTTTGGGCGCAACCTGCAGGAGTGTCTGCAGTTTGTCACGATGCGCGACTGTCTCATCACGCTTGGCGTGAAGCCCACGCGCCCGGAGCCGGGCTATGGCTACATTCAGCTGGGCGAGGAGACGGCCATCCCCGACCTCTACAAGGTGCAGTCGTTCACCGAGAAGCCTGAGCGCGAGTTCGCCCGCATGTTCATGGAGAGCGGCGAGTTCTACTGGAACACGGGCATCTTCCTTTGCCGCGTGCGCTATCTGGTGGAGTGCCTGCGGAAGATTCTGCCCGTGGTGCTGCGCAACATCGACCACGAGGGCCAGACGGTGACGCTCGGCGAGGAGCTGGCCTACGTGGAGGAAAATTTCTCCAAGTTTCCCAATTTGTCGGTAGACTATGGCATTTTGGAGCGGTCGGACAGCGTCTACGTGATGCGTTGCAACTTCGGATGGGCCGACTTGGGCACGTGGCACAGCATCTACGAGGCCATGAGCAAGGTGACCGACGACAATGTGGTGGTGGATTCTGAAGTGATGATGGAGGACTGCAAGAACAACATCGTGAAGCTGCCGTCCGACCATCTGGGCATCATCCAGGGGCTCGACGGCTACATCGTGGCCGAGAAGGGCAACGTGCTGCTCATCTGCAAGAAGGGCGACTCGTCGGCTCTCATCCGCAAGTTCGTCACCGAGGTGCAGATAAAATATGGCGAGGATTTTGTGTAGTGGCGTTGCTGGGAGTGTTCTTCTGGCGTCTCTCAATTAAGAAAATGTACGCGTGCGCGAGAGCTTGTCTCTCTGCGCACGCGTTTTGTTTCTTGGCTGGGGCCTTTATGGGCGCTCCCACGGTCGGCTCCCATGTGGCTTTTTCCCTCAAAGGGCCTTTTGCTGTCGGATGGTGGCCACCACATATTCCGAGCAGGTTCCGATGCGATATTTGCCGCCCCAGATGCCGATGCCCGAACTGACGTAGTAGTGGGTGTTGCCGCGCTGATGCTGGCCGAAGGCGCACTCGTAGATGGCATCGGTAATCCACGAGATGGGCCACACCTGTCCATGGTGTGTGTGCCCGCTCAGTTGGAAGTCTATGCCCGCCTGTTCGGCCTCTTCCAGCTGGTAGGGCTGATGGTCCATCAGGATGGTGAACCGCTCGTGGTCGGCCTTTTGTGCCAGCTGCGCCACTGACTGTCGCCGGCGGTTGGTGCGGTCGTCGCGCCCCATGATGCACAGCCGTCCCTCGTTGGCCACCTGGTCGCGCAGCAGCCTGATGTCGGCCTGTCGGTAGAATTTCTCGGCATCGGGCTCGCCGCTATAGTATTCGTGGTTGCCCAGGCAGGCATAGACGGGCGCGTTGAGCCGCAGGAACTCGTCGGCCGTCTGCTCCTCGTTGAGCGGGCGCATGCTGCCGTCGACGATGTCGCCCGCAATGAGAATGGCGTCGGCCTTCTCCTTGTTGATCATGTCCACCCATCGTGCCAGTTCCTTGCGCGGGTTGTGGTAGCCCAGATGTAAGTCGCTCAGCAGCACCACTTTCAGCGGGCGGTCCAGCTGTTTGGTGGTGGTCAGTTCCAGCGTGTGGCGCGTCTTGTGGCGATAGTGCAGGTTGCCGCCAATGAAGATGGCCGCCATGAGCGCGAGGATGGCCAGGCTGGCCGTGCCGTTGTTGTGGAGCCATGCGCGGGGCACCAGCCCGCAGAGCCGCCCTGCGTCGAGCACCAGGAAGAGCATCACCAGATAGAGCATCACGAAGATGGATGAGAACCCCACGTTGTAGGCTGCCGTGGCCAGCGGCATGGGCAGCCGGTCGGGCAGTCCGGCCAGATTGAAGAACATCACCAGAAACGCCAGGATGCCCAGCGCCACGACGAGGACTTTGAGCCAGGGGCCGAAGGGGAGCACGGCCCAAACGTGCCAGGAGCAATAGACAATGCCGAGGAGCGGCAATGCAAAAAATACAATCATCCACATCATTTTCATGCTTTTTTGCGCGCAAAGGTAAAGAAAAAAGCCTGTGGAGATAAATGTATTATGTATTTTTTTGTATTTTTGCAGCATGTTTTAATGTGAATTTGCGCGCAAGCCCATGACGTGCAGCCCCTTCGGCTGTGGGCTGGCAGGCAGATTCCCTGTTAATAGCATTATTCAAACCCTACGTTATGAAGACGAGATTCAAACTCTACCTGTTGACATTCCTTTTGTTTGTAGCCATCTTCCTGCTGCAAAAACCGTTGTTCATGCTCAGCCATCTTTCTGCCTTCCAAGGCTCCACCTTTGCCGACTGGATGAAGGTCATGTGGCATGGCTTACCGCTCGACATGGCGCTCGCCGCCCTGCTCACGGTAGTGCCCGCCCTGCTGTTGCTGTGCACCATCTGGTCGCGCAAGAAGCTGTGGCGCCGCCTTGCCCGATGCTACTTCGCGCTGGTGGCTGCCTTGCTGTCATGGGTTTTCGTGCGTCATCTCGGCTTCTCCAGCACGGTGGTGGCCATCGTGGTGGGCGTGGTGCTCTTTGTCGTGCTCTTCTTCCTCTTCTGGGCCGTCCTGCTGCGCAGCGACTCGCTCGAGAAGAAGTGGCTGCCCCTCAATCCGCTGCTCTTCTCGCTGCTCATGCTCATCATCACCGGCGCGCTGGCCGTGCCCGCCAGCATGTGGCTCAGCCGTCCCACGGTGGAGCTCACAGCCTTCAGCGACCGCCAGGCGCTCAACGAGGCCGCCCTCAACCCGCTGGCCACGCTCACCAGCCGCTTCAGCTTCAAGCCGGCCACCAACCTGAAGTCCTCTTCATTCAACCCCTTTAAGAAACTGGCCCGCAAGGCCGCCCCGCAACAGGAGGCCGACCCGTCGCTGCTGCCCGCCCTGCTCGATCCGCAGGTGGCCGGTGCCGACACGTCGGCCGTGGCCGGTGCCCAGCATGTAGACGTGCTCAACAGCCAGCGCCCCAACGTGCTCCTCGTGGTGCCCGCCACCATGAAGGGCGAGACGCTGGGCGACGGCGGGCTGCGCTTCCGCAACATCTTCGCCACGGGCAACGGCTCGCAGCTCGTCAGCATCCTCAGCGGCTGTCTGGCAGCAGAGGAAGACTCCGTGAAGGGCGCTGCTGCCGATGGCGCCTCGCTGGTGGGCAAGCTGCGCGCCGAGAACTATCTCACCGCCTTCTATAGCGGCCAGGACCTCGACGCCACCGCCCAGCGCGGCTATCTCTCCCAGGCCGGATTCATGGGCATCGTGGGCAAGAACAACTTCGCCTCCACGGGTGCTGCCGTGGCCGATGCCGACGTGGTGCAGACGCTCCTCGGCGAGCTGCAGCGCGAGAAGACCCGTCGCCCGTGGCTGCGCGTCGTCCAGCTGACGGCCGACGCTGCCGTTGAGGGCCTTGTTGCCCAGCTGCAGAAGCTGCCCCAGTGGGCCAATACGCTCGTCGTCGTGGCCCCCGCCAAGGCCGCTGCCTCCGACTATCGCGTGCCCATGGTCATGACGGGCGGAGCGCTCAAGGGCCCCGGCAACATCGACATCTATGGCTCGCAGGCCGACATCGCCGCCACCATCCTCGCCCAGATGGGCATCCATCATGGCGCGCTCATCCATTCCAAGGACATTCTCAACCCCGCCTCGCCCCATTTCGCTTTCTACACCGCAGGCAACGTGGTGGGCATGAACACCGCCGACAACCACTACGCCATCGACCTGAAAGCCGACAAGGTGATCCTCGACGAAGGCAAGGCCAAAGGAGCCAATGCCCAGAAACTCAAGGCATATCACGGAACTGCCGCACAATGATACCCATCCGTTGGGGTGGGCCGGAGCTCACCCCAACCATTCTTCCCCTCCCATTCATGTTCGAAACCCTCCTTCAGCTCGACAACGACATACTGCTGGCCGTCAATGGCCTGCACTGTGAGTTCTTCGACTATTTCATGCGCGAATGCAGCCGCAAGTTCGTATGGATACCCTTCTATGCGGCCATCTTCGTGCTGCTCTGCTCGCGCTTCACGCTCAAGACGTCCATCCTGGCCCTCCTCTTCATCACCCTCACCATCACGCTCTGCGACCAGCTCTCGGCCTCGCTGCTCCGCCCCATGGTGGGCCGTCTGCGCCCTGCCAATCCCGACAATCCGCTGTCGCAGTGGGTCCACGTGGTGAACAACTATCGCAGTGGGCGCCACGGCTTCCCCTCCAGTCATGCCGCCAACACCGCCGGGCTCACCTTCTTCTGCATCCGTCTGTTCCGCCGCCGCTTCCTGTCGTGGCTCTTCGTGGGGTGGATGCTCCTGGTGTGCTATTCGCGCATATATCTCGGCGTGCACTATCTGGGCGACCTCATGGCCGGCATGCTGCTCGGCTTCATCGTTGCCACGCTCGCCTACTGGGCCTTCTCGGCGATGACCCGCCGCCTGCAGCTCACCACTGAGCAGCGCTCCACGCCCTACGACCGCTATTTCCTCGCCCTGCCGCCCGCCGCCTTCCTCCTCGTCGTCGCGTGGATGCTGATATGGGCCACCATCCACCTGTGACCACCCCCCCCAAGAAACATCCTTCCAGTCCGTTGTCTGTTATTGGTGTCCGGTAAACAATATAATAATCCATTTGGAGGGACTAATAATAACGGTCTGAGCACCAATAAATAAACAAGTTGACGAGATCATAATTACAGACCCCACCCCTGACCCCTCCCCTTGAGGGGTCAGGGGTGGGGTCTGTATCTTTCTACAGAGCAAAATGGTAACCAGGGCGCACTCTTTGCCATGCGTTTGTTAGCCTTTCAGACCCTTCCCCAGACACTAATAGTTGTCTATAAACACCCGTTCTATCCGTTGCCCCTTTATGGCCCCATTCGTCGAATGAGTTCCCTCCGTTGCCTATAAACTTCGCTCAGTACGACGTCTCCCGTCGCGGCAAAAATGTTTCCAAAAACCGTACAATATGATAAATTATAATAAAAAACCGAACAATTTGTTTCCTATAATGTAAAAAATGTCTATCTTTGCACCGTTTTCGTGCTTTGTTGTGCCCATCAGGCCGCAGAGCGAGCGAGTTCTTTAACAATTGAGTTGGCGTTTAGCTGGGTCCGCATGATAAGAATCTGGACAATTCTTGACAGCACAGGACGAAGTGTGAACGACCACGCCTCAATGGATTTGTTCATTTAGTTTTCATTCACTTCGTGTGATAGGGAAGTAGTGTACACTCACCATTAGGCGTGGGATTTCGCTTATGTGTTGTCAGGCAGTCCAGAGCCTTTATCGTTAAGCGGCAATCCCACGCCTATATTATCTTTGTACACACCACCAACCGCACCTGCACCGCACAATATCCTAACGGTAAAGGGCAAGGGGAATGTGAATGAGACAAAAATTACTAGAAATGATTCTGGCTCCCCCACGTGGAGCTGTGGTGGCCCAAGCCCTGCATGGGGGCGGCCGCTGCACGACCTACACTGATTTGCACAATGCGATGGATAGTGACACTCTAACACCTTTTATACCTTTATGTGAATAAAGGCGAACTACAAAAGACTAAGAAGATAAACTAAAAGAAGAATGATTTAAATTAAATAACAACAAAACAATGCGTAAATTACT
>CAMOPD010000132.1 GCA_946622085.1 uncultured Prevotellaceae bacterium | reverse complement strand
CACGTTCACACCCAGACCGATTATGCTGTCGCCCACGAAATTGAAATGAGCGATGCAAAAAACAAGGCTAATCGTTTGGGATTCTTTCAATTAACAAGTGCCATGCTTATGATGAGCAAATGGCGTGTTGATGAATCACGGAAAGCAGAAAGGGCAAACAATAGGAGAAGATAATCATAATAAAACGGGTTGTTTGGCGTTATTTATAGGACATGAAACGTTTCGTCATAACATTTCTCACACTATTATTCACGGGCCTCTGCACGATGCACGCCCAAACGTTCATCCTTCAAGGCAAGGTGATGGATGCCGACATGAATGCGCTGGAACTGGCCACGGTGAGCTGTCTGCAACAGGGCAAAGTGACCATGTCGAACCTGAAGGGAGAGTTCTCCATGGAGCTTCGCTCGGCCGACAGCGTTGTGGTGAAGTTCAGCATGGTGGGCTACAAGTCGAAGACCCGTGTGCTTCGCCATCCGCGCGGCAAGCAGACACTGCAAGTGCAGCTATATGAGGAAGACTATGCACTGGGCGAGGTGACGGTGACGGAGCGTCGCCGGCAGACAGGCTCAACTCAGGAAATGGACGTGAAAGACATGAAGGCAACACCTTCGGCCACAGGCAACGCCGTGGAGGAGCTTATTCAGCAACAGGCGGGCGTGTCGACCCACAACGAATTGTCGTCGCAATATAATGTGCGCGGCGGCAGTTTCGACGAGAACTGCGTATATATCAATAAGGTGGAAGTCTACAGACCTTTCCTGGTGCGTAGTGGGCAGCAGGAGGGACTCTCGGTGATCAACCCCGACATGGTGGAGAGCATCGGCTTCTCCACCGGTGGCTTTGAGGCCCGCTTCGGCGACCGAATGGCGTCGGCCCTCGACATTACCTATCGTCGGCCCAAGCACTTCGAGGCATCGGCCTCTGCCAGTCTGCTGGGGGCTACGGCCTACGTTGGTTTCAACACGAAGAAACTCTCGTGGAGCAACGGAGTGAGATATAAGACTAACCGCTACCTGCTGGGCTCGTTGGAGACCAAGGGTGAATATGACCCGACATTCGTTGACTACCAGACCTATCTGAGCTACAAACCCAACAAGCGTTGGACGATTGACCTGATAGGCAATATCAGCGATAGCCACTACAACTTCAAGCCCAAAGACCGCGAGACGAAGTTCGGCACGATGAAGGACGTGAAGGCTTTCCGCGTATACTTCGACGGTGAGGAACGCGACCTCTTCCGCACCTACTTCGGCACACTGAGCTTAACACGGCACCTCTCGGAAAACACCAACGTGGCGCTCATCGCATCAGCTTTTCAGACCAAGGAGCAAGAACGCTATGACATTCAAGGCCAATACTGGCTTACTCAGACCGAGACCAGCGAGAACCTTGGTGTGGGCACCTACATGGAGCATGCACGCAACTATCTGAAGGCCAACGTGGAAAGCTTTAAGCTAATGCTCAACCATAAGACGCGGAAACACGCTATGGAGACGGCCGTGACCTACAAGATGGAGACAATAACAGAACAAAGCCGCGAATACGAAATGCGCGACTCGGCCGGATACTCCGTGCCGCATACAGGCCGCGACCTCTACCTCATCTACACACTCAACGCCCGCAACCAACTGAAAGCCAAACGCATAGAAGCCTACGCTCAAGACACTTATAAGTTTACATCGCCCAGCGAGGAGACGTTCTATACGCTGAACTATGGTGTGCGCATGGCTCATTGGGACTTCAATGGCGAAACCATCGTAAGCCCGAGAATATCGCTGGGCGTCGTGCCGTCGTTCAACAACGACGTGACCATGCGACTGGCGGCCGGACTATACTATCAGGCACCTTTCTACAAGGAACTACGCGACACCGTCACCCAAAACGGCATCACCGTGGCACGGCTGAACGACAAGATAAAAAGCCAGCGCTCCATTCACTTCATTGCCGGCTACGACTACCGGTTCCGCATGAACGAACGCCCCTACCGCTTCACGGCCGAAGCCTACTTCAAGGCGCTTTCGAATCTCATACCCTATAGCGTGAACAACGTGAAGATTGTCTACGACGGCATCAATTGTGCATCGGGCCACACGGCCGGACTGGACCTGAAACTCTATGGCGAATTTGTGCCGGGCACCGACTCGTGGCTCAGCCTCTCGCTGATGAACACCAAGATGAAATGGAACGGGCGCAGCATGCCGCTTCCCACCGACCAGCGCTTTGCGGTAAACCTGTTCTTCACCGACTACTTCCCGGGTACGGAGCGGTGGAAGATGTCGCTCAAGTTGGCTTATGCCGACGGACTGCCCTTCGGACCTCCGCATCGTGAGCTCGAAATGCAGAGCTTCAGGGCACCAGCCTACAAACGCGCCGATATCGGCATGAGCTTCAGGGCTTTCAAAAACGAGAACAAAGAGCACAAGTCGCCCCTGCGCAACGTGTGGATAGGCGTTGACTGCCTGAACCTTCTGGGCATCAACAACGTCAACTCATACTACTGGATTACCGACGTGACGAACCAGCAGTATGCCGTGCCCAACTATCTGACGGGCAGACAACTCAACGCAAGAATACAAGTGGAGTTTTAATAGACACAGAAATGGTTCACCATTCCATGGCCGGAGCATCATGACGGCCGGTGAAAGGTGAACCATGAATCCATGCGGCAACTGGTGGCAAAGAGCCATCAGCTGTCGTCTCTGAGTGCATCAATCTGCTGATTGATGAGCGTAGAGAAGCGTATGGGGTCTTTGATGAACTTATAGTCGTTTGTGGCTTCGCCCGTAGTAGACACGATGACGGTGCCATAGTTGAGGATGCGGCCCATGATGCTCTGCGACAACTGAACTCCTTCGCACTTGCGGAGCAAGAGCTCGCGCGAATCGCGGCGAATGATTCCGATCTTCTCAATAAGCCGCTTGTTGGTGAGTATGTACTTGCGGTTGCCGTGAATATAGACGACCATGAAAAATGCCACGACCAGCAGGATTGCTGCCACGATGCCCTGATAGGTGTAGACTTCGGGGCTGATTTGGAAGACGAAAAGCAGAATGGACAACAATATGAGCAATGCAGGTTGCCAATAGACAATGTAGTGCAACTCGGCCCGCATGACGATATGCTCGCCTTCCATCAGGTTTTTCTCTATGTATCCCATGTTGATGAACTGATTAATTGGTTAGTAATGTGATGCAAAGATAGGAAAAAGGAATCCAAAACGAAAGTTTTTTCTCCATTATTTGTGCTCTGGAAGAGTGGAAGAGACGGATTGTCAGTCAGAATACTGATAATAATACCAATAGGTGTTGCCGAAAACGTCGTGCAGGCGGTTCTTGCGTTCACGCTCGTCGGCCGTTTCACGATCCACTTTCTGAAAGTCATTGTAATCGGTTTCGCGGACATCGTTCTTATAGACGATGAGCGGATTGGAGCGCAAGTGGGTATAGAGCGTCAGCGCCTCGGCATAGTGGCGGGGCAGCTTGGTGGAATCGTTCACCAGCCTATGGGCCAGAGCCAACTGGGCAAAGCGGTCGATGTCCTTGTCGAGCAGGGCGCGACAGAGCTGATAGTCGGTGGCATGGCGGCTGGCTTGCATGGAGAAAATCTTGGCAGGCAAGAGCAGCGGGCACGCAGCACCCGGCTTTGGAGTCATGGCCTTGGAAGCGCCTTTCAGGGGATAGGTGAACAGCTTTTCGGGTAGCTGATGGCTGGCCGAGAGTGCAAAGATGCGCAACATGGTGAGACTCTCATCCGTGTCGGGCGACTTCTTGCCCACGAGCAGGGCTTCGTGGAAACGCCTCTCCTTGATGAGTCGTTCGGTCTGCAATCGATAGTGAACCACATTGTTGTGATTGCTAAGAAGCCCCACAAAAAGAAACATCAGCGCGAGGGTCGTGATGTTGATCCAGGCCACGCGCATCAGTTGATGGGTGTGGCCCGGAGAAGGGTCTATGCGCTGATATTGTTTGTGGATGGCGATGAAGACCACATAGCCCACCAACAATACGGGCACAAGCCAAAGCCATGAAGGAAAGAGGAGCTGCGTTTGGCTGACGGGGCGGGCACTTGTCATCATGGTGAGCAAGAGCAGGGAGGGGAAATATACCAGCGAATGGAACTCCTTGTCGAGCTTTGTGGCTGACCATACGCCGAAGCTGATGAGCGTAAGCACCACGGTGATGAGCACGGCACCGATGGTGGCGTCATAGTGCGTGCGCCCCTTAGAGAGCACGTGTTGCGTATAGGCCAGCAAATCGGCCTGATAGTAGAAGAGGAAAGAGAAGGTGAAAAGAACAAAAACAATAGCACACGCCGTACGCAAGACGGCGGTGCTATGTTTGCTTAGTTGGTTCATGTGTTCTGCTTAGTTTTTCTTTAGCACTACAGCCGAACGGGCGGGTATGTAGAGCTTGAGCCACTCCTTATGGTCGTTGACATAGAGCGGGTCGTAATTGGTGAGATGGGTCATCGAGTCGTCGGCGAAGCCGTTGCCGCCAAATGCCTTCGAGTCGGTGTTGAGCACCACGTCGTAGCTGCCCGTGGGCACGAGGAAGCCATAGTCGGTGAATGAGCGCGTTGGCGAGAAATTGAATACGAACACGAGGTCGCCGCGCATGAAGGCCAGCACCTGGTCGCCGTCGTTGTGCCAGATTTCCTGGACGGGCGTCTTCTGGAAGTTCTTCTGGCTCTTGATGACACGTAGCATCTCGCGGTCGAAGTCGCCAAGCCAATGGTAGCAGAGGTCGGGATTGTCGACCAGATTCCACTGACGGCGGGCATATTTGTAGCTCCATCCGTTGCCCTCTCTGGGGAAGTCGATCCATTCGGGATGTCCGAACTCGTTGCCCATGAAGTTGAGATAACCGCCGTTGATGGCAGCAGCCGTCACCAGACGGATCATCTTGTGCAGGGCTATTCCTCGTTCGGCCACGCCATTGATGTCTTTCTTGGCAAAGTGCCAGTACATGTCGGCATCGATGAGGCGGAAGATGATGGTCTTGTCACCCACCAGAGCCTGGTCGTGGCTTTCGCAATAGGAGATGGTCTTCTCGTCGGGACGTCGATTCTTCACCTCCCAGAAGATGCTGCTGGGTTTCCAGTTTTCGTCGGCCTGCTCCTTGATGGTCTTAATCCAATAGTCGGGTATGTTCATGGCCATGCGATAGTCGAATCCGTAGCCTCCATCTTCAAACTTGGCAGCCAATCCGGGCATGCCGCTCACCTCCTCGGCAATGGTGATGGCATGGGGATTAATCTCGTGAATGAGTTTGTTGGCCAGGGTGAGATAGCAGATGGCATTGTCGTCTTCATGGCCGTTGAAATAGTCGGCATAATTGCAGAAGGCCTCTCCCAATCCGTGGCTATAGTAAAGCATGGAGGTCACTCCGTCGAAGCGGAAGCCGTCGAAATGGAACTCCTCAAGCCAATATTTGCAATTGGAGAGCAGGAAGTGCAGCACGCCGTCATTGCCATAGTCGAAGCAAAGGCTATCCCAGGCCGGATGTTCGTGTCGGTCGCCGGGATAGAAGAACTGGTTGGGGTCGCCAGCCAGATTGCCCAGGCCCTCAACTTCGTTCTTCACGGCGTGAGAGTGAACGATGTCCATGATGACGGCAATGCCATTCTGATGGGCGGTATCGATGAGCGACTTCAGCTCCTCGGGAGTGCCGAAGCGGCTACTGGCCGCAAAGAAAGAGCTGACGTGATAGCCGAAGGAGCCATAGTAGGGATGCTCCTGTATGGCCATGATCTGAATGCAGTTGTAGCCATCCTTGATGATGCGTGGAAGGACGTTCTCCTTGAATTCGGTGTAGGTGCCCACTTTCTCGGCATCCTCGCCCATTCCGATGTGGCATTCGTAGATGAGCAGGGGGTTCACGTTGGCCTTGAATTTCTTCTTCTTCCACACGTAGGGTGTCTCGGGATTCCACACCTGCGCCGAGAAGATCTTCGTCTGGTCGTCTTGCACCACGCGTTGTGCCCATGCCGGGATGCGCTCTCCTTCGCCTCCATTCCAGCGCACGTGCATCTTGAAGAGCTGGCCGTGTTTCAGGTCTTTTTCTTTCAGCTTCAGTTCCCAGTTTCCCGTTCCTTCTATGCGCTTGCACTTATACTTTTCGGTTTCCTGCCAGTCGTTGAAGTCGCCGACAAGATA
>CAMOPD010000131.1 GCA_946622085.1 uncultured Prevotellaceae bacterium | reverse complement strand
CCCGTTGAAGTCCTTTTTCATGATGAGGCCTATGCCCTGAGTGGTCAGACTGTTACGGGTGAAGTAGCGATCGTTGGTCTGGTTGTAGGCTTTGATGGCCAGGTTGCCGTTGGGGAAGAGCAGATAGCGGATGTCGAAGTCGCCGATGAACGATGTGGTGGCATTGGCATTGTCGCGATAGCCGAACTGACCGTTGATGAGCAGGCGGTTGTTGAGCAGCCTGCCGCTGAGCAGGCCTTCGTATTCGGCATTGTTGAATCCCTCGTCGCCGGTCGAGATGTTGGCTCCGAAGTTCCAGTTGTTGCTCTTCAGCACGCTCCCGAGCACGCTGTTGATTTGCTGGCTGATGGTGCCGCTGAGCAGGCTCTGCATGGCCAGGCTGGTCTGGCTCTGCTGCACTCCTCCGTCGTTCATGTTGTTGTTCTCGGGCACGTAGAAGCGGCCGATGCCCAGCAGATAGATCACTTGCTGGTTCATTTCCTCCTGGCCGTTGATGATGCTTCTCACCATCTGGTTGGCATCGCTGCTCACGGTGGGCAATTCCAGGTCGAAGTCCACCTTCGGCTCATAGGGGCTTCCCGTGATGTTCATCAGGCAGTCCACGCGAATGTTGTTGTTCGAGAAGCTGCGCCCCAGTTGCAGGTCGCTCAGCGGCACTCCGTTCACGGTGTAGTTGGCCTGCAGGTTGAGCAGGGCGTTGTAGGGGTCGCCGCCGAAGACGATGGTTCCGCCCTGCTGGAACTGGAAGTCTTTCTTGATGACGTTCTGTATGGTGAGTTTATAGATGCCATGGTCTACGAGATAGGTGCCGAACATGTTGAACGCGCCCTTATTATAAAAGGTGGCACGTATGGTGCCCGTGCCGTTGAGGGCTATATAGTCGCCGCTGGCCTGGTCCATCAGGAGGCGGAGCGTGGCGTCGGGCGTGCAGTCGATGAGGAAGTTCAGGCGTATGTCGGTGGGTATGTCGGGTCTTTCCTCTTCCTCATCTTCTTCGGCCGGAAGGGGAGCGCGCGTATCGGGCGTTCTGGGCATGTCGCCGCTGGCGGTGAGGTCGCGCCATTCTATGAAGTCCTGCGTGCCTATGGCATCGGGAGCCGAGGCGTTGTATTCTATGAACGACTTCTTCTCCGGTCTTACGTTCACGTCGATCACCACCTCGCCACTCTTGCCGTGAATGCCGCAATTGCCCGTGGCGTAGACTGTGCCGAAGAAGGTGCCCTCGTCGTAGCTCTTAAAGTCGTAGGCCAGCAGGTTGCGTGCTTCCACGTCGATGTCATAGCTCAGGTTGGTCAGATGGTCGTGGTGAAGTGCGCCCCTCAAGATGCCCTTGTTGCCCTCGCGGTCGGTGATGGTGTCGCCCTGGAACACTATTTCGTTGGGCACCAGCCTCACCGTGTCGTTCTTCATCCTGTAGGTGGTGTTCAGGCTGATAACGTCGGCCGTGCCGTTGGCCACGGCTTCTCCGGTGAGGTTCATGTCGCTCAGTGGCCCCCAGAGCCGCAGGTCGCCGTCGGCATAGAGGTCAACGTTGCGCAAGAAGCTGCCGCAGAAGTGGTTGAGAAAGTCCAGACGGCTGTTGTTGGCGCGGAAGGCCAGGTCGATGTAGTTGCGTGCCGGCGACACATATCCCTTGATGTCGGTGCGCGATGCCGGTGCGTCGATGGCCACGGCGTCGATGTCTATCTGTTTTTCGCGCTGGTTGTAGTTCACGTCGGCATTAAGCACGCCCATGCGGCCCTCCTCAAATGTGAAGCGGTCCACTCGTAGCCGCGCCGACGCGTTGGGCGTTGCGAAGGCCGATGAAATGTAGGCTTTTCCCGTGGCCAGCCCGCCGAACTCCACCGAATGGAAGTTCACCAGGTTGGTGATATAGTTCACGTTGATGCCACGCAGGTCCACGGTCAGTGAGTCGCTGGCGCTCTTGGTGGCGCGGCCGTCTATGAGCAGGTGCTGCTGGTTGTGCTCTATGGCAAAGCGGTTCACCTCCAGATGGTGGTCGCTATAGTCGATGGTCGAGGGGCGGACTTTCCACACCGTGTCGTTCACGAGAAATTCCGATGGGTTGACGCTGATGTGGGCCGTGGGCTTGCCCAGGGCGTTGTTTTCAAATCGCGCTTCAGCGTTCAGGTTGCCCATGAATCTGCGTCGCGCGTTGTTGTCGAAGCCCACGATGGCGTGCAGCCTGTTGTTCACGGCATTGGCGCTCACGTTCCAGTTGAACCGGTGGCCGTTGTCCATCACTTTCTTCACGTCGGCCTGGGCGAAGAGCGTGTCGTTGGGCGTGGTGAGCGACAGGCGCGCATCTTCATACCGGCTGCCGTCGTAATAGAGCGCCGGGGCGCTGCATTCAAGGTTGAGCCGGTGGGTGTTATCGTCCAGTCTTCCATAGAGATACAAAGGCTCGTCGAGCGTTAGCGGGATGCCGAGCAGGCGCTTCAGCCATTCGGTGTCGGTGAGCGTGGCCGAGAGCGTGAAGTTGTTGTTGCGGCTATTGGTCTGCCGTGGCAGTCCGGGCAGGGTGGGGAGCTTCGAGCCCACAAAGTTGGTGATGCTCTGCGCAAGTGTCTGCAGGTCGTAGCGTCCCTTGAGCGTCATGTCGGCAAAGTCGCTTCTCAGGTTGAGCGCGTGCTCGCCCTGGTTGTTGCTTGCCTCGACGATGAAATGGTCCATTTGGAAGTCGTTTTCCTCACTTTTCATCGCGAAATGGCCTATAGCCACCTGCCCCTCGGCGGTGTTGAGCGTCCGGCCGGTGAAGTTGGCGTCAACGTCCATGCTGAAGGTGGTGCCCGGCCATTTGTCGGTCAGCTTCATGGCCGACGGGTTGAGCTGCTTCACCGAGGCTTTCAGGTGGGCCGAGGGTGTCTTCAGGGAGGTGTTGAATTGTCCTTTCAGGTTCACCTCGCCATTGGGATCGTTGATGCCGAGCAGTCCGTCGAACGTTCCGTCGTTATATTCGCCGTTGACGGTTATGTCGTTGAATGTGTACGACTTATAGTCCAACTGTGAAATCTTTCCGTTAGCTTTTATCTGGGGCTTACCGTTGGGCTTGAGCAGGGCATCTACGTCGATGCTCGTCACGATGTTGCCCAAGTCGTCGTTGTTGAATATGCGTCTCAGGTCCAGCCCCTGGGTTTCTATGCGGCCCGTCACGCTGCTTCCCTTCACGCCCACGCCGAGACGTGCATTGCCGGCATCCGAGTTCAGTATGCCTTTGGCTGAAAGGTCTTTGCCCGCTCCGCCGATGATTCCGCGGAATCTCACGTCGCCCAGTCGGGTCACTTCCTCGGGCAGTTTCAGGCTCTTGCCTTGCACGTTCTTCGATACGAAGTCAATGGCCTTGGCGCTCAGGTTCAGGTCTTGTATGTTGGCACTCCAGCGCAACAGGTCGCTACTCGTGAGCGAGCCGTCGGCCTGCAGATGGAAGCCTTCCTCGAGCGATTTCACCTCGAGCGAATCCACGCGCAGGGTGGTCTGAGTGCCCGAAAAGGCCCATTTCATCGACATCGGTTTCGTGAACGAACTGAGTTGTGGCACCACGGCTTTCACGTCGCAAGGCGTGATGACCGAGGGGCCTATCGTGCCGCTGAATCTCACCGAGTGCATGGAGAGCTTGCCCTCCAGATAGCTGTAGGTGGCTGCGATGGAGTCGGAGTGCAGGTGCGTGCCCGGCATTTTCAGGTCCAGCCCCCAGAGGCGGGCCTGCCGGTGGTCGGCCTCCAGCTTGAAGGCCAGGTGTTGCAAGTCCATTCCCGAAGCCGCATCCTTGGCCGACAGCTTCTTCAGTGTCACGTCGAGCGTCGAGTCGGTCAGCTCGTTGAGCATCACGTGGGCGCTGATGTTCGTCAGGTCGATATGTGCGGGGGTCAGCCGTCCCCTTGCAGGCGGCAGGTCGAGCCGGTGATAACTCACTGCTCCGTGGCGCACAATGAGCGAGTTGACGCGCAGGTCGAGCGGCGTGTGGCTTGTCGTGTCCTTCGAAGCCAGCGAGTCGAGAGCGAACTGAAAATTGGGCTTGGCCTGTGCCGACTCCTGATAGAATTGTCCCTGCAAACCAAAGAGCTGAGCCGATGAAATGGCGATTTTCCCCTTCGGCAGTTCCAGCAGGTTCACGTTCACGGCCAGTCTCGATGCTCGAATCATCTGCTTGCCATGCTGGTCGTATATCACTACGCCGTCGACGATCAGTCGGTTCAGGAAACCAAGGTCCACGCGCCCCACTTCGGCCTTCGTGCCCAGCTTCTGGCCGATGGCCGAAGCCACCTGCGACCCCACAAACCGCTGAAATGCAGGCACGTGGAGCAGCACAATGGCTGCAACGTAGAGAGCCGCCAGGCTCCATATCGTCCAACTGATGATGCGTCTTATCAACTTCACTCTTGTTTCGCTTCTCTTTTTTCTCGTTTACTGTTTTCCTTTGCGGTGGATGGGGATGAGCTTCCCCGCGGCGCGACATGCGTTCACATGCGCGCACTTTGCCTTGCAAAGGTAATCTTTTTCTGCTAATATGCCGCATTCCAAAAGTTACTTTTTTCTAATTGCCAATGCCTGCCGGCAAAATGCCCCGTTTTCCACGGACATCAATAGTCATGGCTTCCCGTAGACAAGCTTCGTGATATGAATGCCTGTCTACATCATCGTTCCCTCGGCTTGCTCCAATTGTCGGCCCCCCTATAGGCAATCGGGCAGCTCTCTCATCGAGAGCGGCATGTTTTCTCTCCGTTGACTGGAGTCAACAGGTCTGTTGACTGGAGTCAACAGGTCCGTTGACTTAAGTCAACAGATCTATTGACTTAAGTCAACAGACAGAGAGTAGCCTGTTTTCGGCGAGATGCTGTGCCTTTTCCAAGATGAAACACTTATTACTACTATGTTTTAGTTCCTTTTGAGTCGCCTACGGCGAGAACCAACATTCACAGAATGTTTATTTGTGGCAGATAAAAGTTAAAAATGATGCAGGACAGTACCTTTTTCCTGTAAAGGCGATTCAGATTGATAAGATATTTGTATTTTTGTATCTTAAATATAAAATAGGTGAAAATAACAAGTAATGCTGATGATAATGTCACTTTACAGAAATATAATATTCTTATGCAATGACAGACCTATATGAATACTCCACACCAGAACTGGTCCGATTGCTCGGCACTCGGTTCAAGCATTTCCGTCCTGTAGCGACAAAAAGCAGATTTGATTGCCGAGAACAGAACGGAGGAAAAGGACGTGATGGTCAGGGTGGTAGTGTATTTAATTAATCAAAAGAATGAATAGTTTTTCCAAGTATGAACATTGAGCAGGTCAGAGACTACACGTTATCACTCCCAGGAGTGACCGAAGACCAAGCGTTTGGTGAAGACATCCTTAACTTCCGCTTGGAAGGAAAGATATTCGTCTGCCTGTGGTTAGGCGGTGGCAGGTATGACAGGAAGGATGGCGTTTCAAGAATCGCCCTGAAACTGTCACCAGACAGAAATATCGAACTCAGAGAACAATTCTCAGCCGTTACACCAGCCTATCATTGGAACAAAATACACTGGAGCGACGTATATTACGAAGAGATGGACGAAGCAATAGTCGAGGGATTGATCAGAGAGTCTTATCAGCTCATCGCTTCGAAGCTCCCAAAGGCCATTCGGTCAAAGTATTTGACGAAATCAAATGAATTCGTAAATGGTTAATAAGCTATGACAATACAAGAATTTCGTGACTACATGGCATCAGGTAAGCCCGTCATAGGTGGCTCCGATGTCCATAGGATGTTTCATCAGCTGTCTCAGGAAGCCCTGAAGAAGACGACGGTGAGCATCAGTCGTCCGGCTGAGATTAACGGAAAGTATCATACCCCAGAGCAGTTGCACGATTTATTGGAGCAACTATGGGGGCGAGAGGTTCCCAAGACGGTAGGGATGTTTCCGCCATTTTATACCGATTGCGGAAAAAACACCGTTGTTGGCGAACGCGTGTTCATCAATATGGGCTGCAAGTTTCAGGATCAAGGCGGCATCACCATCGACGAGGGCGCACTCATCGGCCACAACGTCGTGCTGGCCACACTCAACCACGAACTTGACCCAGCCAAGCGCCAAAGCATGTCGTATGCCCCCATCCACATCGGCAAGAACGTATGGATAGGAGCCAATTCGACTGTTCTTGCGGGCGTGACCATCG
>CAMOPD010000130.1 GCA_946622085.1 uncultured Prevotellaceae bacterium | reverse complement strand
CCATGACGGAGATGGGCGAGTTGATGGCAGCGGCGAGGATGCGCTGGCCCACGCCCTTGGTCTTGAAGAGGCCTCCATGACCGGTGATGCGGTCCACCTTCACCTTCTCCTCCTTGAGCAGGATGTCGTTGCCAATCTTCAGAACACCTACCGAGGCATAGAGATGGGCGCGCATGAAGTTGGCCAGATTGAACTTGTCGTTGGCTGAGCGCACGAAGAGCGGGCGGCCTTCGGCCAGACCCGTGACGGGCTCGCCGGAGATGTAGTTGTAGGAGATGAGTCCGCCGCAGTCGGGGTCGCCGTTGAGCGCGTTGTTGTAGAGCTTGCCGAACACTTCGTTCATGTCTACAGGCACGCCCAGCAGCTGTTGATACTCCTTGAAGAGGTTCACCCAGGCATTGAGGTCGCTGGTGCAGTTGTTGCAGTGAACCATGGCCACGAGCGAGCCGTCGGGGGTGGTCACCATGTCGATCATCTCGTAGGGCTTGGAGAGCTCCTTCTCAAGAACAATCATCGAGAACGACGATGTTCCGGCGCTGACGTTGCCCGTGCGTTGCTTCACGGCATTGGTGGCAACCATGCCCGTGCCTGCATCGCCCTCTGGCGGGCATACGGGGATGCCAGCCTTGAGGTGGCCGCTCACGTCGAGCCGCTTGGCTCCTTCGGGAGTGAGGAAGCCGGCATTGTCGCCCGCGTTGAGCGACTTGGGCAGGATGTCGAGCAGTGTCCAGCTGAAGCCCTTCGGTTCGATGAGCTTGTTAAACTTCTCCACCATGGTGGCATCGTAGGTCTTGGTGTTGGGGTCAACGGGAATCATGCCCGAGGCATCGCCAACGCCCAGCACGAACTGTCCTGTCACCTGCCAGTGAACATAGCCAGCCAGCGTGGTCAGGTACTTAATGTCGCCGACGTGCTCCTCGTTGTCGAGAATAGCCTCGTAGAGGTGGCTTATGCTCCAGCGCAGCGGAATGTTGTAGTTGAAGAGTTCGGAGAGCTTGGCGGCAGCCTTGGCGGTGTTGGTGTTGCGCCAGGTGCGGAAGGGCACCAGTATCTCCTGCTTGTCGTTGAAGGCCATGTAGCCGTGCATCATGGCCGAGAAGCCAATGGCGGCCAGGGCTTCTATCTCGCAGTCGTATTGCTTCAGAACGTCCTTGCGCAGTTCTGCGTAGCAGTCTTGAAGTCCATACCAAATGGCCTCGGTGCTGTAGGTCCACAGGCCGTCGACGAGCTGGTTCTCCCACTCGTGCGAGCCCTGGGCAATGGGCTTGTTGTCCTCGTCGATGAGGACTGCCTTGATGCGGGTGGAGCCGAATTCTATGCCGAGAATGGCTTTTCCTGCTTCGATGGTTTGTTTTGCTGTCATATCTCTCTTACTTCAAAGCTTTGTTCAACATGTAGTAGATCTCGTTGTTCTGGAGCTGCTGCTTGAAATCATAGGTCTTGGTGTCCTTGTTGATCTTCACATACTCGATGCCGAGCATCTCAGCAAAGTCTTCCCAATACTCCTCGGTGATGTCGTAGGAGAAGGCGCTGTGGTGGGTGCCACCAGCCAGAATCCAAGCGCCTGCACCAATCTCAAACGTGGGCTGCGGCACCCAGAGGGCGCTGGCCACGGGCAGGTTGGGCATGGGTTTCGGCTCGATGCACTCCACTTCCTGGGAAATGAGGCGGAAGCGGTTGCCCAGGTCTACAACGGTGGCCTTGATGCCACGGCCGACCTTCGAGGTGAACACCAGACGGGCGGTCTGCTGCTTGCGGATGCCGATGCCGAGGAAGTGAACTTCGAGTGTGGGTTTGTCGACGGCAATGAGCGGACAAACCTCGAGCATGTGGCTCTGGAGGCACGACGAGCGGTCGCCGGCAAAGTTGAGCGTATAGTCCTCGAGGAAGGAGCAGCCCTTGTTCATGCCCTGCTGGATGACCCACAGCGTGCGATAGAGGCAGGCTGTCTTCCAGTCGCCTTCGGCACCGAAGCCGATGCCCTCGGCCATCAGTCGCTGAGATGCCAGTCCTGGAATCTGGTCGAAACCAACGAAGTTCGGATCGTTGATGTCGGCATCGCCCAGGTCGTCGAAGTTGGTGGTGAAGGCCGTGGCGCCCTGATCCTTCAGCACGCGGCGGATGGCGATTTCGGCCTTGGCGGCGTTCTTCACCTTCTCCCAGTAAACCTCTTCACCGCTCTCGTCGATCTTGATGGTGTATTGCTTCTTGTATTCCTCTACCAGCTCGTCGGCTTCAGCGTCGGTCACTTTCTTGAAGTATTCCATGAGCGACGAAACGGGATAGTAGTCAACGTGGTAGCCCAGACGCTGTTCGAACTCCACGCGGTCGCCGTCGGTCACGGCTACATTGTTCATGTTCATGCCGAACATGAGGCAGCGCACCTGCTTAGCATCGGCAACACCGGCTGCCACGCGTGCCCAAACGGCAATCTTCTCCTGAACGTCAGCGTTCTTCCAGTAGCCGCAAACCACCTTGCGAGCCACGCGCATGCGGGTGCAGATGTGGCCGAACTCAATGTCGCCGTGTGCACTCTGGTTGAGGTTCATGAAGTCCATGTCCATGGTGTCCCAGGGAATCTCGGCGTTGTACTGGGTGTGGAAGTGGAGCAGCGGCTTCTGCAAGGCCTGCAGGCCCTTGATCCACATCTTGGCGGGCGAGAAGGTGTGCATCCATGTGATGATGCCCACGCACTTGTCGTCGTTGTTGGCGGCCTTCATCACATCCTCTACTTCCTTTGAGCTGTTGGCCGTGCCCTTATATACCACTTTGATGGGGATGATGCCACTCTCGTTCAGTCCGGCAACCATTTCCTTTGAATGGCCGTCAACAGCCACTACGGCGTCGCCTCCGTAAAGAAGTTGTGCACCTGTTACCCACCAAATCTCGAAATTGTCAAATGCTTTAATCATAATGAATAAGTTTTTAGTTATTAAGTTTTTAAGTTAAATTATTATTGTTTCTTCTTCTGTCCGTAATATGCATTAGGGCCATGCTTGCGCGAGAAGTGTTTCTCTACCAAGAGCGGATTCATCGTCGTGTCGGGATTCACCGTGAACGACACGAAGGCCATCTTGGCCACTTGCTCCATGACAACGGCATTGTAGACGGCATTGTCGGGATTCTTTCCCCAAGAGAAGGGCCCGTGGTTCTTCACCAGCACGCCAGGGGTGTGGTTGGGGTTGATGTTGTCGCGGCGGAAGCGGTCGACGATGACGACGCCCGTTTCTTTCTCATATTCGGCCATCTGCGAGGCCACCATATCGTCGGTGCAGGGAATGCTGTCGTGGAAATAGTCGGCATGAGTGGTGCCGATGCTTGGAATGTCCTTGCCTGCCTGTGCCCACGCCGTGGCGTAGGTGGAGTGGGTGTGAACCACGCCGCCAATCTCGGGGAACTCCCTATAGAGAATAAGGTGTGTGGGGGTGTCGGACGACGGGTTGAGGTCGCCTTCGACCACTTTGCCCGTCATGAGGTCAACGACCACCATGTCGGAGGGTTTCATCACGTCGTAGTCAACGCCCGAAGGCTTGATGACCACCAATCCCTTTTCGCGGTCAATGCCAGAGACATTGCCCCATGTGAAGATGACGAGATGATGCTTTACGAGGTCAAGGTTTGCCTTGAACACTTTTTCTTTCAGTTCTTCTAACATTTTATTGTTCGTTTACTAATGATTACTTTTCTTTCTTACAGCTTGAAGGTGGAGTCTTCCGAGTAGGCCCGCTTGTTGAAGCGATAGAGTGCTGCTCCACGCTTCGAGGTGGTCTTGTCTATGAGTTCCGTCTTCTCGATGAAGTCTATCTGCTTGATGCGCTTCCGGAAGTTGCGCTTGTCGATTTCTTCGCCGAGAATGGCTTCATAGACGTGCTGCAGCTGGGTGAGAGTGAAGAGGCTGGGCAGCAGATTGAAGCTCAGCGGCTCGGTGTTGATGCGCCGGCGCAGCAGCGTGATGGCCTTTCTCACCATCTCGTTGTGGTCGGAATAGAGCCTGGGCAGCTCATCGAGCGACACCCATTGCACCCCATGCTCTTCCTGGAGGTGGGCATCATAATCGTTAACGTTGATGAGCGCACAGTAGGCCACCGAGATTACTCTCTCGCCGGGGTCGCGGTCGATGGCTCCGAAAGCCCCCACTTGTTTCATGTAGATTTTCTTGAGACCTGTCAGATTGAGCAGTACTCTGTAGGCAGCATCTTCAAGGCTCTCATCGGGCGCCACGAATCCACCGTAGAGCGACCACTCGCCGCGGCCCGGGTCCATTTGCCGTTTGCCGATGAGGAGCTTCAGCTTGTCGTGGTCGAATCCGAAGATGATGCAGTCTACCGAAACCCAGACCTTTGAATGCTCGCCGTAAAAACCTGTCATTTTCTTTTCTTGATGTTATGTGTGTTTGGTAATGGAACCTGAAAGCAAGCCTCCACATCATTGTGGAGCTTCTTTCAGATTCCATCTTGCTTAATGGTTACCACAGAATGGCGTAGAGCAGGAAGGTGATGAGGCAGATGCCAATCGTTCCATAGGTGTAGCCACGCGTGGTGGAGAACAGATTGAGGTTGATGGGCAGAGCCTTCTTGTCTTGCTTCTTGTCCTTGGCGTTGCTATAGAGCCAGATGGCATTGCAGCCCACCAGCACACCGAAGAAGATGAATGCCTGGAAGCCTATGTCGTTGAGATAGGCTATGAAGTTGGTGTCGGGATCGGCACCGGGATTCATGGCTCCAAGGGCAATGACGATGATGGCCACGATGATCATCAGAGCGCCCACGCCGCCGAGCACCTTGGCCCAGAGAATCATCTTCTGCTGGTCGCCCTCAGCAGGCTGATCGCAGCTGACAAACTTCTTGTCGAGATAGCTCACGAGCACAAAGAAGCTGACGAGGATGATGAAGATATAGCCGGCACGGAACTGGAAGGCCACATCGGGCAGGCACACCTTGAAAAGCACGCCCAGCGGAATGGTGATGATGGCTGTCCAGACGGCAGCGGTGGAGGAAGCGCGCTTCCAGAGCAGACCCAGACCGAAGACGGTGATGATGCCAGGATAGATGAAGCCCGAATACTCCTGAATGTACTGGAAGGCCTGGTCGAGACCGCCAAGGAGAGGCTTTACGGCGATGAGGGCAATCAGCAGGGCGCAAACGGCCACCAGACGGCCCACGTTCACCAGCTGCTTGTCGCCTGCCTGCTTGTTGATGTACTTCTTGTAGATGTCCATCGTGAAGAGGGTAGAGGTGGAGTTGAACATCGAGGCCAGTGAAGAGATGATGGCTGCCGTCAGGGCGGCGAAGCTCAGACCCTTGATGCCCGTCGGCGTGAAGTTGCGGATGAGCCAGGGGTAGGCATCGTCGGCCACGTTGATGTTTCCGGCCAGATTCATGCTGGCAAATCTCGAGGGATCCTGCATGATGTAGTAGGCGCAGATGCCGGGCAGTACCACGATGAACGGAATCAAAATCTTGAGGAATCCGGCGAAGATGAGACCCTTCTTTGCCTCGTCGATGTTCTTGGCGGCCAGACCCTTCTGGATGATGTACTGGTTGAAGCCCCAGTAGCCCAAGTTGGTGAGCCATACACCACCCACAACGGCTGCAATACCAGGCACATTGGCAAAGGCGCTGGCATTGTGGCTCTCCTGAATGACGAGGTGGAAGTGTACGTCCTGTGCGTGAGCGCCAGTCGTCATGTCTGTGTAAACTTGTCCGAGTGCACCCAGGGCATCGGTACCCATGATGACACCCATTTCCTTCAATGCCACGAAGGCTGTGATGAGACCACCGCCCACGAGGAACGTCACCTGCATCACGTCGGTCCAGGCCACAGATGCCAAACCGCCGTAGATGGAGTAGACACCGGCAATGATGAAGAGGAAGAGGATGATGAGCATGCGGATGGAAATCTCTATGCCGAAGACACTCACGGCCAGGCCCTGCAGACCGAGAATCTGCTCAATGGCCAGGGCTCCGAGCCAAGCCACAGACGTCAGATTGACAAACACGTAGAGGAACAGCCAGAGGATAGAGAAGGCCAGGCCCACGCCGTCGTTGTAGCGCTCGCGCAGGAACTGCGGGATGGTGAAAATCTTGCGGTCGAGCATCACGGGCAGAAGGAACTTGCCGATGACTACGAGCGTCACGGCGGCCATCACCTCATAGGCGGCAATGGCAATGCCGTCGCG
>CAMOPD010000129.1 GCA_946622085.1 uncultured Prevotellaceae bacterium | reverse complement strand
AGGCCGTCTTGATGCCGAAGGCGTTGGAGCCGAAGTCCACGGTGTTGGCATACATCGTGAGGATTTCGTCCTTGTCGTAGGTCATCTCGAGCTTGGTGGCGATGATCCATTCCTTGGTCTTCACGATGAGCATCTTCAGGCCGGGGATGTTGCTCAGCAGGCCCGACGAATTGCCGGTGGAACGCATCTTATACATGTTCTTGGCCAGCTGCTGCGTGATGGTGGAAGCGCCGCGGGCATTGCGGTGGAGAATGGCATCCTTCACGGCACCAAACAGGCCCTGGGGGTCGATGCCCATGTGGTGGTAGAAGCGCTCGTCTTCGGTGTCGATGAGGGCTTTCCAGAACATGGGGTTCACTTCTTCAAAGTTCACGGGGGTGCGGTTCTCATTGAAATACTTGCCAATGAGCACGCCGTCGGCGCTGTAGATTTCGGATGCTTCGCTCGTGACGGGTTTCTTGATTTCACTGAAGCCGGGCGACTTGCCGAAGAGCCACAGGAAATTGTGGTCTACCATTCCAAGGTAGAGGAAGAAAAGAAGGAAGAAAGTAACGATGCCTGCGGCTGTCTTGATGTACCATTTGCGGCCTTTATAGAGTTTCTTATACCAAGACCAGAAGCCTTTTATCTTTCGCCAACAGGCTTTGAAGAATTTCTTAATGCTGTGCATGGAATGCTTGATTAGTGATTTAGGTGCAAAATTACGAATAAAACGAGAATCTAAGTCAAACTCTCAATATATTTTATGATTTCTTCATGATTGTCGGGGTGGAACCAGTGTATCTGGGCATCGCGCTTGAACCAGGTGAGCTGCTTGCGGCAATAGCGGCGCGTGTTCGACTGTATGCGGCGCACGGCCTCGGCGCGGTCGGTGGTGCCGTCGAAGTAGTCGAACAATTCCTTGTATCCCACAGTGTTCAAGGCGTTTAGCGCGCGTTTGGGATATACGCGCCGGGCTTCTTCCTCCAGCCCCGCGTCCATCATCCTGAGCACGCGCTCATTGATGCGTTCATAGAGCTCTTCGCGCGGTCGGTTCAGTCCTATCTTGACGATGCTGAACGGGCGTTGCTTCTGCTCGCTTTTCCGAAACGAGGTGTAGGTCTGGCCCGTCATGTGGCAAATCTCGAGCGCGTGGACCACCCGGCGGGGGTTGTTCTTGTCGACGATGGCCCAATGTTCGGGGTCGAGACGCCGAAGCTCGTCAACCAAAGCCGGCAGGCCTTCGCTGGCCAGTCGCGCCTTCATGGTGGCGCGTGTCTTGTCGTCGATTGTGGGGATGTCGTCAATGCCATTGCAAACAGCATCGATGTACATCATGGAACCGCCCGACATTAGGGCCATGTCGTTGGTTTCCAGTTGTTTGCCGATGATGGTCAGAGCTTCTTGCTCAAACATGGAGGCGCTGTAGTAATCCTCCAGATGGAGGGTGCCCACGAAGAAGTGTACCACCCGTCGGCGTTGCTCGGCGGTGGGGGCGGCGGTGCCGATGGGAATCTCGGCAAACAGCTGTCGCGAGTCGGCATTAATAATAGGTATAGAAAAATGATCGGCAAGACGGAGACATAATTCCGTCTTGCCGACACCTGTAGGTCCTAATATGACGATGAGTGTTTTCACGTCGGTGGCTGTCGATGATCTTTCTTCTTCTCGGCTTGGCTGCCTGTTGTCCTTTTCTATCGGATGATGCCGCGCTTGCTGTTCTGCACGAAGTTGATGATGTTGTTGATTTCATCACATTCGGGCAGATTCTTGCGTATCTCCTCAATGCCTTCGGCCAGCACGCCCTTGGAGTAGAGCAGCCGATAGGCTTCGTGGATGAGCTGGATGGTTTCGTTGCTGAATCCGCGGCGTCGAAGGCCGATGATGTTCACTCCGGCATATCTCACGGGCTCCTTTCCGGCAATGACATAGGGCGGTATGTCCTGGCTGGTGCGGCTGCCCCCCTGGAACATGATGTAGCTGCCCACGTGGCAGAACTGATGGAAGAGGCAGGTGGCGCTGATGATGGCATAGTCGTCAACGACCACTTCTCCGGCAAACTTGGTGGAGTTGCCGATGATGCATCCGTTGCCGATGACGCAGTCGTGGGCCACGTGCATGTTTTCCATGAGCAGATTGCCATTGCCAACAATGGTGGTGCCTTTCGAGGCCGTGCCCCGCGAGATGGTCACATTCTCGCGGATGCTGTTGTTGTTGCCAATCTCGCAGACGGTGTCTTCGCCCTTGAATTTCAGGTCTTGAGGCTTCGTGGAGAGGCTGGCGCCAGGGAATATCTCATTGTCTGAACCGATGCGGGCACCATAATTGATGGTGACGCTGTTCTGGAGCACATTGTTGTTGCCCAGCACCGTGTTGCGGTCGATGTAGCAGAAAGGACCGATGATGTTGTTGTCGCCCAACTTAGCCTCGGGGTGTACAAATGCTAAAGGACTGATTTGGTTCATATCGTTTCGGGATTACTTGTTTTTGACGATTTGTGCGGTGAAAGTGGCTTCGGCCACCACATGGTCGCCTACGAAGATGTAGCCTCGCATGGAGGATACGCCGTGGCGCACAGGGGCCAGCAGGTCGACTTTGAAGATGAGCGTGTCGCCGGGAACCACTTTCTGGCGGAATTTCACGCCGTCGATTTTCATGAAGTAGGTTGACCAGCGCTCGGGCTCCTCCAGCGTGTTGAGCACCAGCAGTCCGCCGCATTGTGCCATGGCCTCAATCTGCAGGACGCCTGGCATCACCGGCTCTTCGGGGAAGTGGCCTTGGAAGAAAGGCTCGTTGGCCGTCACGTTCTTTACGCCCGTGATGCTCATGGCTCCAAGGGAGATGACCTTGTCGACCAGCTGCATGGGGTAGCGATGGGGCAGCAATTCGCGGATGCGGATGTTGTCCATGATGGGGTCTTCGTTGGGGTCGTAGATGGGAGCCTGGATTTCGTGCTTGCGGATGTCCTTCCTTATTTGGCGTGCAAACTTGTTGTTGATGGTATGTCCCGGGCGGGTGGCAATGATGCGGCCCTTGATGGGCTTGCCTATGAGGGCCATGTCGCCGATGATGTCGAGCAGTTTGTGGCGTGTGCATTCGTTTTCCCAAACCAGCGGTTTGTGCTGAATGTATCCCAGTTCGTTGGCATCGCGATGCTCCACGCCGAGCATGTCGGCCAGCATGTCGAGGCGTTCCTGGGTGGTTTGCTTTTCATAGATGACGATGGCGTTGTCGAAGTCGCCGCCCTTGATGAGGTTGGCCTGGAGCAGGGGCTCAATGTCGCGCACGAAGACGAATGTGCGGGCGGGCGCGATTTCCTTGGCAAAGTCTTCCACTTTTTCGAGCGATGCGAACTGGCTGTTGATGAATTTCGATTCAAACGAGCACATGGCCGTGAGGCTGAATTCCTCGTCGGGAAGAATGGTGATGCACGAGCCCGACTGTTCGTCCTTCACTTCTATTTTCTTGCGGATGACGTAGTAGTCCTTCGGTGCGTTCTGCTCCTCTTTGCCTATCTCCAGAATCTTGTCGACAAAGATTTTGGCGCTTCCGTCGAGGATGGGGAATTCGGGCCCGTTCACCTGTATGAGGCAGTTGTCGATGCCCAGTGCATAGAGCGCTGAGAGTCCATGCTCAACAGTGGAGACGCGCACGTCGCCCTTTCCCAAAACCGTTCCCCGCTGGGTGTCGATCACATTTTCGGCGATGGCGTCGATTGTGGGCATTCCTTCGAGGTCGATGCGCTGTATTTTGTAGCCGGTGTTTTCAGGAGCCGGATTGAACGTAACCGTCAGGCTCAGTCCTGTGTGCAGTCCTTTTCCGCATAGCGAAAAGCTGCCTTTCAGTGTCTGCTGTTTCAACATTTCTCTTAATATATAAATAGGTAGTTACTTGTTTCTTGTCTTGAGTTCGTCCACTTGCTTCTGCAACTCGTTGATTTGCTTGTAGAGTTCGGGCAGACGGCGGAAAATGGCCTGCGACTTGAAGTAGCTGCGGGGCTCCATGGGCGGTGTGCCGATGAGCGACTCGTTGCCTTTCAGGCTGCCGGGCACTCCCGACTGGGCTCCGAGGAAGGTCTTGTCGCCTATGGTGATGTGGCCTGCCAGCCCCACCTGTCCGCCGAACATGCACCAGGCGCCTACCTTGGTGCTGCCAGCCACGCCCACTTGAGCCGACATGACCGTGTTTTCGCCCACCTCTACGTTGTGGGCTATCTGCACCAGATTGTCGAGCTTCACGCCTCGGCGTATGATGGTGCTGCCCATGGTGGAGCGGTCGATGCAGGTGTTGGCACCTATCTCCACATCGTCCTCAATGGTGACGATGCCTATCTGCGGAATCTTGTCGTAGCCCTCGGTGTTGGGGGCAAAGCCGAAGCCGTCGGCACCAATCACGCTGCCAGCATGGATGGTGACGCGGTTGCCCAGGCGGCAGCCCTGATAGATGGTGACGTTGGGATAGAGCAGGCACTGGCTGCCCATCTTCACGCCGTCGCCCACCACGGCGTGGGGATAGATTTGCGTGTTGTCGCCAATCTCGCTTCCTTCGCCCACATAGGCAAAAGCACCTATGTAGCAGTTCTGGCCAATCTTGGCCGATGGCGAAACGAATGCCAGGGGATCGATGCCCGTCTTGCGGGGCTTCATCGACTCGTAGAGCTGCAAGAGCTTGGCCACAGCCTCGTAGGCATTGGCAGTGCGGATGAGGGTGGCCGAGACGGGCTCTTCGAGCTTCAGGTCGTCGTTCACCAGAACGATGGTCGACTCGGTGGTATACAAAAAGTGTGTATATTTCGGATTGGATAGGAATGATATGGCTCCGGGTTTTCCTTCTTCTATCTTGGCAAAAGTGTTGACGGCAGCATTTTCGTCTCCTTCAATGCGTCCGCCGATGAACTCTGCAATTTGTCTTGCTGTAAACTCCATAAAAAGATAGGTATATGTTATAACATGCAATAAATCGTGCAAATTTAATAAAAAAAACTCAAAAACGCTGATAACACAGATAATATTTACGTATTTTTTTGGATAGCAGCGAAACAATTAATATTTCTGAAGCCTCAGCAATGTCTTTTGTGGTGTTGTCTTTGTAGAGTATGTCTATGTGGTCGTCGTGCACGTCGTACATGTCTTTTTCTATCCTGTTGATGCTCATCAGGTAGTGGGCGTCGGCCTTGTCGATGCCAGCCTGGCGGGCTATCTCGTTGAGCAACTCGTCGATGCGCTCCTCGCTGATGGGCTCCTCCTGCACCTCCACCCGGAAGAGTCGGCGGTTGATGAGGTTGCTGGCCAGGAGCGAGAGTATGCGGTCGTCGCTTTCCATCCACACTTTCACGGCGCTCCAGATGTCGTTGTCGTCCAGCCGTTCGTAGTGGCGGAGGGCTTCTTCATGGTTTTCAAACCAGTCTTTGTCGCAGTCGTTGGTGAGGAAGTAGCGCAGCTGGGGCGGCGCAAAGATGTCGCGCCCCTGCATGGCCAGATGCTTGGCGCGCAGGAGCGTGTTCACCAGCACTTTCTCGCAGGCCACTGCCGTCTTGTGCAGATACACCTGCCAGTACATCAGCCGGCGCGACGTGAGGAAGTTCTCTATCGAATAGATGCCCTTGGAGTCGACCACCAGCCTGTCGTCCACCACATTGAGCATCTTGATGATGCGGGCCGAGCCGATGTTGCCCTCGGTGACACCCGTGAAGAACGAGTCGCGCCGCAGATAGTCCAGCCTGTCCATGTCGAGCTGGCTGGAAATGAGCTGATGGAGGAATCGCTTGGGATACAGGTCTTTGAAGATGCTGATGGCCAGGTTGAGTGCGCCGTTCATCTGGCGGTTTATCTCGTCCATCATCATCAGCGAAATCTCTTCGTGGGAGATGCCGCTGATGAGGGTGTTCTCCAGCACGTGGGAGAAAGGCCCGTGGCCAATGTCGTGCATCAGAATGGCGGCCTTCACGGCTTCGGCTTCACTGTCGAAGATGAAGATGCCTTTCTGGGCGAGCGTCGTCACGGCCTCGCTCATCAGATAGAAGGCTCCCAGCGAATGCTGGAATCGCGTGTGCTGTGCTCCCGGATAGACCACCGAGGCCATGCCCAGTTGGCGAATGCGCGAGAGGCGCTGCATGAGGGGGTGCTTCACGATGTCGAGCAGCAGTCCGCGCGGAATCTTGATGAACCCGAACACCGGGTCGTTGATGATTTTTGCGTCGTTCATTCGGTTG
>CAMOPD010000128.1 GCA_946622085.1 uncultured Prevotellaceae bacterium | reverse complement strand
CCGCGACCCCCAGCTTGGAAGGCTAGTGCTCTATCAACTGAGCTATTTCCGCAAGACGGCATTTCATCTTTGCCTCGGCGTCAGCGAACTTCCGCTCTCGGCTTGTCAAAAATCCCGCAAAACTTCTACTGAAGTGGGTGGAGATGGATTCGAACCACCGAAGGTAAAAACCAGCAGATTTACAGTCTGCCCCATTTGGCCACTCTGGTATCCACCCGTGTCTGAAAGAACTCTTCTGTCTTCAAACGTCCATCCTTCGTGTCGCTTGGTGAGCCTCTTGTCGGATTCGAACCAACGACCCCGAGATTACAAATCACGTGCTCTGGCCAACTGAGCTAAAGAGGCAAATCCCTGCAGCCGTCTGACTGAGCAGTTAGGATGTGTTCTAAAACGGCTGCAAAGATACGACTTATTTTTTAATCACCAAAATTTTTCGGATGTTTTTTTATCTATTACGCAGTTTTTCTTTAAATTTCGTCAGCTGCACCTTCATAGAGTCCACACATTGGTCCACTCCTTCTTCGAACGTGTCGCAGGTCTTCTCAACAAACAGCGTGCTTCCCGGCACGTTGACCGTCAGGCTGGTTTCCTTATTGAGAGCCGTTGCGGGCTTAACTACTTTCAATTGCACCTCTACTTTCTGAATATCTTCAAAAGATTTTTCCAACTTGGCGACTTTCTTTTCGATAAACGCCTGTAACTTCTCGGTAGCGTCGAAGTGTATCGACTGAATCTTTATTTCCATAGTGACCTCCTAAATTTAAAAAGGTTAATATTATCAAACCGCCTTGTTGCGGTCATCTTCCATTTCTGGGATGGGCCTCTTCGTAGACCTTCTTCAGATGCTCGAAGGTGGTGTGCGTGTAGATCTCGGTGGTGTTCAGGCTTTCGTGCCCGAGCAGTTTCTTCACGCTTTCCAGCCCGGCCTCATGATTGAGCATTGTCGTGGCGAATGTGTGGCGGAGCACGTGGGGGGTGCGTTTCTTCAACGAGCTGACGCGCGAGAGGTTTTTCTTCACCTCATAGCGCACCTGGTCGGCGTTCATGCGCAGTCCCTTTTCGGTGACGAAGAGCGCCTTCGACAACCGCCCCACTTTTTCATCGCGCAGTTGCATATAGCCTTTCAGCGTCTCGGCCATTTCTTCGCCGAAGGGCACGATGCGCTGTTTGTTGCGCTTGCCCGTCACCTTCAGCTGGCGCGAGTTCATGTCAACGGCCTCGTCGTCAAGTCCCACCAGTTCTGCCAGCCGCAGCCCCGTCTCGTAGAACACTAATAATATGGTACGTGCGCGTACATCTTTAAAAGTGTCTCCCCACTCCACCCCATCCAGGAGCTCGTCCATTTCGCTCTCGCGCAGGAACTGCGGAAGCGGTTTGGCGGCTTTGGGCCCGGCAATGTTGTGAGCAGGATCACGAGTGAGCAACTGCCGCGAGAGGGCAAAACGATAAAAGGAACGCAAAGCACTTAACCTTCGTTTGATTGAAGTAGCATTGTTTCCTTTATCCATCATGCTCTCCATCCAGTCACGGATTACGTCGGCATCAACGGCCTCCCAAGAGAGATGATCATCCTGATTTTTGAAGTACGATTCGAACGCCCGAAGGTCTTCGCCGTAACTTTGCACCGTCCGTTCGGAGTAGTTCCGCTCGTGGCGCAAGTAGTTCAAAAATTCATTTATCATCATTCGTCACGCTGCTTCATTGCGCTCATGCGCATTTACGGCAACGAATATACGGAAATAAATTCAAACTACCAAATTTTCCGAGGAATATTTCTTCTTATTCCTCTGTCTGGCGCAGCTTCTGTACGTAGATAGCGTGCTCCATCTTGAGTCTCTTCAAAACAGATGGCTTGTCAAACTGCTGACGTCTGCGAAGTTCCTTCACAACACCTGTTTTCTCGAACTTTCTCTTAAACTTCTTCAGAGCTCTCTCGATGTTCTCGCCATCTTTTACTGGTACAATAATCATGCTTTTGTTTTTGTTATTTAAATGATTAAACTTATGTTTTTCGCCTCGTCCGGCGGCACTCTCAGCAAGGAGAAAAGCCACTCGACACGATTTGCGGGTGCAAAATTACTACAATTTTACGAACTTGCCAAGTTTTTTCATAAATATTTATCAAAAGACGCAAAAGTTTGGGCATTTGGGCATTAGCCCTGTGCCTCCCTCTTCATGGTGCATACTGCTCCAACAGGCTGGCAAGTGTCTGCAGGTCCTCATCGGTGGTGGCCCAGCTGGTGACGAAGCGGCACACGGTGTGCTGGCTGTCGAAGGGCTCCCAATGGGTGAAGAGCACGTGCTTTTCGAGCGTGTGCATGATGCTGTTGTCCATGATGACGAACTGCTGGTTGGTGGGCGAGTCGATGAAGAAGCGCATGCCGTGACGCCGGAGCAGGTCTTTCAGTTTGCGTGCCATATTGATGGCATGCTCTGAGATGTCGAAATAGAGATTGTCGGTGAAGAGCGCATCAAACTGCACGCCCGTCAGCCGGCCTTTGGCGAGCACGGCCCCATGGCGCTTCATGATGCTGAAGAATCGCTCCGGTGCATTGCCATGGGTGAACACCACGGCCTCGCCGCAGAGTGCTCCCACCTTGGTTCCGCCGATATAGAGCACGTCGCAATGCTGGCAGAGCCACGGCAGGCTGACGTCGCCATGGCTGGCGGCCAGCCCGTAGCCCATGCGTGCCCCGTCGATGTAGAGGTGCAGCCGGAATTGCCGGCAGACGTCATAGATGGCTTCCAGCTCGGCAGCCGTGTAGATGGTGCCGAGCTCGGTGGGAAAGGAGATGTATACCATGCCCGGCTGGGCCAGATGGTCCCGGCTCTCGTCGGCCTCAAACCACTGCATGTAGCTCCGCAGCGTCGCGGCACTGAGCTTGCCGTTTTCTCCTTTCAGGGCGATGACGCGATGTCCGCTCATCTCTATGGCTCCGGCCTCGTGGATGTTGATGTGGCCGCTCTCCACGGCAATGACGGCCTCGTAGCTCCTGAGCACGCCGTCGATGACGGTGGCGTTGGTCTGTGTGCCGCCGGTGAGCAGAAACACCTGTGCCTCGTCGCAGCCACAGGCCTGGCGTATTTTCTCTTTGGCGCGCTCGCTGTAGTGGTCGAACCCGTAGGTGAGCGTCTGCTCGGCGTTGGTGTCAACGAGCCGCTGCATCACCCTCGGATGCGCTCCGTTGTTATAGTCACACTCAAATGAAATCATGTCTGTATTTGTGATTGTATTTTTCCTTACTGCCTATTTTCTCAGCACTTCGTAGGCGGCTTCCAGAATCTTGTTTTTAAGGTTCTCGGGGTAGTCGGGCCGCTGTTCCAGGAACTGCCTGACGAGCATGGCCGCCTCGGCCGAGCGGTGGGCCGAGAGCAGGGCGTTGGTCCAATGGGTGGGGAAGAATATGTCGCCCGTCTGCTGTATTTCCTGCAGCAGGTTGAGTCCTGGCATGATGTACACGTTGTTCTGCGGCTCGCGCACGTCGCAGCAGAGCAGCGCCAGCAGTCGCTCAGCCCACGGCTCCACGGCCCTGTTGGCCGGTTCCGAGAGCGAGTTGAAAAGGTCTATCTGCTGGTGCACGTCGGGATTGCAGGCCCTGCTCACGAAGTTGAATTCCTCCAGCAGGTCGGCATTGCTGATTCTCGCTCTCTGGCGGTCAACGATTTCCCTCCACTGCTGGGGTCGCATCAGTGCCAGCCGGTAGGCCAGGCCGATGTAGTCGCGCTCGTTGAGCAGGGGTTCGCTCTGGCGGTCCCAGATGTCGTAGAGCATGTCGGTGGTCTGCGGTGCGATGCCCGTCTGTGCGAGCAGCCGCAAGAGGTGCTGCCGCTTGGCGGGCATGCCGGCATGGGCAATGATGTCGGTGAGGAAGGGCTCCATCTTCATGCGCTGCCCGGTGCTCTGGTCGGCCACAATGCGGCACAGCTGGCTGCACTCCGTAGAGGCCACCAGCGGGTTCTGCTCCTTCTCCAGTGTGCGGAAGAGTTCTCCGAAATACACGTTGCCGAGCCGCCCCATGAGGTAGTTCTCGTGGAGCGTGAGCAACAAGGCATAGCGGTTCAGGTCGTTGGTGGTGCAGAGCATGCGCTTGATGAGCTGCTGCGTGTAGTGCTCGTCGAGCGTGAAGCGTCCGTAGCCCTTGCCGTCGTAGTTGGGCACGATGAAGTCGGGTCGCTTGCCGATGTCATACACGGTGACGGGCTTCTTCAGGTCGACCAGGATGACGCGGCTCTCGTCGAACTCATAGCCCAGCAGGATGGTGAACTTCTGGTTCCACACGAGGTTGCGCCCCCAAGGGTCGGTCTGGCGCACGGTGAGTCGTGTGCCGTCGAGCGAGATGTCGATGTCGGGCATGCCCTTCTGCTTCACCCACACGTTGCTGAACTGTGTCAGCTGGGCGTCGGGGGCTTCCTTGTCGAGCAGGTGTATCAGTTCGTCCCACGAGGCATTCTTGTAGGCGTAGGTGCGCAGATAGTGCTGCAGTCCCTTGCGGAACGCAGCGCTGCCCATCTGCTCTTCCAGCTTGCTCATCATGATGGGTGCCTTGTCGTAGATGATGTTGCCATAGAGCAGGCCGGCCTTGTTCAGATTGTCGAGTGGCTGTTGTATGGGGTGGGTGCCCTGGGTGCGGTCGGTCTGCATGGCCCGTGTGTGATAGCTCTTCAGGAAGTTCAGGTCGTGGTTCACGTCGGGAAACTGCTTCCGCGCTATCTTCGAGGCCATGAGGTTGGCAAACACCTCCTTGGTCCACACGTCGTCGAACCAGCGCATCGTCACCAGGTCGCCAAACCACATGTGGGCGGTCTCGTGGGCAATGAGTTCCAGGCGGCTGAGCTCCTCGTCCTGCGACGGGTTCTGTCCGAGGAAGATGCTGCGGTCGCTGAAGTGGATGGCGCCGGGGTGCTCCATGCCGCCGAACTGATAGCCCGGCAGCACCACGAAGGCATATTTCTGGAAGGGATACTTAATGCCAGTATAGCCCTCCATCCAGCTGAGCGCCAGTGCAGCCTCGTCGAACACGGTCTCTATCTGCGCCGTCTTGGCGGGGTCGGTCTCGCGATAGAGGGCCTTCATGGTGCGCCCGTCGCGCTGGGCGGTCTGTTCCTCGAATCGGCCGGCGGTGAAGGAGAACAGATAGGTGGGCAGGGGCTGCGTGGTGGCGAAGGCCACGGTGCGGCGGTCGCCCTCGGTGGTGTTTTCGGTTTCCTCGCCATTGCTCAGTGCCTTCCATTCGGCAGGCATCTCGAGCGTCAGCTTGAAGGTGGCCTTGAGGTCGGGCTGGTCGAAACAGGGGAACACGCTGCGCGCGTGGTCGGGCACGAAGAGTGTATAGAGGAAGTCTTCGTGGCGATTGAGCGACTTGTTGCCGCAATAGAAGTCGAAGAAGATGCTGTTGCGGCCTTTCTTCAAGTAGAAGTAGGGCACGATGATGTGCTCATTCTCCTGGGTGGTGTAGCGCGTTTTCGACTTCTTGTTGATGAGACACGTGCCGCCGTACTGCCGCGGGGAGCCCTGAAAGTCGAGCACCACGTCGCCATCGCCGTTCCAGTTGAACTCCACGATGGCATAGCCTTTCACGGGGCGGTCTATTTCGCGGGGGATGTCGAAGCGGAGCGTATACCTCACGTCGCTTATCTGGGCTGAGCGCTGCCGGGCCAGTTCACGCGAGACGCCTTCCTCAACTGCCAGGGCGGGCGTTGACAGGGCTAACGTGCATATATATATAAATAAGGTGTAGAGTATCTTGTTTGTCATGGCTGTTTTTGCATTCATGGCTGCGAAGTTACGAATTTTTCTGCTAATAGCATGTAGGTTAGGGCGAAAATCGCAAAATTGGCGCAAAGTTTCACCGTGCTGGGGTGATTCTGGAGGGGGGTCGTAAGAGGGGGCAGCCTTTTCGTCATGCAGCCGCGCATGAACCGCGACGCGCCGCAGCCTATCAACCACCCGAACAGGGCTCAACCGATGAGCCCGCAGCGAACCGTCGGGTGGTTCATGTGCTTCTTGAGCTCAGCCACGACAGGAATGTCGGCGGCGAAGCGCTTTACAAAGAGTGGCCTGGAAGAAAAAAAACGGGGGCAAGGCAGACAATCATTGCAAGATGCCCGGAAAAACTCAAAAAAAGGGATGAAAAAACTAAAATCACGGCGTGATTCCATAAAATCACGTCACGATTCCATAAAATCACGTCGTGATTCCATGGAAT
>CAMOPD010000127.1 GCA_946622085.1 uncultured Prevotellaceae bacterium | reverse complement strand
CTTTTATATAGGTGTCCGGTTAACATGCCTCATGATATCAATGGCCTGTCAACATAAGCATTCCCGCAGTTTTCTTTGATTGTCGGCGCTTCGCTACATGGAGGCATACAAACAAAGCCGCCTTGCTGAAAATGCTCAGCAAGGCGGCTTCGTTTCTGCCTTCCTTTTACGCTTAGTTGAAGAAATTCCACGAAACGCCCAGTCGCAGAATGCGCTCGTTGAGCGGATAGTGGGGGGTGAGGAAGTAGTTCATGCTGCCCGACCCGGCATTGACGTGGCTCATCATGACGAAGAAGCGGGCGCTCTTGAGGTGCATGTTGGCATAGACGTTGACGATGGGGTAGTTGCCCAGCTCCACGCGCCCCTCGGCGTTCTCCTGAACGGCATATTGGCCTATGGCCGGCACGTAGTCGGGGGCGTTATATTTAGTGAAGTAGCGCGCGTCGGCTCCCAGGTCAACGCTGAGCACTCCGGCGATGCGGAACTTCAGGTAGAGGTTGGTGTAGATGTTGAACTTGGGCAGTGGCAGCACATCTTCGTCGGACGACTTCTGGAAGGTGACCATATTCTCCCAGTTGAGGAGTCCCAGCCTGAAGTCCTGCTGCAGCGCGATGGTGATCAGGCTGATGTTCTTGTCGCATTGTCTCACGCCCACGTTGTGGTGCAAGCGGGTCATGGCATATTCTGATTCCGCTTCAATCACGTCGAATGTGGTGCCAAAGTAGGTGTAGTTCTTCAGGGCATCGGCCGCCACGCGCAGGTTGGTATGCGTCTTGGGGTAGGAGAATCGGCCCTCGATGTGGGTTCTGAACTGTTTCTTCAGGTCGTCGTTGTCCCACCAGAAGAATTTGGAGTGGTAGTGGCGGAAGTAGAAGGCCGGGTGAGTGCGGTGAATGAAGGCGTGGGCGGCCAGTTGCACGGTGTCGCCCAGCAGGGGAATGTTCAGGTCGGCCCTGCCGTCGATCTTCATTTGTCCGGCATCCTTTCCTATGAGCCAAGTCTCTGCCAGCAGGTTGTAGTGGACGGTCTTTCCCTGTGCCTTGATGAGTTGTCCTCCAATGCTCAGGGTATGCTCGTTGTATTTGGAATAGGGGCTGATGGAGTCGGCCACGGGCAGCTCGAAGTGTCGCAGGTCGTGAGTGGCAAAGACTTTCAGTCCGGCCTTTGCCCACTTGTTGAATCCTTCGAGCAAGGCCAGTGCTACGGTGTTCTTCAGTCTCCAGTGGCGAGTGCGGTCGTAGATGGAGTCGTTGGTCATGTCCTTGTGGCTGAGGAAGGGCTCGTTGGCATAGTATTCATCGGGCGTTTCGTAGGCCTGATAGATGCGCTGATATTGGTCGAGCTTAGCTGTGTGGATGAAGCTGGTGACGGGCACGAACTCTTTCTTCACCCAAGCCGTGTCCTCCTGGGCTTTCTGTTCCATGGCGAGCAGGCTGTCAGCCTGTTGCATTCCCGACACCTGTATGCGCTGGTCGGAGTCTTGGGCGGCAGGCTCTGCTTCGGGTTCCTCCTCCACGATGGTGGCATCGTCGGGTCTGCCGGCAAAGTGTTCCTCCTGCTTGTCGGGGTCGCGGCCTTCCTTGATGGCTTTTTCCTTGGCTTCCTTTTCCTGTTTGGCCTTTTCCGAGGCAAGTGCGAAGCGCTTGGCCTTGATTTCCTCTTCGGTCATGGGCACTTCTCGGCTGAATCCGATGTTGTAGCGATGGGTGAGGAAGAGGTGGAGGTTGTTGTTGCGGTTCCAGGTGCGGGTGAGCATGGTGAGAATCTCGTTGGTGCGGTAGCTCTGTGCAAACTGCTCGGGCGATGTGATGTTGGCATCGTTGATGATTCCGCCATTCTCGGCCACCTTCTCCGAGTTGGTCGATGCAATGATGTGGGCGTTGTATCGGTCGCCGAGATAGGAGCCATAGAGCGTGAAATTGAAGTGCGAGGTGCTTTGGTCGGCATAGTAGCCGCGTCCGTAGATGTAGTCGGACTTAAAGCCTATGCCTATTCTCTTGCCGGCGTTCACGGCAAATCGCGCCTTGAAGTGGTCTTCGCCGTTGGTGCGGTTTCCGCAGGTGGTGTAGTAGACGTTGGTGAAGGGCGAGAGCGTGTTGGTGAAGTTCACCTTGCCGGCAGGCACGTTGAAGTAGTCGTAGGGCTGGGTGAAGATGAATTGGTCGCTCTCTGGCCTGTCGATGAAGATGCGGTTAATGCGGGGCGCGCCGAGGTTTCCTGTGGTGTTGTATTCTCCCCGCAGGCCAGTGGTGAAGATGGTATTCATGAACATGTGCACCACGGTGTCGGGCGTGCTCTCCTCGCGGTCGCCGAATCGCTCGTCAACGGTCCACGTGTGCAGTCCCTTGGGAATCTCCTTGTGGGCATGGGTGGTGTCGCGGTTCATGGTGATGCGCTTGTTGTCGCCATCGTCGGTGTTCAAGTCGGGGAACCCCTGTGCCAAGAGCACGGGGTGAATGGTAGCGAGCAAGAGGATGAGTGATAGGATTCGCTTCATTTCATAAACCTGAAAACGCACTCAACCATTTTGAGTGCCATAGCTACTAGGATGATGATGGTGCCCACGGTGGCGTTGCCCCAGAGATAGATGCCCACGCCCACAATGGCTCCGAGCATGAAGGCCAGATTGAGCCCGTTGCGAAGCTTCAGGTAGCGGTCGGCCTCGTCTCTTCTGTGATGTTCTCTCATGATGCTTTTCTTGCTTTTTTTAGTCTAACAACAGCTTGTTCTTGATTCGAGTGAAGATTTCGTCCTTGCGGTCGATGGTCTTGCGGCGGAATTTTCCTGACATACGTGCCAGCTTGGTCTTGCTCTTGTTGAGGCCATATTTGTCGGTTATCCATTCCTCGGCCTTGTAGTGATATCCGCCCTTGGTGCGCTCTTCTTCGTAGAGATAGGACATGCGCCCCATGGTGATGTCGGCATGTCCGTCGGAGCAAGTGGCAATGATGGTATAGTTGAATTCCGTGCGGTCGAGCGAGAGGGCTGTGTTCTGGAATACCAGCCACTCCTGGAATCGGCAGGCTATGGCGTGCTTGTCGTCTTCGGCCAGTGCTATGCGGCTCTGCTCCATTTGTCCTTTCTCCTTGGTCATGTCGTTGAGCAGCTGTCCCAGTTCGTCGTATATCTGCTCGGCACTCTTGCCGGGCACGCTGAGCGAGAGCGTCCATTCCACCTGTCCGTTGACTTCGGGCACAGCTCCTTCCAGATATTTGGCGTTAGGGTCGGCCATGGTGGCGGTTGTTGTTGTGGTGGTGGCCGTGTTTCGTTTCTCCCATTTATTCACGTTGGCGGGAGCTTCAGTCTTTTCCTCTTTCGTCTCCGTGGCTGCTTGCGGAATGTTGGCATTCTTGGCGGCTTCTTCTGCTGCCAGCTTGGCGGCTTCAGCCTCGGCCTTGGCTCTGGCGGCCTCGGCCTCTTTGGCAGCAGCCTCTGCTCTCAGGGCAGCAATGCGGGCTTCCTCAGCCTTGCGGGCCGCCTCTTCTGCCGTGCGGCGTGCCTCCTCGGCCTTTTGCCTGGCATCGGTGTTCACCGTTTGGCTATATCCTGCCACTGGCATAGCCAGCAGCAGGGCAAACAATAGTTTCTTCATAGGAACCTGATTATAATTGTTAAAACGTTGTGCAAAAGTAATAAATAATGCGCTATTATGCTGAGTTTAAGCAATAATTAACGTTTTTCGGGACTACTGAACACCCCGTGGGAGTTGTTGGGCGAGAGTGCCAGTCCCCATGCCAAACATGATGAGCCCGAGCATGGAATTGATGATTCACGTGCCCTGGGGCGCCACGTGCAGAGGCAGGCTGCCGGGGGCTGAGCCGTTCCCGCTCACGAAAGCATCGGGGATGTGGACCTCAAGGGGTTTTCACCGCTCGTTCATAGCATAGAGCTTCGCCACGAGGGCGCCGCTGATGTTGTGCCATACGCTGAACACCGCCCCGGGAATGACGGCCATGGGGAAAGTGGCAAAATGGATGGTTGCCAGCGACGAGGCGAGGCCCGAGTTCTGCATGCCCACCTCGATGCTGATGGCTGTCCGCTTGGCGTGAGTGAGTCCCAACAGGCGCCCTATGCCATAGCCCAGCGCCAGTCCGCACACGTTGTGGAGCACCACCACCAGCACTACGATGATTCCGCCCGTGAGCAGGCGCGAGGCGTTGTGGCCCACGATGATTCCCACAAGCAAGGCTATCATCAGCGAGGAGAAAGCCGGCAGGTAGGCCACGGCTCGCCTGGTCAGCGTGGGCAGATAGCGCTGCATGAGAAATCCGGCAACGATGGGCGCAATCACCACGTAGAGAATGCTCATGATCATGCCTAAGGTATCGACATCGACCAGTGTGCCGGCCATGAGCCACACCAGCAGCGGCGTGAGCAGTGGAGCTAGCACCGTCGAGGTGGCCGTCATGCCGACGCTCAGTGCCAGGTCGCCCTTTGCCAGATAAGTGATGACGTTGGAAGCCGTGCCTCCAGGGCAGCAGCCCACGAGGATGACACCGAGCGCCAGGTCGGACGGCAGCGCAAACAGGTGCGCAAGCAGCCAAGCCAGCAGCGGCATGATGGTGAACTGTGCGAGGCATCCTGTCAGCACGTCTTTCGGACGGCTGAACACCACGCGGAAATCGCTGGGCGAAAGCGTCAGTCCCATGCCAAACATGATGAGCCCAAGCATGGGATTGATGTACCAAGTGTCAACGGCTGCAAACGGAGCCGGAATCAGCAGGGCCGTCAGTGCCATGAGCAGCACCAGCGCTCCCATCCACCGGGATATAAAGTCGCAAATCTTCTTCATTGATTATTATTGTTGTTACATTTGACATCTATATAGCTAAAATGTTGTTAATCTGTTTCACAGTAGGAGATGATGTGTCCCCATGTCACAATCCGTGATTCTTGTGACGTGAGACACGTCACCACCTACTTTTGTGCTTCTTCTATATAACTAAATCCTAACGCATTGACAATCAGAAGCAAGTGCATGCGGCACTTTCATTCTATAACCGCAGGATTTTGGCCTGCAACCGCTCGATGGAGCGGTCCAGTATCTTCTTCCTGTGTTTGCTATATATCGTTGCGTCATATTCTTTCTTTTCTTTCACCATTGCGTAAAAATATCCCAGCGAGCGTCTTGCCAACGGCTACCATCGCCTGTTTGTGTCCGCTTCTGGACTTTATCTGCCGGAATCTGTCAAGGAGTCGGAGCCACGCTGCAAATTAGGTTCGGTGACCTAATTCGTAAGACGGCTTACTTGCATGACAGACGGCTTAGCTAATCACTTTTTCTGTTTCTGCAAGCGACTCCAAGCTTTTTTCTAACTTACGTCCAGACCTACGAAGTGAGGTCTGGACGCCCACTTATAATACACCTTCGCTTTCGACCCTTCGAAAAGTTTGCTGCAAAGTTACAACGAATCATCGAGAAACGGAAAAACGGCCTGCGAAAAAAGGCATGATTACGGCATGATTCGGCTAATGAAGGTATTGAGAAGCTTTATTGCCGGTTCTAATATCCCATGCGCGAGGAGTCCACCAGCTTCTTCTGCTTCTCCTTGAAGTTGCCGATGCGGTAGATGGCGGTGAGAGAGTAGTTGGCGTAGGGCATCTAAACGCGCATAGTGTAGTCTTGATCGGCTATCGTGGAGCGAGTGTTGACGCTGGAGTTCAGGATATTCTCGCCCTTGGCCACGAGGCTCCACGTGCCGTTCTTCACCGATTTTGAGGAGAATAATATCAACTTTTATCGTGTTACTTCCGTGACGGAAATTCCGTGATGCAAAGATTTGATATTCTTCTGGCTTAAACAAGTATTATGAGCAAAATCTAACAGAAAAAGTGCCTAATTTGTTCTTTTCAGCCTGACCACCTTTTCCATGCCGTTGGGACTGCGGTACTTAAATAAGGCTTCCTCATCTTTCCGCTCCATCAGTATGTAGGTACAGATGTCCTTTATGGGGACACCGTTTACTGCTGACAGGTAATCGCCTGTACGGACTCCTTTCTTGTAGGCCGCTGACCCTTTGCGGACGACGGCTTTGAGGACTCCGAGTGTGTCACCTGGCTCTGACGGGATAAACGAAACGCTGCCCGCCTCGCTGTTACCCACCGTGATAGTCTGTTGGTTGTGAGGCACAAACACGAATTTCTTTCGCTGGGCGTCGATAATCAGTGAGGTGTGCTTCAGCAAGGCACTCCCAAGTCTCATCGTCCGATGGGCTGTTGTGATGTACAGGTCGTTC
>CAMOPD010000126.1 GCA_946622085.1 uncultured Prevotellaceae bacterium | reverse complement strand
CCAGCTGCCCCATCGGCATGGGCGTGAGCTGCTCGGCCGACCGCAACATCAAGGCTAAAATCAATCGCGACGGCGTTTGGCTGGAGAAGATGGACTCCAACCCCACCGAGCTGATTCCCGCAGAATATGCCAAGGCCGGAGAAGGCAGCAACACCATCGAGATTGACCTGAACAACGGCATCGATGCCGTGCGCGCCGAACTGACCAAGTATCCTGTGAGCACACGCGTCAATCTGAAGGGAACCATCATCGTGGCGCGCGACATTGCCCACGCCAAGCTGAAGGCCCGCCTGGACGCCGGCGAAGACCTGCCACAGTATTTCAAGGACTATCCCGTGCTCTATGCCGGACCCGCCAAGACACCCGAGGGCTACCCCTGCGGCTCCATGGGCCCGACAACGGCCAACCGCATGGACCCCTATGTGGACGAGTTCCAGGAGCATGGCGGCTCGCTCGTCATGATTGCCAAGGGCAACCGCTCGCAGGTGGTGACCGATGCCTGCAAGAAGCACGGCGGTTTCTATCTCGGAAGCATCGGCGGCGTGGCTGCCGTTCTCTCCCAGTCGAGCATCAAGAGCATCGAGTGCGTGGAATATCCCGAACTCGGCATGGAGGCCATCTGGAAGATTGAGGTAGAAGACTTCCCCGCCTTCATCCTCGTCGACGACAAGGGCAACGATTTCTTCAAGACGCTGAAGCCCTGGCCCGCCACGTGCTAAAAGTTTGTATAAATAGTATAAAAGCCCCGCAAGAACCTTTCGTCTTGCGGGGCTTTTATGTTTCCACAGGAGCTGTCCTCCCCCTCCTACGGGATGTCAGTCTTCCGACACCAACTGTATTCCGTTGTCGGTGATGAGAATGAGCCGACGCTTGTAGAGGTCGCTCACGGCTCGCTTGTACGTCTTCTTGCTCACCTGGAATCGCTCCTTGATGAGCTCAGGGTCGCTCTTGTCGCCCAACTCGCAGATGCCGCCGTTATGGCGCAGATAGTCGAGCAGTTGCTCGGCAAAGTCTTCGGTCAGCCGCCGCCCGGTGTGCTGCAGGGTAACATCCACCTTCCCGTCGGGACGCAGAGCATCTATAAAGCCCCGCAGACGGTCGCCCGTGTGCAGGGGGCGGAACACCTGGTCGTCGTAGACGAGGCCGGCATAGCGGTTGTCAATGATGACCTTGAATCCGAGATCCGTTTTCTGCCACACCAGCAAGTCTACCTCCTGATGCAGGCGCAGGTTGGAAGGCGCTTCCAGGTAACGGTCAATCTTGGCCGAAGCCATGATGCGGTAGCTATCGGGGTCAAGATGCACATGCACAATGTAGGAATGTCCCTTCTCCATGCGCTTTTTCTGCTCTCTGAAGGGGCAGAAAAGGTCCTTCATCAGCCCCCAGTTCAGGAAGGCGCCGAACTGATTCACCCAGGCCACTTCCAGATAGGCGAAGTCGCCCACCTTGGCCAACGGGTGCTCTGTGGTGGCAACGATGCGCTCCTCCTGGTCGAGATAGAGAAAGACTTCCAGCTGCTGGCCTATCTCATAGTGCTGAGGCACATAGCGCGAGGGCAACAATATTTCGCCGGCCTCTCCTCCGTCGAGGTAGATGCCAAAGTCAACGGTCTTCACAATGGTGAGCCGATTGTAGTCGCCAAGAAGAATTCTCATGGTGCGAGGGGTGTTTCTGCCGATTGTGGTTCTTCTGCAGGCAGCTCAATGGCAGGCTGTGCCGCTGGCTCCAGCAGTCCGTCGCGCATGTGAATGGTGCGGTCGGTAATAGCGGCCAGACTCTCGTCGTGGGTCACGATGACAAAAGTCTGCCCGAACTGGTCGCGCAAATCAAAAAAGAGCTGATGCAGTTCGGCCTTGTTGTGAGAGTCCAGACTGCCAGAAGGCTCGTCTGCCAGTATGACAGCCGGGCTGTTCACCAAAGCCCTGGCCACAGCCACGCGCTGCTTCTCGCCTCCCGACAGCTCATTGGGCTTGTGGGATGCGCGGTCGGTGAGCTTCATGAATTCGAGCAGTTCCATGGCTCTGCGCTTGGCCTCGCCATGCGATTTGCCTGCTATATAGGCCGGAATCATGATGTTCTCCAGCGCGGTGAACTCTGGCAGCAGCTGATGAAACTGGAAGACGAATCCCAGATGCTGATTGCGGAAATCAGACAGTTCGCCACGCGAAAGCTTTGTGGTGTCGATGCCATCCACGAAGACGGTTCCCGCATCGGGCCTGTCGAGCGTTCCGATGATCTGCAGCAGCGTGGTTTTGCCTGCGCCACTGGGTCCAACGATACTCACTACTTCGCCTTTGTCGATATGCAAATCAATGCCTCGCAGCACTTGCAGCGAGCCGAAACTTTTGGTAATTCCTTTGATTGTTATCATTGTAAGAGTTTGGGTTATTCACGCCTTTCCCGCCCACGAAGCTCATCTTCTGTGCAGCCAGCGGCTGATGGCCTGATAGATGCTGGTCTCCTCCTGATGCTGAGCCTCGGCGAAGGTCATCGAGTTGTCCTTCGAGTCGCCATATTGATCGGGGAACAGGATCATGAGGTTACGGCCGGAGAAGTGCTGCGTCAGTTCGTTGGGCAGGCGCTCCAGGGCCGTCTTATACGACACCGTGCCCTTGCGGGCAGTGATGACCACAAACATGTGGTCTTCGGCAATGTTCTCGGCCAGTCGAGGCAGTTCGTTCCAATGCGCCATATAGGTGTATTCCGCCCTGACACTGGGATGGCGGTTCTGTATGTACTCGCTGATGAGAGCCAAGGACTCCCTGCGCCCGTGAAACTGTATGCGGCACTCCAGATTGCCAGCCATTCGGGCCAGGCGTTCCAGCCATCGGTGGAAACCGGGTTCAAACTCGGCCCTGCTGGGCACAGCCACCTGGATGCGTCGCAGCGTGTTGAGGGGATGCACAAACCGCGTGAGCACTATTTGGCGGTTCAGCCCATTGTAAAGACTCTGGATGAATTCGCCCCAGAACTTGGGCGACACCTCGGTATGGACGTGCATGCCCATGATGATTTCCGAGGCATCAAACTCGCGGAAGGCGTGCTTGATGCCGTTGGCAATATTGGAGGCCAGCCGCACCTGCGTCTGCAGTTTCACCTCCGAGGCCGCTGCCTGCCGCTGCAGTTTCTCCAGCAGTTGCAGTCCTTGTTCGCGGTTATAGTCAGCCGAGACGTCGTCGTAGACCACGTTCAGGGCCACCAGCCCGCGGTTGAGCTGCGGATTGCGCATCATGATGGCCAGTTCGAGCAGCTGCGGAGCAATGTCGGGATACTTCACGCAGAGGAAGAGCTTCTCGTCGTCGGTGCGTTCGTCGTAGTTTGCTTTCAGATGGGTTTTCTCGTGCAGAATGATTTGTTTCGAGGCCTTCTCCGTCATGAACGTCGAGATGATGCACGTGAAGAGTATCATCATCACCACGCCATTGAGCATGTCGTCGGTCACGAGATAATGTCCCGGCGACACTTCGAGCCGCATGCCCACCATGACCATGGCGATGGCTCCGGCCGCATGGGCCGAGGTGAGCCCGAACATCATGTTGCCCGATGAGAGGGGCAGACGGAAGAGCAGGCTCGAAAGATAGGCGGCCACGGCCTTGCCGAAAGTGCCGAAAAACACGATGAGCAGCACCACCCAGATGACGTTCCCGCCGGCAAAAAGCGTGCGCACATTGATGAGCATGCCCACGCCAATGAGGAAATAGGGAATGAAGATGGCGTTGCCGATGAACTCTATGCGATTCATCAGCGGCGACACGTGGGGTATATACCTATTTAATATAAGTCCTGAGAAGAACGCTCCGAAGATGCCTTCCAGCCCGATGCTCTCGGAGAGCAGGGCGCTCAGGCAGAGAATGCTCATGATGAAGATGAACTGCATCACGGCATCGGAATATCGCCTGAGAAACCATCTCACCAGGCGCGGTATGAAGAAGATGGAGCCTGCACAGAAAGCCACTATCTTCACCACGAAGAGCACCCAGAAGAGCCAACCGTTCTGATGGCCGAAAGCCCCTGCGATGGCTGCAATGGTGACCAGCGCCAGGAAGAGCGAAATCATCGACGAGCCCACACTGAGCGTCACGCTGCTGTTGCGCTGCAGGCCGTAGCGCCCGATGATGGGATAGGCAATGAGCGTGTTGGAGGCCATGATGGTGCCCAGAAGGAAAGAAGCCGAAGCGCTGTAGCCCAACAGATGGATGGCCCCGAAGAACGTCAGCACCAGCGGCACGAAGAACGTCAGCAGGCCAAAGACCAGAAAGCGGCCCTTGTTCTTCTTCACGCCCTCCATGTCCATCTCCAGTCCGGCCAGGAACATGATGTAGTAAAGGCCTATCTTGCCGAAAATCTCGAACGACATGTCGCGCTCCAGCACGTCGAATCCATAGTGGCCCACGGCCACGCCAGCGAGCACCATGCCAATGATGTGGGGAATGCGCAGCTTGCCCATCACGATGGGGGCAAACAGGACGATACACATCACCACGAAGAAAATGAGCGTAGGGTCTGAGATAGGAAAGTATTGCGACAAGTGTGTCATGACAATGCAAAGGTAAGAAAAAGTTGGCAGATGACAGGCGTGAGCATGCAGTTTTTTTGCCTTCCGGGCCATTTTTCCGTGCTGCCGACGACCATGAAAAAGCCTCGTCTTGCAAACAATTCCTCTTTTTTGAGGCCTGTTTTGTGTCGTTTTGTAACATTTTCGGCGTGTTTCATCTCCTTTTCGTCAAAAAAACCTTGGCATCTGCGTCCCGTCTCCCAACTTTTTCGTACCTTTGCGGCGATTTTCCAACCGAACCCTATTTTACAAAAAAAGAAACCGACTTATGAAAGTAGCAATCGTGGGCGCCAGTGGCGCCGTAGGACAAGAGTTCCTCAGAATTCTGGCCGAGAGACATTTCCCGATGGACGAACTGGTATTGTTTGGCAGCGAGCGCAGCGCCGGACGCAAATATACTTTCCAAGGCAAGGAGCTGGAGGTGAAGCTGCTGCAGCACAACGACGACTTCAAGGACATCGACATCGCCTTCACCAGTGCCGGAGCCGGCACGTCGAAGGAATTTGCCGCCGACATCACGAAATACGGAGCGGTGATGATCGACAATTCGTCGGCCTTCCGCATGGACGACGACGTGCCCCTCGTGGTGCCCGAGTGCAATGCTGCCGACGCTCTCAACCGCCCCCGAGGCATCATTGCCAACCCCAACTGCACCACCATCATGATGGTGGTAGTGCTGCAGCCGCTGGAGCAACTGTCGCACATCAAGCGCATCCATGTGGCCAGCTACCAGAGTGCCAGCGGAGCCGGAGCTGCAGCCATGGCCGAACTGGAGCAGCAGTACCGCGAGATCATCAACGGACAGGAGCCCACGGTGAAGAAGTTCCCCCATCAGCTGGCCTACAACGTGATTCCCCAAATCGACGTGTTCCAGCCCAACGGCTACACCAAGGAGGAGATGAAGATGTTCAACGAGACGCGCAAAATCATGCACACCGATGCCCGCTGCTCGGCCATGTGCGTGCGCGTGAGCAGTCTGCGCGCCCATAGCGAGAGCGTGTGGATTGAGACCGAGCGCCCCATCAGCGTGGAGGAAGCACAGCAGGCCATCGCTGCCGCTCCCGGCTGCCAGCTGCAGGACGATCCGGCCAACCTCGTCTATCCCATGCCGCTCGAAACGGCCGGCAAGGACGACGTCTACGTGGGCCGCATACGCAAGGACCTGGCCGACGACTGCGGGCTCACCTTCTGGCTCTCAGGCGACCAGATTCGCAAGGGAGCCGCTCTGAACGCTGTGCAGATAGCCGAATATCTGGTGGAGCAGAAAGACCTGCCTTGCTTCGCATAATACAAGCCGAGCCCACAGGGCTAAAGAAATTGTCCACACCCAAGACTGGCCAGACACCGGTCTTGGGTGTTTTTTTTATGAGCGAAAGCTAAGCAGTCACCTATAAAAAAGAAAAAGCGACGGGGAGAACCGGCAAATGGCGTGCCCGCAACCCGAAATCACGCCACTTGCAATCTGTTGACTTAAGTCAATAGATCTGTTGACTCCAGTCAACAGATGCGTTGACTTAAGTCAACAGATGCGTTGACTCCAGTCAACAGACAGCAAGTGGCGCGTTTGCGGGTTGAAAGCAGCCAGGCGGACAGTTGAGACCAGCATACCGGAGGTTTCGGCGGAGCATACAATAAAAAGAAACCTATTCAGCATAATAATTTATTGATGTCCGTGGAAAACGGCCCGAA
>CAMOPD010000125.1 GCA_946622085.1 uncultured Prevotellaceae bacterium | reverse complement strand
GAATACATCAAGCTGCTCATTCTCAATCCGGCAGCCTACAGGGAAATCCTTGCCGTGACCTTCACCAACAAGGCCACCGAGGAGATGAAAATGCGCATTCTGAGCCAGCTCTACGGCATATGGAAGCAACTGCCCGACTCGGAGAGCTACATGGAGAAAGTAACCCAACAGCTGGGCATCAGCCGCGCCACGGCCAGCCAGAGAGCAGGCCAGGCCCTCTCCTATCTCATCCACAACTACAGCTACTTCAGGGTGCAGACCATCGACACCTTCTTCCAGAGCGTGATGCGCAATCTGGCACGCGAGCTCGACCTCACGGCCAACCTCCGCATAGGGCTCAACGACCAGCAGGTGGAGGAACAGGCCGTTGACGAACTCATCGAGTCGCTCACCACCACCGACGCCATGCTTCAATGGATCATGAACTACATCACGGCCAACATCAACGACGACAAGAGCTGGAACGTGATAAATAAAATCAAGCAGTTTGGCAACAGGATTTTCGACGACGCCTATAAGGACGAGACCGAAGCCATGGCCCGAGTGATGAGCCAGAAAGACTTCTTCGGCAAATACATGGCCAGGCTGAGGAAGACATCGGAAGACAGCCAAAGCATCATGAACGGTCTGGCCGACGAATTCTTCCAGACGCTCGAGGCCTGCGGACTCACCACCGACATGCTCTCCGGCAAGAGCAAAGGCATCAGCAGCTACTTCAACAAACTGCGCGGCAACGACTGGAGCGACAAGAAATGCGTCAACCAGACACTCACCAAGCATCTCGATTCGGCCGAGCAATGGGTGGCCAAGACCAACAAGGAGCGCAGCGCCATCATTCCCATCGTCGAGCAGCGACTGCTCCCCATCCTCTCTCGGGCCGAAAGCCAGAGACCCGTGGCCTGGAAGCTATACAAAAGTGCCGAAATCACCCTGCGCCATCTCTATCAGCTGCGCCTGCTCGGAAGCATTGAGGGCAAGGTGCGACAGCTGAACCGTGATGCCAACCGATTCCTGCTCAGCGACACCCAGCACCTGCTGCACGCCATGATCGACGACAGCGACTCGCCCTTTATCTTTGAGCGCATTGGCTCGCAGCTCAAGCACATCATGATTGACGAGTTCCAGGACACGAGCACCGTGCAATGGCAAAACTTCAAGGTGTTGCTCAAAGACACCATGAGCCACGCCGAAAACCAGAACAACGGTGCCATCAACAATCTCATCGTGGGCGATGTCAAGCAGAGCATCTATCGCTGGCGGTCGGGCGACTGGAGGTTGCTCAACGACATTGACAGCCAGTTCGGCCACGGCGGCCAGATGATAGACCACAAGCCGCTGAAGACCAACTACCGGTCATCGCGCAACGTGATAGAATTCAACAACGCTTTCTTTGCCGCCGCCATAGCCAAGGAGCTTGAGAACGAGCAGGAAGTGAATCCCCAGACGGCTCACCTGCTGGCCGACGCCTACCACGACGTGGAGCAAATTGTGCCCGAAGGGCGCGAGCAAGAAGGGCTCGTGAGCATCACGCTGCTCCCCAAGGAGCGCTTCCAGGAGGCCATGATTGAGCAGCTGGCCGCCACCGTAGCCGAGCTTCGCAGCGCTGGCATACCTGCCAACAAGATTGCCATCCTGGTGAGAACCAAGAAGATGATACCCGCCGTGGCAGACTATTTCATGAGAAACCTTCCGGAAGAGCGCATCGTGTCCGACGAAGCCTTCTGCTTAGACGCTTCGGCTGCGGTGTGCATCCTTGTCGAAGCAATGCGGCTTCTTTGTCATCCCGACGACGTGCTCATCAAGACGAAGCTGGCCATATCCTGGCAGAACCAGGTGATGGGAGCCTCATGCAGCTACGACGACATGACCAACCGACTCGACAGCCTGCTGCCAGCTGACTTTCTCTGCCGCATGGACACGCTGCTCCGCGAACCCCTCTACGAGCTGGCCGAGCAACTCTTTGCCATCTTCCAGCTTGCAAAGCTTTCCGACGAGGGCGCCTACGTATGCACTTTCTTCGATTGCATCAACGACTTCGTCAGAGAAAACAGCACCGACGTGAGCGCTTTTCTCAGCCAGTGGGACGACGAACTGCACAAGAAGACCATACAGAGCGCCGACATCGATGGCATCAGAATGATATCCATCCACAAAAGCAAAGGACTGGAATTCGACAACGTCATCATTCCCTATTGCAACTGGCAGATGGAGAACCATCGCAACTCCATGCTCTGGTGCAAGCCTACCGAGGAGCCTTTCAGCCAGTTGCCACTGGTTCCCATTGACTGTTCGTCGGCACTGCTGCAGACCATCTATGCCGACGACTATCGTGAAGAGCATCTGCAGAACACGGTGGACAACATGAATCTGCTCTACGTGGCCTTCACCCGCGCTTCCAGCAACCTCTTTGTCATTGGCAAGCGCGATGACAAAGAGACGCGGTCGTGGCTCATTCAGAATGTGCTGCCCCAAGTGGAGCAAAGCATGAAAGGCGCCCGGCTCGAGGGATTGGAAGAAGCTGACAAGCCCCTGACGTTCAGCTACGGAACGCTGATTGCTGACAATAAGAAGAAGACGGAGAAGACGAGCCACAACGTGTTCTTGCAGCCTTCCAAACCGATGACTGTCCCTATTGATAATTATGTGTCGCCGCTGGCTTTCCGGCAGAGCAACAAGAGCCGCGACTTCGTCAGATCAATCGATGACGAAGAGCCCGAAGACCAGCAGAGCATCTACATCAAGATGGGCAACATACTGCACAATCTGTTTTCGCAAATCCGCACCACGGCCGACATCGACGGCGTGCTGAGGCAGTTGGAGTTCGAAGGCGTGCTCTACGACGAGCAGATATCAGCCCCTCGGCTGCGCACCATGCTGCACAGCCGACTGTCCAACGAGCAAGTGGCCGATTGGTTCAGCGACCGATGGACACTCTTCAATGAATGCACCATTCTGGCTCTTGACCCGCAGAGCGGGCAGCTCGTGGAGCGCCGCCCCGACCGCGTCATGACCGACGGCAAGCGCATGATTGTGGTGGACTTCAAGTTTGGCAAGCCCCAGCAAACCCATCATAATCAAGTCAGAGAATATGCTGAACTGCTTACCTCCATGGGTTATGCAAATGTTGAAGGATATCTTTGGTATGTTTATTCCAACAAAATCGTTAAGGCATGAAGACTTTTCTCGAATATGTTGCGGCCGACGTCATTGGCCGCTTCGGCACCGACCTTTCTCGCGTAGCGGTGGTCTTTCCCAACAAGCGCGCTTCGCTCTTCCTCAATGAGCATCTGGCACGAATGGCCGACGAGCCCATCTGGAGCCCAGCATACATCACCATCAGCGACCTCTTCCGCCAGCACTCTGAACTGACCGTGGCCGACCCCATCAAGCTCATCTGCGACCTGCACAAGAGCTTCACCCGCTGCACGGGCATCGACGAAACGCTCGACCACTTCTACGGCTACGGGCAACTGCTGCTGGCCGACTTCGACGACATCGACAAGAACATGGCCGACGCCAGGAAAGTGTTTGCCAACCTGAGAGACATTCACGAGCTGGACGACACCTCCTTTCTCACTGCCCAACAGGTGGACGTGCTGAAGCGCTTTTTTGCCAATTTCTCCGAGCAGCACAACAGCAAGCTCAAACAGAAATTCCTGCAACTCTGGAGCCACTTCTACGACATATACAATGACTACAGACAACTGCTCAGGCAGCAAGACATGGCCTACGAAGGCATGATCTATCGCGAAGTGGCCGAAACAGACAGTCTCCCATTCCGTTACGATTGCTACCTCTTCGTGGGCTTCAACATGATGCAGCGTGCCGAGCAGACCCTTTGCCAACGACTCAAGGAGCAGGGCAAAGCCCTCTTCTATTGGGACTTTGACCACTATTACATGAATACCCTAGGACTTGCCGGCGACAATGAAGCAGGCCGTTACATCCGTCTCTACCAACAGCACTTCCCCAATGCACTCGACTCGGCCGACACCGACATCTATGCCAACTTCCTCCGACCCAAGCAAGTCTCCTTCATCAGTGCGGCCACCGAGAATGCCCAGGCACGATACGTCGGCACCTGGCTCCGCCAGAACAGCCGCATCGCCGATGGCCGCCGCACCGCCATCGTGCTCTGCAACGAAGGGCTGCTGCCCGTCGTCATCCATTGTCTGCCGCCCGAAGTAGAGAAGGTGAACATCACCACGGGCTATCCCCTGGAACAGTCGCCGCTTGCCTCGCTGCTCAGCCATCTCATCGCCCTCCAGACGGTAGGCTATGCACCCTCGCGCAATAGTTTCAGGCTCCGCTACGTGAACGCCGTGCTCCGCCATCCCTACAGCCACTACATCAGCGAGCAGACCATTGCCCTGAGAGACAAGCTCAACAAAGAGAAAAACTACTACCCCACCCCCGCCCAGCTGGCAACCGACGCCCAGATGCAGCTGCTCTTTCAGCCCCTCACGGGCAATCTGCTGCCCTCCATGGCTCAGTGGCTGCTGCAGATGGTGCGCATGATGGCCCACAACTGCTCTGCCGACGCCTCTGCACAGTCGTCTCCACTGCTTCACGAATCTTTCTTCAGGCTCTACACACTGCTCAACCGGCTGAACGACCTCATACAGAGTGGCGACTTGCTCGTCGACATCGTGACCTTCCAGCGGTTGCTCTCACAATTGATCCAGACTACGTCCATCCCGTTCCACGGCGAACCAGCCGAAGGCATTCAACTCATGGGAGTGCTCGAAACACGCAACCTCGACTTCGACCATCTGCTCATCCTCTCTTGCAACGAGGGCAACATGCCTCGAGGCGTTGACGATGCCTCTTTCATCCCTTACACCCTGCGCAAGGCCTTCGGTCTCACCACCGTCGACAACAAAGTGGCCATCTACGCCTACTACTTCAACCGACTCCTGCAGCGCGCTTCCGACATAACCATTCTCTACAACAATTCCACCGAAGACGGACATACGGGAGAGATGAGCCGCTTCATGCTTCAGCTCATGGTGGAAAGCCCGCACACAATCGAGAGGCACGCTCTGCAGACTGGCCAGATGCCGCTGCTCATGCCCACACAGCAAATGGACAAGACCGACGATGTACTGCAACGCATCCACGCCATCAGCTTCCTCTCCCCCTCTGCCATCAACAACTACCTCAAATGCCCACTTCTCTTTTATTACTACAATGTGGTGGGACTGCGTGAAGAAGAATACAATGATGACGACGAGATAGACAACCGCATCTTCGGCAACATCTTCCATCTGGCGGCCGAGCTCATCTATCGCGGCATGCTCAAGAATGGTCATGTGGTGACGCAAACCCTCATTGACGAACTGCTCAATCATCCGGAGAGGATTGAAATCATAGTTGATAAAGCCCTGCGCCAGGAACTCTTCCACCTGTCGGAATCATCGGCAAAACTGCCGCCACTCAATGGGCTGCAGATCATCAAGCGGCAAGTCATCATCAGATATCTGCAGCAGCTTCTCCGGCTCGACCGAGAGCTGACCCCCTTCACCATTGCCGGTCTGGAGATGAAGGTGGAAAAACAATTGACCATGGGCCCATCGGTCATCACCATTGGCGGAGTCATCGACCGGCTCGATATCGTGGGCAGCGAAGCCGACGGCACACGCCGCATACGAGTGGTTGACTATAAAACAGGGCACATCCCCAAGAAGACACCTGCCGACGTGGAGGCCATCTTCAACCCCGATAACATGCGGGATGCCCACACCAACTACTACTTGCAGGCGTTTTTCTATTCGCTCATTGTCAGCGAGAACGAGCGGCAAACCGGCAGAGCCACGCCGCCACTGCCAGTAAGTCCTGCTTTGCTCTACATCCTGCGAGCTGCTTCAGCCAGTCACAACCCTACGCTGAAGTTGGGAGGCGACACAATTGACGATATTGAGCGTTGCCGGACGGAGTTCAGCCAGCACATCAACCGCCTGCTGGCCGAAATCTTCAACCCGCAAGTGCCCTTTGTTCCCACCGACAATCGCGATCATTGTGTGCATTGCCCCTACAAGCTGATGTGTCGCAGATAGCCCCCCTACCGGCAATAGCGATCCAAAGGCAAGCTAAAAAAAAACCGCCATGAAGTCTACCAGGTCGGCAGATCTTCATGGCGGATGAATTACCAATGACTAAAATCAACGAGTCGTCGCGCGGGGCTTAATCCAGATTGAGGCTCTTCTTGATGGCTTCAATCTTTTCAGCAGCAGCCTTCATGCAGCGCTCGTAGCATCCGGCGCACCTGAAGGAGGGGTCTTTCACCTCGATGTAGAACTTGATCTTCGGCTCAGTGCCCGACGGCCTTACGCTCACCTTCGTGTCGTCATCGCAGAACCACTGCAGCACGTTGCT
>CAMOPD010000124.1 GCA_946622085.1 uncultured Prevotellaceae bacterium | reverse complement strand
TCGCGCTCGCGCTTCTGGGGCACGCCGCTGCCCATCTGGCGCGACGAAGACGGCAAGGAAATCTGCATCGGCTCGGTGGAAGAGCTCTATGGCGAGATAGAGAAGGCCGTGAAGGCCGGCGTGATGACGACCAACCCGCTCAGGGAGCAAGGCTTCGTGCCGGGCGACTACAGCCAGGAGAACTACGACAAGATAGACCTGCACCGCCCCTATGTAGACAATATCGTGCTCGTCAGCGAGACGGGCAAGCCCATGAAGCGCGAGAGCGACCTCATCGACGTGTGGTTCGACTCCGGCGCCATGCCCTACGCCCAGATTCACTATCCCTTTGAGCACCGTGAGGCCATCGACGAAGGCAAGGCTTTCCCGGCCGACTTCATCAACGAGGGCGTAGACCAGACGCGCGGATGGTTCTTCACCCTGCACGCCATTGCCACGATGGTCTTCGACTCGGTGGCTTTCAAGAACGTCATCTCTACAGGACTCGTGCTCGACGCCAAAGGCAACAAAATGTCGAAGCACGTGGGCAACGTGGTCAATCCTTTCGACATGATAGAGAAGTATGGCTCTGATGCCGTGCGCTTCTACATGATGACCAACTCCGAGCCATGGGACAACCTGAAATTCGACCCCGAAGGTGTGGACGAGATTCGGCGCAAGTTCTTTGGCACCTTATATAATACGTATAGCTTCTTCGCCCTCTATGCCAATGTGGACGGCTTCGACCCGGCAGCTATGGCCGACGTGCCCATGGAGAAAAGCCCCGAAGTGGACCGCTGGATTCTCTCTTGTCTGAACACGCTCGTGAAGGGCGTGCAGAAGGAACTCGACGGTTTCGACCCGACACGAGCCGGACGTCTGATCGACGCCTTCGTCAACGACGACCTCTCCAACTGGTATGTGCGCCTGAACCGCAAGCGCTTCTGGGGTAAGGAGATGAGCGACGACAAGCTCTCTGCCTATCAGACGCTCTACACCTGTCTGCTCACCGTGTCGAAGCTCCTGGCACCCTTCGCACCCTTCTATGCCGACCAGCTCTATCAGGATTTGGGCGGAGAGAAGGAAAGCGTGCATCTCGACTCCTTCCCCGTGGCCGATGAAAGCAAGATTGACAAGGATCTTGAGGCCCGCATGACAATGGCCCAGAAGATTACATCGATGACGCTGGCACTGCGTCGCAAGGTGAACATCAAGGTGCGCCAACCGCTTCAGCAAATCATGATTCCTGCCGCCAGCGATGACCAGAAGGCTCACATCGAGGCCGTGAAGGAACTCATCATGAACGAAGTGAACGTGAAGGAACTGAAGTTCGTCGAGGGAGCCGGCATTCTGGTCAAGAAGGTGAAGTGCAACTTCCGCACCATGGGCAAGAAGTTCGGCAAACTCATGAAGGGCGTGGCCGCCCAGATGGGCGCTCTCTCGCAGGAAGCAATAGCCCAGCTCGAGGAGAACGGCACCATTGCTCTCCAGGTGGAGGGCCAGGAGGCCGTGGTGGAACTGGCCGATGTGGAAATCATCAGCGAGGACATTCCGGGCTGGCTCGTTTCGAACGAAGGCAATCTGACGGTGGCACTCGAAGTGGAGCTGACCGACGAACTGCGTCGTGAAGGCATGGCGCGCGAGCTGATCAATCGCATTCAGAACATCCGCAAGGACAGTGGACTGGAGATCACCGACCGCATCAGCGTCACGATTGCTCCCAACGAGCAAGTGGGCGCTGCCGTGGATGCTTTTGGCGATTACATCAAGACGCAGGTGCTGGCCGACGACATCCTGCTGGCCGACAATGACGGAGTGGAAACCGACTTCGACGAATTCAAACTAAACATTCTCGTAACTAAAAGATAAAAACATATTGGTGGGGTGGAACGCCCGTTGAAGCGTTTCGCTCCACCCAATTACTAACCCAACAGAAAACATACAACTATGTCAGAAAAGAAACGTTATTCGGACGAAGAACTCGAGGAGTTTCGTTCTATTATCAATGAAAAACTGGCTCTTGCCCGGCGTGACTATAGTGCTATGATGAAACAGCTCATGAACAAGGACGGCAATGACGTCGACGACACATCGCCTACCTATAAAATACTGGAGGAGGGTAGCGCCACGCAGAGCAAGGAAGAACTCATTCAGTTGGCCAGCCGTCAGCAGAAATTCATACAGGGACTGGAAGCTGCCCTCGTGCGCATAGAGAACAAGACCTACGGCATTGACCGGATGACGGGCGAACTCATTCCCAAAGAGCGTCTGCGCGCTGTGCCCCATGCTACGCTGAGCGTGGCTTCTAAACAGGCAAGGAAGCACTAAATGAAAGAGCGCAGGTTTATTACCGACGGCAAGTTGTCGTTGCTCATCATCTTGCTCATCCTGATTGTCGACCAGATTATCAAGATATGGGTGAAGACCAGCATGTGTCTTCATGAGAGCATTGAGATCACTCCGTGGTTCTTCATCAATTTCATCGAGAACAATGGCATGGCCTATGGCATGACGTTCATCAACAAGCTGGCACTGAGCCTCTTCCGCGTGGTGGCCATTAGCGTCATAGCCTATTACATCCACTTGCAGGTGAAACAGAAAGCCCGTACGGGCTATATCGTCTGCCTGTCGATGGTGCTGGCTGGGGCCGCAGGCAACATTTTCGACTCCATGTTCTATGGGCTGGTGTTCAATGCTTCGTCGCCCTACGTCGTGAGCCATCTGGTTCCGTTCGGCCAGGGCTATGCACCCTTTCTCATGGGCAAGGTGGTCGATATGTTCTATTTCCCTCTCTTCTCGTTCACGTGGCCCGAGTGGGTGCCTTTCAAGGGCGGCGAAGACTACACGTTCTTCAGCGCCATATTCAATTTCGCCGATGCGTCCATCAGTGTGGGCATCGTGTTGCTCCTGCTATTCTTCCGAAGGGAGTTAGGAGAATTGTCGCTTCGACCTGCCAAGACAGCCGACGAAGGGCAGGGAGAGGAAAAATGAAATCCGAGATGAAAAGATTTGTCAATAGCAAAACGGCAATGGGCAGGCTGCACCGCATGGTGTGGCTTGCCCTTGTTGTTGCTGTGCTCGCTGGATGTAAGCCCAAGATTCCCAGCCGATACATTCAGCCCGATGTGCTGGAAGACATCCTCTACGACTACCATCAGGCACTGGCTGCCGCTCCGGTGAAGATAGGCGAGGAGCAGAAGCACAACTTCGACGAGAATGTCTATTGCGAGGGCGTGCTGAAGAAGTATGGAATCACCTCTGCGGAGTTTGACTCCTCCATGGTTTATTATTGCCGCCACACCAGCCAGTTGCATGCCATCTATGAGCGCCTTTCTGAGCGTCTCAACAAAGAGGCGGTGACGCTGGGCGCTTCGGTCAATCAGTCGAATCATTATTTCACGTTGAGCGAAAACGGCGATACTGCCGACATCTGGCGCGACAAGACGGCGCTGATGCTGGTTCCCCAGGCGCCCTACAATCAGATGCAGTTCTCCGTGCCTGCCGACACCACCTTCCGCCCCGGCGACAAGATGATGCTCAACTTTGGCAGCCGGTTCCTCTTCCAAGACGGTGTGAAGGATGGCGTGGTGATGCTCTGTCTCAGGCTGCAAAACGATAGTGTGGCACAGCGCGTGATGCACGTTTCCTCGAATTCCAACTACAGCCTGTCGCTTATCGACGATGGCCATCTGGGCATCAAGGAAGTCTTCGGATTCTTCTATCTGTCGAAAGGCAATTCAACCAGCAATTCAGAATCCACCCTGAAGATTATGTTTATAGATGAGATTCGTCTCATCCGCATGCGCGAGAAGATGGCTCCCACCGGAAACACCAGTGAGCAGACGTCGGGCAGCGTTCCCGATGCTCCCAGGGTGAGGGGCAGCGGGGGCCAGCCCTCGACTCCCGATTCCATGAAATCGGCCGAAACACCGCCGCCACCCCCACCTCCACGGCCATGAGAAAGATAGCAGCCCACTTCGTTGAATTGCCCGAAGGCGACATCCTGCGGCAGGCCGTCGTCGAGATTGAAGGCTCAACGGTGGTCAGGTGGTATGCCTTCACCGAGGAGCAGCCCATGACCGAGTGGCTGGGCGGCACCATCGTCGTCACGCCTGAGCGTCTGGCCGTGCATGACGGGAAAGTCATTACCGAATAAAAAAACTCAAAACAAAACGAAATAAAAACAGCAACATGAAACAGACAATCCTCGTAACTGGCGGTACGGGCTTCATAGGAAGCCACACCACCGTAGAACTTCAGCAGGCTGGCTATGAAGTGGTCATTGTTGATAATCTGTCGAACTCAAAGATTGAAGTGCTCGACGGAATAGAGAAAATCACCGGCGTGCGCCCTGCTTTCGAAAAGGTTGACCTGCAGGACCTTGCAGCCACGGAAGCCGTGTTCAAGAAATACCCCAAGATTGAGGGCATCATTCATTTTGCCGCGTCCAAGGCCGTCGGCGAAAGCGTGGAGAAGCCCCTGCTTTACTATCGCAACAACATCACCTCGCTCATCAACCTGCTTGAGCTCATGCCCCGCTACAACGTCAAGGGCATCATCTTCTCCAGCTCGTGCACCGTCTACGGACAGCCCACCAAGGAGAACCTGCCCGTCACCGAGGAGGCTCCCATCCAGAAGGCTCTCTCGCCCTACGGCAACACCAAGCAGATCAACGAGGAAATCATCCAGGATTACATCCACTCCGGCGCACCCATCAAGTCGATCATCCTGCGCTACTTCAATCCCATCGGCGCCCACCCCTCAGCCAACATCGGCGAGTTGCCCAACGGCGTGCCCATGAATCTCATTCCCTTCGTCACTCAGACGGCCATCGGCATACGCAAGGAGCTCAAGATCTTCGGCAACGACTACAATACGCCCGACGGCACCTGCATCCGCGACTATATCTATGTAGTAGATCTGGCCAAGGCCCACGTCAAGGCCATGGAGCGCGTGCTCGACCATCCTGAGACCGATGCCGTGGAGATTTTCAACATCGGAACGGGCCGCGGCGTGAGCACACTCGAGGTGGTGGAAGGCTTCGAAAAGGCCACGGGCGTGAAACTGCCCTGGAGCTATGCACCGCGCCGCGAAGGCGACATCGAGAAGGTGTGGGGCAACGTAGACAAGGCCAATAAGGTGCTTGGCTGGAAGGCCGACACTCCGCTCGACGAGGTGCTGGCATCTGCCTGGCGCTGGCAGAAGAAGCTGCGTGCCGACGGCATTCAATAACCCCATCCCCCCCTGAATAGAAAAAAGGTAAGGGGCGCTGGCCACGCGTCGGCGCATCACTTATCATTTTGTGTTTGTGTTGTTTTGAGCCCTCGATGAGAATCGGGGGCTCATTGCTTGGTAGATGGCGTTCCAAGCCTGTCAACCAGGCACAATACGCTTATTCATGTTTTTTAACGCTTATTCTTGTCATCATTTCCCCTAACCGTTGTCTATAAAGCAGAATGAGTCAAATCATCAGCATAGAAGGACCGGAGCAAAACGAACGGCAACGCATCCAGCGCATACTCGACGGCGAGCAAAGAGAGTATGCCTGGTTTGTGAACACCTATTCGCTGCAAGTGCTCAGCTTCACGTCGCACATGCTTCCCGATGCCGAGGATGCCAAAGAGGTGGCGCAGGATGCCTTCGTGAAGGCCTTCCGCTCGCTGGGTTCCTTTGGCTTCCAGTCGTCGTTCTGCACATGGGTGTGCCGCATTGCCTACCATGAAGCGCTCAACAGACTGAAGCGGCGACGCATACACTATGTTGACATTTCAGACGCACCGGCCGTGGCTGATGAAGAATTCTCCACCGGGCGAGAAGAGCGCATCCGGCTCATGGAGGCGGCCATAGACAACCTGCAGGCCGAAGAGCACATGCTGCTCCACCTCTATTACTACGAAGACCGCCCATTGAGCGAAATTGCCTACATCATGGACGCCGAAGCCAACACCTTGGCCGCACGGCTCCATCGCATCAGAAAGAAACTCATGAAGATGATAAAGCAGAAAGAAGATGAACAAACTCAAAGATAGCGATTTGCGCGAGGCGCTGAGCCGAAAGGAAGCGCGACGGGCCAGACCCGAAGTGCCCACCGACTTCTGTGCCGACATCATGCAGGAGATAGCTCCCAGGAAGAGCGCTCCCAAGCGCCGGCGCTGGATGGCTGCCGCCGCCGGCGTGCTACTAATAATAGGTATAGGAGCTGCCATGATGATGAAAGACGAGCAGAAGACGACTGCCAGAACGACGCTCGCCGCGTCGGAGCGGCCGAGGCCACAGGCCAAACCATATCAGCCAGAACGTACCGACATCATGAAAGTGCGCACGGAGCCCTCGACAGCCGCAGCCCGAAAGGCCGCTCGCCCCGCCCGAAGGGCCGTCCAGGAAGTGGAGCAAAAGGCGCAGCCTGACCCGCTGCCCATGCCCGTCGCCAACCTGCATTATGCAGCACATCACGAAGAGCCCGACTCCGACTATCAGTCACCGGCCCGCATGGATGAGTTCATCGCCGAGATGGCGGCATTTAA
>CAMOPD010000123.1 GCA_946622085.1 uncultured Prevotellaceae bacterium | reverse complement strand
CTGCTGACGCCAATCAGCAATTTCCGCCCATCGGCACTGATGCCATAGGCATAGCTGGAGTGGCTGCCGAAGGTGATGCGCTGACAGGAGCCTTTAGCCAAATCATATTTTGACAGATACGAGCGTGAGCGCCATCCGGGCTGACGGTCGTCGGGCTCGAGCACCTGGAAGATTTCTTTCTTTTCTGCCGGCCCTTTTTCCTCGTCAGTCAGGATGAGATAGTCTTCCGAAGGGCTCACGGTGATGGCACCGGCAGGAAGCCTTTCTGCCAGAACCGAGCGGCTGCCCGACGGCACTTCCACCTTATATAATAATCGGTTGTCGCCGCGCTGCTCTTCATAGAGGAAGGCCGTGGAACGTGGCATCCACGACAGCTTGCGGCCCTCGTAGGTGTCGACTATCCGTCCTGATTGCAGTTCCTTCACTTGCTGATAGGATCGCACGTTGCCGCCTGGCTGGGCATCACTATACGACACGATGACGAAGTTTCCATCCGGCGAGACGGCCGCATTGCTGACACGCAGTCCGTCGAGCACATCGTGGATGCCATACATGCGCTTGGTTGAAGTGGTACATTCCACTGCCCGGTTGGCATCGAAGCTCACGGAGACCGTGTCGGTCTTTTGGTCTGCCAGTTCATAGTTCACCACAAACTCGTGGTGAGCCGGGTCGAGCGACAAGACACCGTCGGCCGGCAGTGCCACCCCGTCGAGTTTCACGCCGAAAGTCTTTGCGCCTTTCACCAAGAGCTTCCCCGTAATATAGTCCGTGTTGTTCACGAAGAAGACCTTCTCATGGCAGAAACCGCCCGTAAAGTCGAGCTTCTTTCCGTTCACGTCAACACTGTCCACGCAAATGGGCTTCACCAGTGGTTGCGGCTCAGACTGAGTGTAATTCGTCACCACCGTCACCACTTGAGCGTTAGCGCTCAGGCCAGCCAAGAGCAGGCTGGCTAATAGATATTGTTTTTTCATCATGATTAATAAGGTTTTCTGTATTTTCCTTCCTCCTTGTCTTCCAGCATGCTGAGATAGGAGTTGTATCGGCTTTCAGAAATGTAGTGGTTCTCTACGGCCTTCAGCACGGCGCAGCCCGGTTCGTGGGTATGCGTGCAATTGGAGAATCGGCAGTCGCGTGAGAACCGGAAAATCTCCTTGAAATAGCCGCATATCTCCTCGGGCTCCATGTCGAACGTACCAAATCCCTTGATGCCTGGCGTATCGATGGCCCATCCGCCACAAGGCAGGCGCAGCATTTCGCTGAACGTTGTGGTGTGCATGCCCGTATTGTGGGCATCGCTTATCTCGGCCGTGCGGAGCTTCACTCCGGGTATCAAGGCGTTCAGGAGTGTAGACTTCCCCACCCCGCTATTACCGCTGAAGAGCGTTATCTTGTCCTTCAAGAGGGCGTTGAGCGTTTCCACCGACTCCCTGGAGATGCTCGAAATCTGTACGCACTGATAGCCTATGTTCTCATAGAGTTGCTGCATCATGTCCTGATAACGCCGCTCATCGGCATTGAGCAAGTCGGTCTTGTTGAAGACCAGCGTCACGGGCACGCGATAGGCTTCGGCCGAAGCCAGGAATCGGTCGATGAAGGTGGTTGAAGTTTCCGGATAGTTCACGGTGACAATCAGGAACACCTGGTCCACGTTTGCCGCGATGATGTGGCTCTGCTTCGACAGGTTGGGTGACTTGCGTATGATGTAGTTTCGCCGGTCGGCGATGTGGGTGATGAAGGCCGTCCCCTCCTGATTGCGCACAATTTCCACATGGTCGCCCACAGCAACCGGATTGGTGCTGCGGATGCCCTTGAGTCGGAAATTTCCCTTAATCTTGCTGTCCACCATCTGTCCGTCGTCGGTCAGCACGGTATACCAGCTGCCCGTGTTCTTGATAACGAGTCCCTTCATATCACCAGTAAGAATCAGTAACGAGCGATTCGTAATGAATAATCAACGACATGTCCTTTCCTGTGAACGATGGACTCATCATCATTACTCATTACGAATCGCTCAATGTCAATCATCTATTATCTTAAACAGTCATGATTTCCTTGTTCTTTGCCTCAAGCAGCGCGTCGAGTTTCTTGATGTATTTATCGTGCAACTTCTGCAGTTCCAACTCGGCGTCCTTCTCGTTGTCTTCCGAGAGTCCGTCCTTGATGGCTTTCTTCAGCCGGTCTTTGATGTCGCTTCTCACGTTGCGCACCTCCACCTTGGCTTTCTCACCAATCTTGTTGCACTGCTTCGCCAGTTCCCGACGTCGCTCCTCGGTGGGCTGTGGAATGCCCAGGCGAATTATTTCGCCATTGTTTTCGGGCGTGATACCCACGTCGGAATCCATGATGGCCTTCTCGATGTCGCGTATGGTTTTGCGGTCCCAAGGCTTGATGGCGATGGTTCGCGGGTCGGGTGTGCTCACGTTGGCCACCTGATTGAGCGGAACCAGCTGTCCGTAGCTCTTCACTCTCACGCCGCTGACGATGGCCACGTTGGCGCGTCCGGCACGTATGCGGCTGAGCTGCTCTTCGAGGAACATGGCCGCCATCTCCATTCTCTCTTCACTTTCCTGTAAGGTCTGTTTAACGTCTATCATATTGCTATCGGTTTTTAGTTTCTGATTTACAAAGATAATGGTTTTTCCTGAACGATGCAAAAAAATGGAAGGAAAAAACGTGTTCCGTCAGCGCTGGACCTTACTGCTGAGCCAATTGAAGAGTTGCCGCTCGTTCTGCAGCTGTGGGGTGGTCTCCATGTTGTCGACGGCCTGCATCAGGCGAGCCGGCGCGTTGGCCCGCTTGGCTCCGGAGCTTTCTTCATTCAGATAGCTGACGAAGTTGCTCAGCAGTTCGTCTACGTCGTAGCCCGAATCCTTGAGCATCTCGTAGAAATCGGTCACCGGCACGTCGAGGGAACTCATGGCCGAGGCGATGGCCTGCTTCAGGGTGGCAACATCGAGCGTTGCCGGTGTCTCGCCGTCTTCGCCCAAGGGCAGATAGCTCAGTATCTCCTTGATGGCCGGCCGCAGGTCAACGCCCAGCATGCTTTCCATCTGTCGCAGCACCTGCACCAGTTCGGGCAGATTGTCCATCGCATCGTAAATCTGCTGATATTCGGGTTTGAGCATGCGGTTGTCATACATATAGGGCCAAGCGCTGATGGCTGCAACACTCTGGGCCAGGAAGAAGAGCGTGGCCGACAGGTGCCCCATGTCGCGAATCACGAAGTTGGTCTGCAGGTTGGTCTTTCCGGGAATGATGCTCGGCGTATAGCCACTCTGACTGAGGAAGCTGAGGATGGGACGTGCCGACTCCACGGGCACGTAGTCGTCGCCGCGCGAGTGCATCAGATAGATGTGCTGCGAAGCATCGGGAATCCAGCCGTTGGCTATGCTCAGCTTGTCCATCAGGCCTTGCACGTAGGCGCTCTCGGGGCTCGACAGGTCGCAATAGGGCTCGCTGAGAATCTCATGGATTTTCTTCTCGCGTCCCACTCTGTCGCATACGGGCCATGACGAATAGTCCTTCGACATGACCACCACGTCAATCAGTTCGGCCACTTCGGGCTGGAAGATGTCATCGTAGCTCAATCCCAGTTTCTGGGTTTCGTTGAGCGACGTCATCAGCAGCAGCGGCACGGCATTGTAGGCCGTTTCGTCCTGGATGACATACTGCCGATAGCACTCCTTGATGTCGTAGGGTCCGCCGCCGGCAAAGGTCTTGTCGAACCATGCCTCGGTGATATATTCCATGTCGCGGCATTTCTGGGTGGCCATGGCGTCGAAGCCTCCACTGGAATAGCCAATGTTGAAGGTCAGCGGGCCGTAGTCGATGCCCATGTCGCCGAGTATGCGGCGAGCAGCTATCAAGCAGTCCAGATTGGCGCGTGAATTGCACATTCCCTGCAGATAGGCCTGCGGGAATCGCTCGGTGACGCCAAAGCCGTAGAAGTCGCTCTCCACCACAATGTAGTTGGGGTTGAGCGGGTTGGCCAGGAACATGTCCTCCAGATAGAAGTAGCCGCGTGTGGGGCATTCGTCCTTGCTGAAGATGGTGAAGTGATTGAAGAGCAGGATGCCCTCGCTCTTGGCTTCGCCGCTACAGATGTTCTGCGGCATGAGTATGCTGCCGCTGAGCGTGATGGCATTGCCATCGGGGTCGGTAGAGGGATAGACGAAATTAATCTGCTGCGTTTCGCGGGTAAAGAGTTGCTGCGAGTCGTAGATAAACACCGACGTGCGGTCGATGGTCTCCATGACGGTTTCGTCGTCGCCAATGGTGAGCTCGTCGAACGAGGCTTCCATGGCTTGCATCTTCTCTCCGTTGAAGGTGGTGACGGTGAGTGTGCCGTCATCGTTGAAGTCGATGGACGAGAGCTGGCTGCTGGTGAGCACTTTCTGGGTTTTGTCGGCAAAGGTTATCTTGATGACCTTGGCCTGGCTGGCAACGCATGCCATGAGCATGACGATAGAAAACAAGATCTTTTTCATGGCCGTTTATTTTTTAATGAGTTTGCGTGTTCGGTTGCCTTCTTTTCTCATGTAGACGCCTTTTGCCTTGGGCTGAGCGTCCAGGCGGCGTCCGTCAACAGTATACCATGCTGAGCGGGTTGTCCCGGCATCCGCCGTCTTGCCTTTAATGGCGGTGGCCGACTTCCCGGCCCTGATGTGGGCCTTCTGCACTTGCTCGTCTTTTGTCTCGTCGGCATAGAGGATGGTGACATTCTCACGGTCGAACTCAATTCGTTTCACTTGCTTTCCGTTGTCGGCCGTCTGGGCCTGTGCGGTGAGGCCCAAGCTGCATGAAAGCAGTGCTACACACAATCGAAAGTTAATCTGTTTCATGATGATGGGTTTATATATGTTAATATTATTCTAATTCTCGCATTCGTTCTGCGTGGCAAATGCAAAAGCACTGAAAAGGTGAGAAGATGAAAAGGAAAGGGCTTGCGCCAAAGCATTTCGCTCGTTCTCCCAGTCCCCTAAGTAATGTTACTCTCTCCTACCACAGTTCGGAGGCAATCATCGCGCAGAGCGTTTCCAGATAGTGGCGGTCGGTTTGGTCGAAGGCTGCCAGCTGGCGGCTGTCGATGTCGAGCACGCCTGCCACCTCGTCGCCCCTCCATAGGGGCACCACGATCTCGGAGCGTGAGAGCGACGAGCAGGCTATATGGCCCGGAAACTGCTCCACATCGGCCACCACCAGCGTCTGCCCTTCGGCCCACGACGTGCCGCAAACGCCGCGCCCGTGGGCGATGTGCATGCAGGCCACAGGCCCTTGAAACGGCCCCAGGCGCAGCTCGCCCTCGGCCACCATGTAGAACCCCGTCCAGAAGAATGTGTCGCTGAACGCATGATGAAGCGCGGCAGCCACGTTGGCCAGCACGCTTGTCACGTCTTTCTCGCCACTGATCAGCGATGCTATCTGCGGCAGCAATTCTTCATATCGTTGTTGCTTCATCATCTTGCGCTTCACGGTTACTTGATGTATTATGCTTCACTCAGCTCCTCGCCCACCATGTTGGTGAGTTCAACAAACTCGCTGATGCTCAGCTGCTCGGGGCGGCGCGTCATGTAGGGATGCTCATAGAACCCCTCGCGCGGACCGCGGCCGCTGAACATCTGGCGCAACGAGACGCGCAGCATCTTGCGGCGCTGGTTGAACACGGTCTTCACCACCCGCTTGAACAGCTGCTCGTCGCAGCCCAGGTGGGTGACGTCGTTGCGCGTCATGCGGATGACGGCGCTTTGCACCTTGGGCGGCGGATTGAATACCGACGGCTCCACGGTGAAGAGATACTCCACGTCGTACCAGGCCTGGATGAGCACCGAGAGAATGCCATACTGCTTGGAGCCGGGCGCTGAAGCCATGCGCAACGCCACCTCGCGCTGTATCATGCCCGTGCAACAGGGAATGAGGTCGCGGTTGTCGAGCATCTTGAAGAATATCTGCGACGAGATGTCGTAGGGGTAGTTGCCCGTCAGCACGAAGGGCTGTCCGTCGAACACCTTCGTAAGGTCCATGCGCAGGAAGTCCTCGCCGATGATGTCGCTGCTCATAAACGAGAAGTGCTCGTGCAGCCAGGCCACCGACTCGGCGTCAATCTCCACCACCTTCACGGGGCGATGCTTCTTCACCAGAAACTGCGTCAGCACGCCCATGCCCGGCCCCACTTCGAGCACGGGCAGGTCGGGACAGGCGTCCACCGTGTCGGCAATCCTGCTGGCTATCGAGAGGTCGGTCAGGAAATGCTGGCCGAGATTCTTCTTTGGCTTCACTTGCTTCATGTCTGCAAAGATAACAAATTCAGACGAAATACCGACATTTGCCCGCAGTTTTTTTCGTGCCTGCGCATAGCGAAGGGGTAATCGCTTGGTGACCTTTTGCACCGCTAAAGAGAGGAGCCCCTCCTAATGATTACTTGTACAAGCATCTCAATGATAGTGGCTTACTATCGATGTTATTATTTTCCCCGGACACCAATAATATCAATCCATGAGCCCGCGGGAAAAGAAATCCCCACATCCACTTTTCAGGCTTCAGAATGAGGGCTCTGTTTTTGTGAATTATTTTTACAAAACTGAAAGCATCCGTTCGTTCTCGTCAAGTAAGCACGCCACTCACGATGAGTAAATGGCGTGCTTACGAGGCGT
>CAMOPD010000122.1 GCA_946622085.1 uncultured Prevotellaceae bacterium | reverse complement strand
ACTCTGAACTCGTAGCTCGGAACTCTGGGTTCTCTTCTCCCCTTTGGGGAGACGGAAGAGGGGCTCAGATGCTATTCTCTCTCCTCTTTCCTCTCTCCTCTCTCCTCTAAAAAAGCACCCCCGAAAATACGCACTCATTGGCCCATGGCCCTCTTCATGCCCTCGGCAAACAGCTGCGACAACCGATGCGCCAGCTCGTTGCCGGGGTTTTCTTTTAGTGCCAGGTCGAAGAGGCGCTGCACGTCGAGATAGTAGCGCGGCCCGTTTTCTGCGGGGTTCTGCACAATGAGCACCATGAGGCGATAGCCCTTCAGCGTGTGCACATCCGACGCATTGGCTGCCGCCATCCTCTCCAGTGCCTCAATGCTCTCTTGCGTTTCGGCCAGCAGCCTGCCGGTAGCTTCAGCCTGTGGGTGCGCAATGGCGTAGTTCAGGCTTTGCAGCGCGGCCTGATATTTGGGCGCCGTGCTGTCGGGGAACATGGCTTCAATGCGCCGCAGTTCGGCCACGCAGCGCAGTTGCGCCTCGTCGGACGGAGCACTTTGCATTTTGCTCACCGACTGGCTGATGAGCTCGTGCATGTCGGCGTTTTGTGCCGATGCGGAGAGTGAACACATGGATAACAACACGGTTGCAACAGCCATCATGATGTTGATGCAACGATTAGAAATTGGAGATGTCATAAGCGTTTTTATTTTTAAGTGAAACAAATAGTCCGATGTAGAAAAAGCGGCTGCGCGGATTGCTCACGGGGCACAATGTGCTGCTGCCGGCGGCCATGGTGTAGCCATAGATGTTGTGGCGTCCGAGCACATTGCTGAGCGATGTGTAGACGATGACCTTGGGACAGACGAGCACCGTGAGGCTGATGTCGAGGCTGTTGTAGACGGGTGTGCGGGCATTCATGTACCCCTGCCTGTCGGGGTCGTGATAGGGCCTGCCGCTGGCCATCGACTCGGTCATGCCGATGTAGCTTTTCAGCGGCTCAATGTAGTATTTTGCCGTCAGCCGCACGTTGTGGCGCGTAGCATATTGCGGCACGTCGGCCGTGGGGTAGTCGAGATAGCGTCGGCGGCTGTCGTTGTAGGAGTAGCTGATGACAGTGGCGAGATGATTCACGAGCGACGTGTTCTCCGCATAGAGGTCAATGCCCTTGCTCCATCCATGCCCGTTGGAGGCGAGGAGTGCCAAGTCCCACCGCAGGGGCAGATGCCGATAGTCTTTGTAGTAGGCTTCGGCGCGAAGCGTCGTGCCCAGGAAATGGCGCTGCAGGCTGACGATGGTGTGGCTCGCCGTTTGCATGGCGGGCTTGGGCATGTGGGGCAGCAGGTCGTCGGCGGGAGCCTGACTGTAGCTCCCGGTCATGAGCGACAGCTGCCATTGGCTGTTGGGCTGATAGGTGAGCGATGCTCTGGGGAGCAGCAGCGTGCGATGGTCCAGACTGCTGGCCTCTGCCCGTGCCGACAGCTGGGCAAAGAGATGGGCCGGCAGCCGGCACTGCACGTCGGCAAAGGCCGCTGCCACGGCATATCTGTTTCGCAGGAAGCTCTCGATGCCTGCTGACAATTTCATGGCGGCAGAGATGCTCTTGGCGGCCGTCCCCTTCAGGTGGAATTCAGCGAGGTGGCGGTTGGCCCTTAGCTCCGACCATGCCGCTCCTCCAAAGAGCCGCCAGCCGCCGGCGGCAGTGTGTTTCACGGTGGCATTCACGTAGGAGTTATGTTCGCCCAGCTCCATGCGCTGGCCGTTGACTCTGAGTGCCATGGTGGTGTAGTCGTAGCCGGCATACGTCTTCATGACGGTGGCTCCGTCCAGACTGCATTTCCATTGGGCTTCGGCCGACCACTTGCCGTAGGGGCGAATCCAGTCCTGGCCGTCGGGCCACACCTTATTATAAATGGCCATGTTGGTGAGGGCTGCATTGAACGAGAGCGCGCTGCTGCCCAAGACCTTGGTGCCGCCCACATTCCAGTCCACCATCGATGCGCTGATGCCCAGCTTGTCGTTTTCGGCCTTGTCGGTCGTCTCCATGGGCAACACCGACGAGAGCGCTTGCCCGTACTCCGCACCGTAGCCGCCCAAGGAGAAACTGACGCCCTTGAAAAGGAAGGGCGAGAAGCGCCCCCTCACGGCACTGTTGTCGGTGCGCGATTCGTAGGGCACCAGCACGTGCATGCCATTGATGAAGGTCTGACATTCGTCGCTGTCGCCGCCGCGTACGTAGAGCTTGCCGTCCTCGCCCACTTTCTGCGTGCCGGGCAGTGATTGCAAGGCTGCCACCACGTCGCCGCACGAATTGCCTGTCAGGGCAATGTCTACGGCATTCATGGTCTTCATGCTGTTGGCTTTGCCATAGCGGAACGTGCTGGCCTGCACCACCAACTCGTCGATGCTGACGAGCTGCTGGCGCAGCGTGAGCTGCAAGCCGTGCATGTGCTCAACAGGCAGCTTGAGCGACAGCTCCTCGTAGCCCACGAACGTCACGCGCAGTGTGGCCTCGCCCTTGGCGCCGGTGGTGAACGAGAAGTGTCCGAGCGAATCGGTCAGTGCCCCGTCGATGGTGCCGAGGATGAAAACGTTGGCTCCGGCAAGAGGGCGCTGCCCGTCGGCCACCGTGCCAGTTACGACGCGTTGCGCCTTGAGCTGCGCCAGCGTCATGAAGATACATAAAAGGAGAATCGAAAACTGTTTCATGTCGGCAAAGATAGAGAGCCTCGATGAAACGGCCAAAAAGGCGTGACAGACAGCTGAAAATGCTGCCCAACAACTATCAGCAGTGACGAAATGCTGCCCGCCTGTGACGAATGACTAAGCCCCGTTTCAGCCTACGAACGACCGCAGTTTGGGCACATAGGTGCGCGAAACGGGCACGTGGTGGGGGCAGTGCCCCAGTTTGAGTTGGTAGCCATTGGAGTTGCCTTGTGCCGAGGTGATGTTGTTGATATTGACAACAAACGAGCGGTGGCACTGGATGATGTTCTCATAGTTTAGTTCGGCCAGCAGCGCGCTCAGCGTGGAGCGAATCTCCTGGGTCTCCACCTTCCCGTCGTGCTCATAGCACAGCATCACATTGTTCTTCTTTGCCTCTGCATAGAGAAAATCGTTGAGAGGCATCTGCACGTCCTTGCCGCGCACCGACGTGTCGTGGAACGTGACCCAGAGGTGCTGCTGTTGCTCGGGCTTCTTGTCGAGCAGCAGCTCCAGCCGGCGGTGCAGATAGCGCGTGTAGCTGATGCCGACGGCAATGGCCGTGACGATGGAGCCCACGATGAGCGTCCAGTAGAGAAAGAGCAGAAAGACTGGGAGCAGGTTGCTGCGGCCGTTGACTTGCGGCACGATGCAGAGGAAATTGCAGAAGCCGATGAAGAGCGTCAGTGACAGGATGGCCAGTGCCTGATGCCAAATGCGCCAGGGCTTCAGGCGTCGTTGCAGCGGGCGGAACACCAAAAGGGCGAACAGTGCGAAGCTGACGAACGTGATGAGCGCGAATTTCAGCGTGAAAAGAAACTTATTGCCTGTGTAACTGCTGATGCCGAACGGCTGGAGCACAAAGAGCAGCAGAAAGACGATGAGGCTGAACAGCAGTGCATCTTTCAGCCAGGAGTGGTCGTTCTGAAACGGATATTTTCTCTGCAGGATGTTCATAGTTGATGAGTTGTCGCATGCAAAGGTAGTCAAAAAAAACGAAAGACAAAACTGCCAAGGCGGGATTTCCCCCTCACGTTTAGGGAAAAGCCCCTCGCTCTTTAGGCGTTATCCTTTGCGGCGGAGCCCTAAAAGCCCTACCTTTGCCACTGTAAACAAGAACAAATGTCTAACCAACAAAAAACTTTGAGATATGAAAAAGATGATTCTGACCATGGTAATGATGATGACGATAGCCATCTCCGCCACAGCAATGACTCGCAGTGAAGCACGCCACATGGCAAGAGTTCAGACCGACCGAATGGCCGTGGAGCTCAGTCTTTCACGCCACCAGTATGGCCGAGTTTTCGATATCAACTATCGCTACGTAGATAATCCCGTGATGAAGGAGCGCGCCCTGAGCCGTGTGCTCACTCCGCATCAGTTCAACAAGTATATGCACCTGCGCCATGCGGCTCATCGCCCCGTAGCCCATCGTCCTGCCACTTATGCCGGCAAACACCACAGGGCTCACAAGCCTGCTCCTGCACCGCGCACAGGCATCCACTACGGCTGGTAAGCACGGAGCAGAGAATAGCATTCGTTCCATAATTCTGATTATATACCTTCACGTGAGTGAAGTCCATGGGAAAGGGCGGAGCCAGCAATGGTTCCGCCCGCTGTGTTTTGCTTTTTTCGTGTGTGCGTTTTTCGGGGGTACGTGGGTGCGGGGGTACGGGGGTACGAGAAATGATTAGAGCGCTCAAAACTAATCTCGTACCCCCGCACCCCCGTACCCTCGAAATCAAAAAATCGCACGCCCGAAAAAAACTAACTCCCCGAGAAATATCCTTTGGCCAGTCCTCCCTCTGCCGTCTCTTTGTAGAGCGAGGGCAGGTCGTGGCCTGTTTGCTTCATCACGCTCACCACATGGTCGAAGCTGACGCGATGTTCGCCATCGGAGAAGGCTGCATAGAGGTTGGAGTCGAGGGCGCGACAGGCGGCAAAGGCGTTGCGCTCGATGCAGGGAATCTGAACCAGACCGCACACGGGGTCGCACGTCATGCCCAGATGGTGTTCCAGTCCCATCTCCGCCGCATATTCTATTTGCTTCGGAGCTCCGCCGAAGAGTTGGCAGGCGGCTGCTGAGGCCATGGCGCAGGCCACGCCCACCTCTCCCTGGCAGCCCACTTCGGCACCGCTGATGGAGGCGTTCTGCTTCACAATGTTGCCAATGAGGCCTGCCGTGGCCAGCGCGTGCAGGATGCGCCGTTCGCTGAACTGATGGGCTTTCTCCAGATGATAGAGCACGCCGGGCAGCACGCCGCACGACCCGCAGGTGGGCGCCGTGACAATGGTTCCGCCGCAGGCGTTCTCCTCGCTTACGGCCAGCGCGTAGGCAAACACCAGTCCGCGCGACTGCAGCGACTGTTTGTAGCCGCAGGCCTTCACGTAGTATTTCGTTGCCTTGCGCGGCAGGTGCAGCGGGCCGGGAAGCACGCTCTCGTGGTCGAGTCCGTTCTCCACCGAGCGTTTCATGGCATGCCATGCGTCGGCAAGATAGTCCCAGATGTCGGGATCCTCACATTCGGCCACGTATTCCCAGAATCCCTTGCCGTAGCGGCTGCACCAGGCCATGATTTCCGTCATCGTGTTCATGGAATAGACGTCGGGCGTTTGCAGGGTGCCGTCGGCCTTGCCCTCGCTGATGGCTCCGCCGCCCACGCTATAGACGGTCCATTCGTCGGTGTGGTCGCTGTAGCGGGCCACGAATTTCATGCCGTTGGGATGGTAGGGCAGAAACACCGTGGGCTGCCAGACAATGTTCACGGGGGCGGCCTTGCTCAGCACGTCGATGATGGCGGTGTCGGTCATGTGTCCCTTGCCCGTGGCTGCCAGGCTGCCGTAGAGTGTCACCTCGAACGACTCAGCCTGGGGATTGCGTTCAAGGAAGATGGTTGAGGCCAGCTGAGGGCCCATGGTGTGGCTGCTCGAGGGGCCACGCCCAATCTTGTAAAGCTCTTTCAGTGATTTCATAGTCTTTGTTATTCTCTTTATAGATGTTCTCGTGTAAAGATAGTGAGTGTTAAATGATGTTTCCGCCTGTTCGTTTTTCTTGACAAGGTCGTAGCAGAACGAAAGAAAATGCGTAATTTTGCTTGAGTACTGTCAGTTAATTGGGCGTATGACAAGAGAAAACGATATCTACACAACGACACTGGTGGGAAGCGTTGCCAACGTGGCGCTGACCACTTTTAAGTTCATAGCCGGCATCTTGGGCGGCAGTGCGGCCATGATGGCCGACGCCGTGCATTCGCTGTCCGACTTCGTCACCGACCTGGTGGTGCTTGCCTTTGTGCACGTCAGTGCCAAGCCTCAGGACAAGTCGCACGACTATGGGCATGGCAAATTTGAAACCCTTGCCACCTTCATCATCGGCTTGGCGTTGGTGGCCGCGGCAACAGGCATCATCGTCTCTGGTGCGCTGCGGCTCATCCACTGGATGCAGGGCGCGCCGTTGCGTCTGCCCGGTAGGCTGGCCTTGTGGGCTGCCCTCGTTTCCATTCTCGTCAAGGAACTGCTCTATCACTACACCCGCAGCCGGGGGAAGGCTCTGCGCTCGCAGGCGCTCGTGGCCAATGCGTGGCACCATCGCAGCGACGCCCTTTCGTCGGTAGCGGCAGCCGTCGGCATTGGCGGTGCGCTGTTGCTGGGCGAGCAGTGGGCCGTGCTCGACCCCGTTGCCTCGGTGGTGGTGGGGCTGATGCTGATGAAGGTGTCGTGGGATTTGCTTAAGCCCAGTGTGGGCGAGTTGTCGGAGGGCTCGTTGTCCGACGAGGCTGAGCACGAGATAGAGCAGATTGTCAGTTCCGTGCCAGGCGTCTCTGAGCCCCACAACCTGCGCACCCGTCACATAGGCAACCGCGTGGCCATTGAGGCCCACATACGCCTTGACGGCGACATGCCGCTGCGCGAGGCCCACGAAGCAGCCTCGGCCATTGAGCGCCAGCTGAAAGCCCGCTTTGGCCACGATGCGCTCATCACCATTCACATGGAGCCGAGGAAGGAGAGCTGAGCCCCTCTCCCGTCTCCCCAAAGGGGAGAAGAGAACCCAGAGTTCCGAGCTAC
>CAMOPD010000121.1 GCA_946622085.1 uncultured Prevotellaceae bacterium | reverse complement strand
TATTTCGTATTGTGGATTCATTGTGATATCTCGTTTCTTACAAGAACGAAAAACAGCACGGTTTTAGTGTACGCTCACACGTGGTTATGCAGGTGACCCCTTTCTGTTTCTTTTTGACTTAAGTCGAAAATTAAGACCCATGCTGAAATCCGCGGTTGAGCGAGATGCGTGCAGGCTTGCTTGCAAACGCCCGAGCGGAAGGGGATGATGCCATGCCACTCTTTTCGTTTGCACAAAGAAGAAAATATTGAAATGTTTTGCAAATATCAACAAATGTGTGTAACTTTGCGGAAGCACTCTTGTAACTATATAAAAAAAGAATTATGGCAAAGAAAGAAACAGAAGGCGAACAGCTCAACCCACAGGCCGAGAAACTGAAGGCCTTGCAGGCTGCAATGTCGAAAATAGAGAAAGACTTCGGAAAAGGAAGCATCATGAAACTGGGCGACGAACAGATAGAGAACGTGGAGGTGATTCCTACGGGTTCGATAGCACTGAACGCCGCCCTTGGCGTGGGCGGCTACCCGCGGGGACGCATCATCGAGATTTACGGCCCGGAGTCGAGCGGCAAGACCACGCTGGCCATCCACGCCATTGCCGAGGCGCAGAAGGCGGGCGGCATTGCCGCATTCATCGATGCCGAGCATGCCTTCGACCGTTTCTATGCCGAGAAGCTGGGCGTCGACGTGAACAATCTCTACATTGCCCAGCCCGACAATGGCGAACAGGCTCTTGAGATTGCCGACCAGCTGATACGTTCGAGCGCCGTTGACATTGTGGTGGTCGATTCTGTGGCTGCCCTGACTCCAAAGAAGGAGATTGAGGGCGACATGGGCGACTCGGCCGTGGGACTGCACGCCCGACTGATGAGCCAGGCGCTGCGCAAACTGACGGGCACCATCTCGAAGACCAACACCACGTGCATCTTCATCAACCAGCTGCGCGAGAAGATTGGCATCATGTTTGGCAACCCCGAAACGACGACAGGCGGCAATGCGCTGAAATTCTATGCGTCGGTACGCCTGGACATACGCAAGGTGACGAGCCTGAAGGACGGCGACCAGGTGGTGGGCAACCAGGTGCGCGTGAAGGTGGTGAAGAACAAGGTGGCTCCGCCCTTCCGCAAGGCTGAGTTTGAGATTATGTTCGGCGAAGGCATCTCCAAGGTGGGCGAAATTGTTGACCTCGGAGTGGAATACGGCATCATCCAGAAGAGCGGCTCATGGTTCTCCTATCAGGGGTCGAAGCTGGCTCAGGGACGCGATGCCACGAAGAGCCTGCTGCGCGACAATCCGGAGCTCTGCGAGGAGCTGGAGGCACAGATTATGGAGGCCATCAGCCAGAAATAAAGAGGTGTGAAGGTTTTCGGAGGTGCTTTTCAGAGGAGAGAGGAGAGAGGAGTTTTTTCGTGGGTGCGTGGGTACGTGGGTACGAAGGTACGAGATATGTATCGGGCGCAGCTTTTTCAACTTTTCAACAGCCATGGACCAACTCATTGACATGCTCCACATAACGGGATGTTCGCTCGTGGTGCGCGACCGCCAAGGCAACGTGACGCTCTACGACAAACAGGGCGTGCGCGACCTGGTATGGCTGCTCGACAATCATCCCGAGCGGCTCTGCGGAGCCAGCCTTGCCGACAAGGTGGTTGGCAAGGCGGCTGCCGCCCTGATGGTTCGTGGAAAGGTGGGGCACGTGTATGCCGACGTGATGAGCGAGCTCGCCCTGCCGCTGCTCAGCAAGGCGGAAATCCCCTTCAGCTATGGTCAGCTCGTGAGCCGCATCGTCATTCCTGCCGGCGACGAGCGCTGTCCGCTGGAACAGATTGTGACTCCAGCCGCCACTGCCGAAGAGGCCGAAGCCCTGCTACGCGCTCATTTTGCCGAAATGGCAGCTCGTAACTCAAGAACTCAATAATAACTCAAAAAAACAACCAACATGATGCAAACAAACGTAAGACTCTATTCGCTGACCTACAGCGAGAGCCGCACCTTCCTCTTTGCGGCACTTTTCGTCATTGGCAACATGGCGCTGCCGCAGTTGTGCCACTTAGTGCCCAACGGTGGACTGACGCTGCTGCCCATCTATTTCTTCACGCTCATCGGGGCTTACAAATACGGATGGCGCGTAGGACTGCTCACGGCCATTCTCTCGCCCATTGTCAACCATCTGCTCTTTGGCATGCCGCCCTCGGCAGCAATGCCTGGCCTGCTGGTGAAGTCGTCGCTGCTGGCCGTCATCGCCGCCTATGCCGCACGCCGCTTCAGCAATGTGAGCGTGGGCATCTTGCTGGGTGTAGTGCTGGCTTATCAGCTGGTGGGCTCGCTCGCAGAGTCGGCACTGATAGGCTCGCTGGTCAAGGGATTCCAAGACTTCCGCATTGGCATCCCCGGCATGCTGCTTCAGGTACTGGGCGGCTGGGCCTTCATCAAGTTTTTGCTGAAGAAATGAAACCATAGCCAGTAGCACATCACATTTTGCAGACCGCCTGAAGCGTGCAGCTGAGGCTTTCAGGCAAAAAAAGAACGTTATCCCTGTAGTCCCTTTGAGAGGCTACAGGGATTTTCATTTCCTGCACAGATACAGGAGACAACGGCTGAAAAAAGTTTTTCCGGGAAAACACATATTATCATTTTTTTTGTTTATATTTGTGGCCAAAGAACAAACCTTGATTGAGTTGAAGCCTTACTACACTATGACCGAAGAACCGAATTTTGAATACAAATACGACTTTGTCCTGTGGAAGTCGTTTTCCGCCCGACTCAGCCTTGCCATACTGGTGATAGCCGCCAGCGTGTTCTTGGTTGCGCTCCTGGCCTATCTGTATTTCTCCGAGGAGATGGTGAGAGAGGAGACAGCCCAACGGGCACGTATAGAGCTGCGCGAAGCGGTGATCAGCATGCGCGTGCTCTCTGTTCAGGAAGACAAGAACCACGGCAAGGTGACGACCGACGCTCTGGTGGAGAAGCTTCGCAAAGTGAAACCCTATCCCCACTCCTACACGCTGATGAGCGATTCCTTGGGCCAGCTGATATATACCGGCGACTCGGCGCTGCTCGGCAGCAAAAAAGAGCTGGCCAAAGAGTTGCTCGCCGTGATGCGCAGCAGCAAAGGAGGCATGGAGCAGGTGATGAAGGCCACCAACGTCTCACTGCTCATACACGAGCCCGTGGGCGTGGCGGGGCTTCACGCTGCCGTGGTGTGCTCGCGGGCCGACATCTTGGCCAGTTACAAGTCGCTCATCATCTACGGCGCCCTGGCGTTCGTGCTGGGACTGGCCATCCTGTTTGCCTGCTGCGCCCTGGCCATCTATCGCATGGTGAGGCCGCTCCACCTGTTTGCCGAGTCGGCCATGAGTATTGCCGAAGGTAACCTGGAAACGCCCCTGCCCGAAATCAAGTCGGAAGACGAGCTGAAGCAACTGCGCAACGCTTTCGGCTACATGCAGACCTCGCTCGGGCAATATATCGAAGACCTGAAAACCACCACTGCCGCCAAGGAACACATGCTGAGCGAGCTCACCATTGCGCACGACATACAGATGGGCATGACGCCGAAAACGTTTCCCCAGCGCAGCGACCTGAGCGTTTATGCCAACATGAAGCCTGCCCGCGAGGTGGGCGGCGACCTGTACGACTTTGTCATTGAAGGCGACGAGATGTTCTTCATCGTGGGCGACGTAGCAGGCAAGGGCGTGCCGGCATCACTCTACATGGCCGTTACCCGCACGTTGTTCCGCCAGCTGGCAGGCAACTATCAGTCGGCTTCCAACATCGTCAGAGAGATTAACCGCGCCATCGCCAGCGAGAACGATGCCTGCATCTTTGTCACGCTGTTTGTAGGCGTGCTCGACCTGCGCACGCAGATGCTCACCTACTGCAATGCCGCTCATTGCGCACCCGTGCTGATACCGCCCGACGGCAGCGAATGCCGGCTGCTCCACGTGATGCCCAATGTGCCCATAGGCATTGTTGACCGCTACGACTTCGACGAACAGCAAATGGCATTTGACGCCGACACGGCGCTGCTGCTCTACACCGACGGACTGACGGAGGCCACCAATGACGAACGTCAGCTCTTCGGCGAAGAGCAACTGCTGCGAGAGGTGGAGATGTGCCGCATGGCCACGCCACGCGAGATGGTGGGATTCATAGCCCAGCGCGTGGAGCACTTTGCCGGCGATGCGGAGCAAAACGACGACCTCACCATGCTCTGTCTGCGATACAACGGGCTAACCACAAAAAAACATGACGACAACCGCCACCTGCTGCTGAAGAACGAACTGGCCGAAGTGGAGCGCCTGCGTAGCTTCATCCTCTCCGTCTGCAGGGAACTGGGAGCCGACGAGCCGTTTGCCATGAGCGTCAACCTGGCCGCCGAGGAGGTGGTGGTAAACATTATCAACTATGCCTACGACAAAGGCACACGCGGACATATCAACATCTACGCCAACAGAGACGGCAACAAGCTGATGCTCAGAATCGAAGACCGCGGCGCGCCGTTCGACCCTACTACCATTGAGCAGGCCGACACCACGCTCAGCCTGGATGAGCGTCCCATTGGCGGACTGGGCATTCATCTGGTGCGCAGCATCATGGATTCGCTGACTTATGAGCGCAGCGCCGACGGACGCAACATTCTCACCCTCTACAAGAAGTTGGACGATTAAAAAATAATAGATTATGGAGTCAATTGTTTTTCTTGGATTCAATCTCTATGCATGGATCACCATCGTGACTGTGCTCTCGATGTTCACCGTGCTGCTGTTTACCAAAATCAGGGCCGACCTTGTGTTCCTGTCTGCCATCGCCATACTCTTTGTCACTGGCGTGCTCGATGCCAAAGAAGCCTTCTCGGGCTTCAGTTCCACTTCGGTGGTCATCATCGGAGTGCTGTTTGTCGTTGTGGCCGGACTCACCTACACCGGCGTGCTGCAATGGATAGTGAAGCATCTGCTCGGACAACCGAAGAGCTACAGCAAGGCTGTGGTCAGACTGATGCTGCCTGTGGCCGGACTGAGTTCGTTTCTGAGCAACACCACGGTAGTAGCACTCTTCGTTGGCATCGTGAGGATGTGGGCCAAGAAGCTGGGCATCTCGCCTTCCAAGTTGCTCATTCCCCTGAGCTATGCTTCAGGCATGGGAGGTGTATGCACGCTCATCGGAACGCCCCCCAACCTCATCATCTCCGGACTCTACGCCGAGAAGGAAGGTGTGGCCATGAACGTGCTGGCCACGATGATTCCCGGACTGTTCTGCCTGGCCATCGGCATCCTCTCTATCATTGCCATGCGCCGGCTCCTGCCCGACCGCAAGGCTCCCGAGGCGGCCTTTGAATCTACATCAGACTACACCGTGGAGCTGCTCGTCCCGACAAACAACAGCCATGTGGGCGAGACTATTGGCGAAGCCGGTCTGAACAACGTGCGCGGTGGAAGCCTCATCGAGCTGGTGCGCTTCGACAAGGAAGTCATCTCGCCCGTCCCCTCCGATGAGTTCCTCTTGGGCGGCGACCGTCTGGTCTATGCCGGGCAGATTGACGAGATACTCGACCTGAAGAAGAGCCATGGGCTGGTAAGTGCCGACCACCACGTATTCTCCATGAGTGAGGTTGACAACAACCGCCAGCTGCGCACGGCCTTTGTAACCTTCGGCAGCAGTCTCATCGGCACGAGCATCGGCAACAGCGACTTTGAGAAGAGCAACAACATGACGCTGGTGGCTGTGGCCCGCCGCGGCAAGCGCATAGAGCACACGCCGCGCGAGGTGACCCTGCAAGCCGGCGACACGCTGCTCTTTGAATGTCCTCCGAAACTGAAAATCAACACTGGAGAGCTGAGCTCGCAACTGCAGTTCTTCGATTCCGACGAACTGCCCAACATCAGCAGCAAGACGCTCGTCTCCACGTCGATTATGATTGCCATGGTGGTGCTCTCGGCACTCAACATCATCCCTCTGCTACAGTGCGCATTCATCGCGGCAGCAGCCATGCTCATCACCCGTTGCTGCAGCATCGACCATGCCATGAAGAGCATCAACTGGGAAATACTGATGGTCTTCGCCGGCTCGGTGGTGCTCGGACTGGCCATCCAGAAGACAGGCATTGCCGAGCGGATGGCATTCGGCATTCTCAATGTCTGCGGCACCAACCCCATCGTGGTCATGGCGGCTGTCTGTCTGGTGGGCACCTTCATCACCGAGTTTATCAGCAACACGGCGGCCGGAGCCATGTTCTTCCCCATCATGTATGAAGCAGCCGAGAAGCTGGGATACGAACCCTACACCTTCCTCATCGCCCTGATGATCAGCGTCAGCTCGAGCTTCGCCACGCCCATCGGCTCGCCCACCCACATGCTGGTCTATGGTCCTGGCGGCTACCGCTTCAGCGACTTCATCCGCATTGGTTTCTGGATGAATCTCATCATCCTGGCTGCCAACATCTTCATCACCAACATCGTTTATCCACTAACCCCACTATCATAAGCTCATGAAAATAGACATAAAAGAAGAGAACGGCGTTCTCACTGGAACGCTCGAAGGCTGGCTCGACACCAACGTGGCAGCGCAATTCAACGAAGACATCAAGCCGCTCATGGAGCAGGCCGACAAGAAGATTGTGCTCAACTGCGAAGGACTGCAATACATTAGCAGTTCGGGTCTGCGGGCCTTCCTTGCGCTGCGCAAGGAGAGTGCGGCACGAGGTGGAAAGATAGTCATCACGAACATCAACGACGAGATACGCAAGGTGTTCACCATGACTGGTTTTTTCAATCTGTTTGACATCAGGAATTAAGAAGAG
>CAMOPD010000120.1 GCA_946622085.1 uncultured Prevotellaceae bacterium | reverse complement strand
AAAGATAGCCAAAACATTCTGATTATACAAATTTGCGTTACGCATTTTTGTATAAATCTGTGATTGATAAGATATGTCACTTAATACCAGCGAGATAAGCAAAGATGATTTGTTTGTCTCGCTGATGTTTTTGCCGTACAAAAATGCGTATTTACGCCAAAAAGTTTCTTGTTCTGACTAAGATATTTGAGTGCAAGGGTACAATTATTTATTGGTGGTGTGGCGGGAGAATAGGCGTTGCGGCAAAAAAAAGTGACCACCGTTTCACAACGACAGTCACAATGAATGAAAACTTACTTAATTAAACCGCTATTTGTTATTGATTTGTATAAGAGAATCCTTTTGCTTATGAAACATTTTTTATTCTTAAACTTACGATGCAAAGATAATAAATTATTTGAGAATTATGCAAGAAAAATCGACAAAAATGTGATTTTGCCAGTTAAAAAAGCACTTTTTGGCATTTTTGCTTCTTTTCTGGATTGCTTTTTCACATCTTTTTAGACGAATCCTTGCCTTCACCTGGTGGCTGGGTGAGTCAGAGCGGGTCAACGTCGTAGAAAATCTGCACGTTGGCAAAACGCTTGTCGCTGGCCATCTGCTGCTGTACCTCGCGCAGGCACTGTCGCACGCGGACCATGTCGAGCCCCACTTCGAGTTTGAGCACCAGCTTGCGTATGAAGAGCGTTTTCACCTTGGCCACTGCCGGCTTGTCGGGGCCGAGCACACGGGTAGAGAAGAGCTGTCGCAGGAGCAGGCCAAGTTGCCGGGCTGCATGGTCGACTACAGCTTCGTGGCGGTGTTTCAGGTAGACGTAGATGAGTCGTGTGAACGGCGGGTAGCCAAAAGCGCTGCGCTCCTGGAGCAGGGCGGAGAAGAAGGTCTGGAAATCGTTGTTCACAATCTGGCTGATGACGGGCAGTTGCGGGCTCTTGGTCTGCAGGAGCACCAGTCCTCGATGGCCTTTGCGTCCGGCGCGCCCACTCACCTGGGCCATCATCATGAAGGCGTGTTCGTAGGCGCGGAAGTCGGGGTAGTTGAGCATGGAGTCGGCTTGCAGGATGCCCACGAGCGACACGCGGTCGAAGTCGAGTCCCTTGCTGATCATCTGTGTGCCGATGAGAATGTTGGTGCGCCCCGAGGCGAAGTCGCCGATGAGCCGCTCATAGGCATTGCGGGTGCGGGTGGTGTCGAGGTCCATGCGTGCCACGCTTGCCTCGGGAAAGATGTCGCGTATTTGGTCTTCTATCTTCTCCGTGCCGAAACCGCGTCCAGAGAGCTGGTTGCTGCCGCAGTTGGGGCATACGGCAGGCACCTGATAGGTGAGTCCGCAGTAATGGCAGGTGAGCATCCCTAAGCTCTTGTGGAGCGTGAGGCTGACGTCGCAGTTGGAGCAGTGGGGTACCCATCCGCAGGTGCGGCATTCTATCATGGGTGCAAAGCCGCGGCGGTTTTGGAAGAGAATCACCTGTTCGCCGCGCTCCAGTGCCTGCCGCATGCTGGAGAGGAGCTGTGGCGAGAAGGGGCCGCGCATCATCTTTCGCCGCTGCAGGTCTTTGATGTCTATCACCTGTATTTCGGGCAGCTGAATGTCTTGATAGCGTGTGGTGAGCGTGACGAGCCCATACTTGCCCGTCTGGGCGTTGTAATAGCTCTCGGCCGATGGAGTGGCTGTGCCGAGGAGCGTCTTGGCTCCGCTCATCTGCGCCAGCACGATGGCCGCCGAGCGGGCATGGTATCTGGGGGCTGGGTCTTGCTGCTTGAAGCTGGTCTCGTGTTCCTCGTCAATGATGACGAGTCCGAGATGCTGGAAGGGCAGGAAGACGGCCGACCGCGCACCGAGAATGATGTCGTAGGGATGAGCCGAGAGTTGCTTTTGCCATATCTCCACCCGCTCGGCATCAGAATATTTGGAGTGATAGATGCCCAGACGCTGCCCGAACACACGCCGCAGCCGCTCCATCATCTGCACGGTGAGAGCTATCTCGGGCAGCAGATAGAGCACTTGCTGATGGCGCTCAAGGGCTTGCATCATGAGGTGGATGTAGATTTCGGTCTTGCCGCTGGAGGTGACGCCATGGAGCAGCACCACGTTCTTGCGCATCATCTGGAAGAGCACCTGATTGTAGGCTTCCTGTTGGGCGGGCGAGAGTGGCTGCGGCTGAACGGATGGCTCAGCCTGGTCCGAAGAGTTGATGCGGCTCACCTCCTTCTCGTAGATGATGAGGAAACGGCGGTCTACGAGGCTCTTCACCACGGCTGCCGTGGCATGGCTCGTGTTCATGAGTTCCTCACGGGTGATTTCCTCCACGGGCTCTTGGGTGGTGTCGCCCTCGAGGGTGTCCCAGTGGGAGAGTGCCAGGAAGTCCATGAACGTGCGTTGTTGCTTTTCAGCACGTCCGAAGAGTTGCAGCGCCGTGCGCAGTGTTTGCTCGTTCTGCAGGTTGTCGGGCAGTCCCACGTAGGTTTCCTTGCGGGGCTTGTAGCCGTCTTCGGCCTTGAGCCCTGCAGGCAGGGCCGCCTTGTAGACTTCGCCGATGGGCGAAAGGTAATAGTCGGCTATCCATTGCCACAGGCGCAGCTGCTGTTCCAACAAGATGGGCGCAGCATCGAGCACACTGATAATGGGCTTACATTCAAACTGCGGAGCCTCATTGTGACGCCGGAAGGCAATGGCCGTGTAGGTCTTGCTGCGGCCCAGGGGCACAAGCAGTCGCACGCCGCATTGCACCCTGCTTTCGAGCTCGGCAGGTATGGCATAGGTGAATAGGCCCTCTAAGGGCAGTGGGAGGATGACGTCTACAAACACTTCGGCAGGTTAGAAAAAGATGGCTGCATAGACCTGCCAGGCGTTGGTCTTGGCATCGTATTCGTCTTTTATGGTGTCGATGATGCTGCTCTTCTCCACTTCGGCCGTCTTGCCGATGGCAATGTTGTAGCGGGCACCAATTTCGAGTGCTCCCAGATTGACGCCAGCACCCACGTTGACGCTGAGGTTCGACTTCTTGAGCTGGAATCGGTTCTCGGCCGTCTCGGTGCTGGCCTTCAGGTCCTTGATGGTGTATTTGTCGTCGCCCAGATTGAAGCCGAACTGCGGTCCGGCGGTGACGAAGATGCCGGCCGAGCTGCCAAGGCCGAAGCTGAAACGGGCGTTGAGAGGCACGACGACATTCTTTTGCTTGATGGTCTCGTCGTTCACCTTGGCTTCGCGCTGGTCGTAGAGTGCGGCAATGTCTATGCCAATGCCGCTGATGGGCAGGCCAATCTTGAGCGTCGGGCCAAGGAAGAATCCGTTACGGTTGTTCACATCGAAGAGTTCGCTGTTGAGTTTCATGCTCGTCACGTTCAGACCGCCTTGCAGTCCGAACTTCACCTGAGCCTGCACGGGAAGAGCCATGCACAGAGCCATCAGGGCTGTAAGCAGGGTTAAAGTTCTTTTCATGTGCTGTCGATATTGAGTGGTGGGGAAAAGAGTTGAGCGCCGGGCCTTAGTCATGATAACCCAACGCTCAACTCCGAATGGTTGTCATCAGTGGCGCTGACGGCGCACGCTGACGCGAGCCGGCGAAGAACCCGACGACGAGGCGCCCGACGAGCGGCGCGTCTTCACCTTGGTCTCCTTGGTGGAAGATTCCGAGCGTCTGTTTTTCTTCACGCTCTTTTTCTGCTTGATGTCGTTGTTGGCCTTGGCGATGCTGTCGAGCGAGTCCTTGCGGGCCTGGTCGCCCCACACTTTCTTCTCGAAGGCTTCCAGTTCGCTCTCAATGCGTTTCTGCTCTGCTGCCATGGCCGAGTCGGAGGGGCAATATTGAGCCAGCGTGCGGCCCAGCATATTGTTGGTCTTGTAGATTTTTCCCTGATACATGTTGCGCGTGAAGTAGTCGTCGATGCTCATCGTGGCGGCATTGTTCAGGTCGCTCGTCATGATGGTCTGCTTGGCCAGGAAGGGCGCCAGATCGTCATACTTCACCCAGAACAGCGGATACTGTGTGGCGGCATCGCCAAAGTCGTCCTCGCGGCTCATGATGGGGCAGAGGGCTGTCACCTTGCGGTGGAAGGTGGCCGACTGCTGGTCGAAGTAGGCGCTCTCCTTCAGATAGTAGCCCTTCACCTCGCGCGAGGGGATGTCGCTGTTGTCGATCTTCACGCCGCGGTCGGTGCGTTCGTAGTAGATGTGATAGTTGTCGAGGAAGTCCTTCATCTTCACGCGGGCCGAGTCGTTGAACACCTCGTTGCCGTCCATGCGATACTCGTAGACGCGAACCTGATTGCGCATCATGAGCTTGAAGATATAGGTGAAGAGGTTCATCTGCCCGTCGGTGGGCTCCACGGGATAATAGAGCCCGGCATTGGCGCTCTCTTCCAGGTTCAGCTGGCGATAGATGTCGCGGCGCCACACCACGTCTTCAGACATGACAGCCTGCGTGGGGAATGATATTCGGGCGCGTGTGGTCACGTTGTTGGCGTTCGTCTTGGTGGCCGTCTGCTGTGCCTGTCGGCGGGAAGCCGGCTGAGCGGTCATTCCAACCGTCACACAAGCCAGCACAAAAAAGCACAATATACGTTTCATCATTATCTTTTTCTGTTTTTTACTTCACTATGATTTCCATCGAGGTGGGCAGCTTGCGGGTGATGCCATCGGGGCCGATGGCCGTGACGCGCGAGATGTAGAAGCGGCGGTTGCGCGAGAGTTTGCGGAAGGCATCTTTCTGCCGGGCCGAGAATTGCGCCCCCTCTGAAGCCATGGGCACGGCATTTCCCATGTTGTCGAAGAACACGGCCTCGAAGCTCACCACCCGGAAGGGTATGTCGAGCAGTCCGTCGTCGATGGCTGCGCTGAGCGTGTTGAGACTCATGAGCGAAGCCTTGGCCAGTCCGCCGCCCTTGAAGCGGTCGGTGCCGATGGTGATGTAGGGCGTTGGGTCGGGCAGCTTGCGCACTTTGAAGGTGACGGGTGCCATCTTGCGGGTAGTGCCCTTGTCGTTGGCCGTCACGGTGAACGTCACGTCGTGGCCCACAGCCGACGGCACGGCCACGTAGTGCCCGCCACCCTTCGACGAGAGCGAGCCTCCGCTCATCGATACCGACACGGCATTCTCGGGCACACCCGGCACGCTGACGGTCATCGGGTTCTGATAGCCGGCATAGAGCACGTTCATCAGGTCGGCAGCCACCGTGGCGCTGTTGGGCGCCGGGATGACGCTATACTTCTGCAGGAAGTCGCGTCTGATGGGCTCTCCGGCAGCGTTGTGTGTGAGCAGATAGCCTCCGAAGGAATGCTCGCCCACGCTTCCGGCCGTAAAAGAATACTTGCCGTTGCGCGTGTTGATGCGCGTTCCGTTGACATATATCTCGGGCTGCTGCGTAGTGTCTACGGCCGCCATCACGATGTTGGCCGAGAACGTTTCGCCGGGGTAGAGCACGGTCTTTTCGGGAATGACGAAGGCATCGAGCTTGTTCACGCGGATATCCTTCACGTCGATGTTCGACACCAGCGTGTGGAGCACTTCGCCCTCGGCATAGCGCACGTCGCTCTGCAGCTTGGTGAGCAGCGTCACGGCAGCGGCCACCGGCATGCCCTCGAACATGTATTCCTGCCAGTTCTTGCCCATGGCCACGGCTCCCTTGGGCAGCTCGGTCGAGAGGTTGCTGCTGATGATTTTGCGCTGATGCTCGTCGCCTATCATCTGCAATATGCGCTCGCGGTAGGAGTTGATGGCCTCAAAGAGCTGCTTGCCATGGCCGCGCCCGGGGGCCAGCATCACCTGCGTGGCCGACTCCAGGTCTTCCTTGTTGCGTATGTTTTCCAGGTCGGCATCGCTGCCGTCGGCTTCGCGCACGATGGCCAGCTTCAGCTGCTGCGCCATGTTGTAGAGCGAATCGCTCATCTGCTTCACCGCTGTAGCCTTCTCGAACCACTGTCGCACCTTCTCGGGATTCTTCTTCATCTGCGCCTCAAAGTCGCCATAGAGCGACTGGTTCTCGGCCGAAGAGTTGGCCGTGGTGCGGCGCAGGCTCTCGTCGACAATAGAGAATCCCTCGAGCACCTCCGTCGAAACGTTGAGCGCGAGCATGGCCATGAGGACGACATACATCAGATTGATCATCTTCTGGCGCGGCGAAACGGGTCTTTTCTTTATTGCCATTATTCTACTTTCATCTTCATCGTCATGGCCTCAATCATGCGGGCATAGATATTGTTGAGCTGCTCTATCTGCTGGGCCATCTTCTTTGTCTGCTCGTTTATCTCGTCAATGGTGCCAATCTGCGAGCTGGCACTCTTGAGCTGCATCTCATACACCTTGCAGATGCCGGTGAGCGTGCGGTTCAGGTTCTCCATCTCCTCCGAATCGGTGGTCAGTCGGCGGCTCTGCTCCGAAACGCGCTCCAGCACCTCGGTGAGTTTCTTCAGCTCTTCCACGTAGGCATTGGTGGCCTCGGTCATGTCGGGCGTGAGCGGCGGGATGGAAACCGGCTGTTCGGGTGTCATGGCCATTGCGGCGCCACCCGTTGCGGCAGCGTTCACCATGCCTGCACCGCCAGCCACGGCGGCAGCCACTGCCGGCTGGTCCAGGCCGGTGCCTCCCGACGGCTGCCCGGCGGCGCTGCTGCCCATGCCGCCACCACCGCCAATGATGATGGTGCCGCCACCCAGTCCTGAGCCGCCTTTCACTACGGTGGCAGGAGCCTCCTCCTCGTGTTTGGGCTCACTCTCGGGCTGCTCTTCTTCGTCGTTGCGCAGATGAGTGGGCAGGTCCATGCCGTCGGCAGTCTTGTCGAACGGACGGTCGAAGGCCGAGAGGAAGAACA
>CAMOPD010000119.1 GCA_946622085.1 uncultured Prevotellaceae bacterium | reverse complement strand
GTGCCCAGCATGTCGAGCGTAGCCTGCTCCAGCTTCAGACCCTTCTCCTCGCTGATGACCAGACCGCCGGTGAGCACGGCAATGTCTTCGAGCATAGCCTTGCGGCGATCGCCGAAGCCCGGAGCCTTCACGGCGCAAATCTTCAGTCCGCCGCGCAGACGGTTCACCACGAGTGTGGTCAGTGCCTCAGAGTCAACATCCTCGGCAATGACGAGCATCGGGCGTCCGCTCTCGGCAGCCGGCTGCAGCACGGGCAGGAAGTCCTTCAGGTTGGAAATCTTCTTGTCGTAGATGAGGATGTAGGGATTCTCCATCACGCACTCCATCTTCTCCGAGTCGGTGATGAAATAGGCCGACAGATAGCCGCGGTCGAACTGCATACCCTCGACGACACCGATGTGGGTGTCGCGGCTCTTCGACTCCTCGATGGTGATGACGCCGTCCTTCGACACCTTGCGCATGGCGTCGGCAATGAACTTACCGATTTCCTCGTCGTTGTTGGCGCTCACGGTAGCCACCTGCTCAATCTTGTCGTAGTTGTCGTCCACCTTCTCGGCGTTCTTGGCGATGAAGCCCACAACAGCCTTCACGGCCTTGTCGATGCCACGCTTCAGGTCCATGGGGTTGGCACCTGCGGTGACGTTCTTCAGACCCTCGGTCACGATGGCCTGCGTCAGGATGGTGGCGGTGGTGGTGCCGTCGCCGGCATCGTCGCCCGTCTTGCTGGCCACGCTCTTCACGAGCTGTGCGCCGGTGTTCTCGAACTTGTCTTCCAGTTCCACTTCCTTGGCCACGGTCACGCCGTCCTTGGTAATCTGTGGTGCACCGAACTTCTTTTCAATCACTACGTTGCGTCCCTTCGGGCCCAGCGTCACTTTCACTGCATTTGCCAACTGGTCAACGCCCTGCTTCAGCAGGTCGCGAGCTTCAATATTGTATTTAATGTCTTTTGCCATTTTCTTGTTCTTGTTTAACTGATTAACTATTTCTGTTTGTCATCGTTTTAGGCTAAAACAGCCAAAACGTCGCTTTGGCGCATGATGAGATACTTCTCACCCTCGAACTCCAGCTCTGTTCCGGCATACTTGCCATAGAGCACGGTGTCGCCTTCCTTGAGAATCATTTCTTCGTCTTTGGTTCCGTTGCCTGCTGCAACAACCTTGCCGCGGAGCGGCTTCTCCTTGGCCGTGTCAGGAATGATGATACCGCCAATTTTCTCTTCTGCCGGTGCCGGAAGAATCAGCACGCGGTCTGCCAATGGTTTGATGTTCATAATTCTAATTGTTTTATTCTGTTTTTATTGTGTATGTATTAACTTCTGCCCCCATAAATGCGAAAACCGTGCCAGAGAGGTGGGGCTGACAAAGTGGCAGACAATGTGTGGAAATAAAAAATCCCCCTCTGCCATTTTGGGGCAGAAGGGGGTAGATTTCCTCCTGCCACTGTTCAATTCTTTTCTTCAGCCAATGCCGCCTATGGGTGGTGAAAGTCACCAAGATGCAACTTTGAAGTGAAAAATTTGGACATATAATAAATAATGTCTATATTTGCAGTTGGTTTTATTCTCATCTATAATTAATTTTAACGAACACAAGACAATGAAAGACTTTATGAAACACGTGCTGGCAACGGTTGTCGGCTTGATTCTTTTTATCTTCATCATCGGTTTCTTCGGAGTGATGAGCCTGGTGGGCATGATAGCATCCGGACAATCGACGAAGAATGTGGACAAGAATTCAGTCTTCGTTCTCAATCTGAGCGGTCAGCTCGAGGAGCGGGCTGAAGACAACATCATGAGCATGATTTCGGGTCAGGTGACTGGCAATATGGGTCTTGACGATGTGCTCAGCGCCATCGACAAGGCCAAGACCAACGATAACATCAAGGGCATTTATATTGAGGCGGGCATGTTCTCGTCGGATTCCTATGCCTCGCTTCAGGCCATCCGTCGCGCCCTGCTCGACTTCAAGAAGAGCGGCAAGTGGATTGTGGCCTATAGCGACAGCTACACCCAGCCCACCTACTATCTGGCTTCCGTTGCCGACAAGGTGTTTCTCAATCCCGAGGGCATGTTCGACTGGCACGGCATGGCTGCCCAGCCCTTCTTTCTGAAGGACCTCATGGCCAAGTTCGGCGTGAAGATGCAGCTGGCCAAGGTGGGCACCTACAAGAGCGCACCCGAGCAGTTCACTGCCGACCACATGAGCGATGCCAACCGCGAGCAGGTGACGGCCTACGTGACGGGCATCTGGCAGAACGTGGTTAAGGGTGTGAGCGAAAGCCGCAAGATTTCGGTGGAGCAGCTCAATCAGTATGCCGACAGTCTCATCACCTTTGCCGACCAGAAAGACTACGTGAAGTACAAGCTGGTGGACAAACTGGTGTATGCTGACGAGATGAAGGCCGAAGTGAAGAAACTGCTTGAGCTGAAAGACGACGAGAGCATCAGCCAGGTGAGCCTGGCTGACATGGCCAATGTGAAGCGCAAGAAGAATGAAGGCGAAGAAATTGCCGTCTACTATGCCTATGGCGACATCGTGCAGACATCTTCGGAAGGCCTGACCAGCGGCGGAGGCCACCAGATTGTGGGTGTTGACGTATGCAAGGACCTGGAGAACCTGATGAACGACGACGAGGTGAAAGCCGTGGTGCTGCGCGTCAATTCGGGCGGCGGCAGTGCTTATGCCTCGGAGCAGATATGGCGCGCCGTGAAGCTGCTCAAGGAGAAGAAGCCCGTAGTGGTATCCATGGGCGGCATGGCAGCCAGCGGCGGCTACTACATCAGCTGCAACGCCAACTACATCGTGGCCGAGCCCACCACGCTGACGGGTAGCATTGGCATCTTCGGCATGTTCCCCGATGCCAGCGAACTGCTCACCCAGAAGCTGGGCGTAAAGTTCGACGAGGTGAAGACCAACCGCAATGCCGGCTTCGGCTCGTTGGCTCGCCCCATCAACGACGAGGAGATGAGCTATCTCAACAACTACATCCAGCGGGGCTATCAACTCTTCCGCCAGCGCGTGGCCGATGGCCGCAAGCTGCCAGTGGAGGAAGTGGAGAAGATTGCCCAGGGACATGTGTGGCTGGGACAGGATGCGCTGAAGATCAAGTTGGTAGACCAGCTTGGGGGGCTTGAGGTGGCCGTGGCCAAGGCTGCCCAACTGGCTAATCAGAAGGAATATCACACCCGCGCCTATCCTGGCAAGGCCGACTTCATGGATCAGCTGATGAACTCGGCCAACAGCAGCGGCAGCTATCTCGACGGACAGATGCGCGAGACGCTGGGCGAGCTCTACGAGCCGTTCCTCATGCTCAAGCACATGAACACACAGAGCGCCATCCAGGCCCGCGTGCCGTTTGTAATCAGCATTAAATAAGGTACGCAGTAAACGAAGTGAGTATTCCCCATGGAAGGCGATTTCATCAAGGTTAACGACTGGCTGCTGCCGCTGAGCTGGCTCTACGGATTGGGTGTCGAGGCGCGCAATCAGCTCTTCGAACTGGGCGTTCTGAAGAGCCGCAGCTTTGATGTGCCCGTCATCTCGGTGGGCAATATCACCGTGGGAGGCTCGGGGAAAACGCCCCATGTGGAATATCTCATCCGCCTGCTGAAGGACCACTGCAAGGTGGCCGTGCTCAGTCGCGGCTACAAGCGCAAGAGCCGCGGATTCGTCTTGGCCGATAAGAACACGCCGATGAAGCAGATAGGCGACGAGCCGTTCCAGATGAAAACGAAGTTTCCCGACGTGGCGGTGGCCGTCGACTCCAACCGCTGCCGGGGCATAGACAACCTGACCAACGACGAGATACTCAAAGACACCGACGTGGTGTTGCTCGACGATGCCTTCCAGCACCGATACGTGAAGCCCGGCATCAACATCCTGCTCGTCGATTATCACCGGCTCATCATCTACGACAAGCTCCTGCCTGCCGGCCGGCTGCGCGAACCCAAGGACGGCAAGTCGAGGGCCGACATCGTGATCATCACCAAGTGCCCGGCAGAGCTCAAGCCCATAGAGTATCGCGTCATTCAGAAGGCCATGGATCTGTTCCCCTATCAGGAACTCTATTTCACCACGCTGCGCTACGAGAATCTGAAACCCCTCTATTGCGGAGAGGACAAGAAACTGCAGGACATACAGCCCACAGACAACGTGCTGCTGCTCACGGGCATTGCCTCGCCCAAGCAGTTGATGGTGGACTTGCAGGCTTACACCAAACGCATCTCGCCGCTGACCTTCAGAGACCACCACCAGTTTACGGCCCGCGACATCAGGCGCATCAACCAGACGTTTGCCCAGATGGAAGGCCCCAAGATGATCATCACCACCGAGAAAGACGCCACGCGGCTAATGGGGATGACGGGCATGAGCGACGAAGTGCGCCACAACATTTTCATGTTGCCCGTCAAGGTGGAGTTCATGCTCGGACAGGAAAACGAATTTAACCACAAAATCATAGACTATGTACGAAAGAATTCAAGAAACAGCATCCTGGCTAAAGCAAAGGATGACCACAAGGCCAAAGACAGCCATCGTGCTGGGAACGGGCCTCGGACAATTAGCTTCCGAAATTACTGACGCGCAGGAGTTCCCCTATACCGATATTCCCAACTTCCCCGTTTCCACCGTGGAGGGTCATGCCGGCAAGCTCATCTTCGGCAAGCTCGGCGGCGTGGACATCCTGGCCATGCAGGGGCGATTCCATTTCTACGAAGGATATAATATGAAAGAGGTGACGTTTCCCGTTCGCGTGATGTATGAGCTGGGCATCAAGACGCTCTTCGTGAGCAATGCCGCCGGAGGCATGAACCCCGACTTCAAGATTGGCGACCTGATGATCATCACCGACCACATCAATTTCTTCCCGGAACATCCGCTGCGCGGAAAGAACTTCCCCACAGGCCCGCGTTTCCCCGATATGCACGAGACCTACGACCACGAACTGATAGCCAAGGCTGATGCCATAGCCGAGGAAAAAGGCATACGTGTGATGCACGGTGTGTATGTGGGAGTGCAGGGACCAACGTTCGAGACGCCCGCCGAATATCGCATGTATAGGCTGCTGGGTGGCGATGCCGTGGGCATGAGCACCGTGCCCGAAGTCATCGTGGCCCATCATTGCGGCATCAGGACCTTTGGCGTCAGTGTCATCACCGACCTGGGCGGATTCGACGTGCCCGTGGAGGTGAGCCACGAGGAAGTGCAGGAGGCTGCCAACAAGGCGCAGCCGCTGATGACCGAAATCATGCGTGAGATGATCAAGCGCAGTTGAGTGATGGGTGTTTCTAAAAACAAAAGAAGAGCAAAATGGAAATAGCAAAGCTTGGTGAGTTCGGACTCATTGACCGGCTGACCAACGACATCAAGACAAAGAACGAAAGTACGAAGTACGGCGTGGGCGACGACTGCGCCGTTCTTCATTATCCGCAAAGCGAGGTGCTTGTGACGACCGACATGCTCATGGAGGGCGTTCACTTCGACCTTACTTATATAGACCTGCAGCATCTGGGCTATAAGTCGGCCATGGTGAATCTGAGCGACGTCTTTGCCATGGGCGGAGCGCCGCGCCAGCTCGTCGTGAGCATCGCGCTGAGCAAGCGCTTCACGGTGGAGGACATGGAGCAGTTCTATGCCGGACTGCGGTTGGCCTGCGACAAATGGGGCGTCGACATCGTGGGCGGAGACACCACCTCGTCGTTCACGGGATTGGCCATCAGCATCACATGCATCGGCGAAGCTCCTGTCGACGGCATCGTCTATAGGAATGGAGCGCGCGAAACCGACCTGATTTGCGTGAGTGGCGACTTGGGGGCTGCCTACATGGGATTGCAATTGCTCGAACGGGAGAAAACGGTCTACTATCAGCAGGTGGATGAGGCTCGCAAGAAGAACGACAGCAAGGCCTTGGAGGCGCTGGCTCAGTTTCAGCCCGATTTCTCGGGAAAGGAATATCTGCTGCAACGGCAACTGAAACCCGAAGCTCGCGGCGACATCATCGAGCGCCTGCGCGAAGCCAACATTCGTCCCACGGCCATGATGGACATCAGCGACGGTCTTTCAAGCGAGCTCATGCACATCTGCAAGCAGAGTCATTGTGGTTGTCGCATTTTCGAGAAGAACATCCCCATTGACTATCAGACGGCAGTGATGGCCGAAGAACTAAACATGAACCTGACTACCTGCGCCCTGAACGGCGGTGAAGACTATGAGCTGCTCTTCACCGTGCCCATTGGCGACCATGAGAAGATTCAGGCCATGGAGGATGTCCATCTCATAGGGCACATCACAAAGCCCGAACTTGGCTGTATGCTCGTAACGCGCGACGGCCAGGACTTTGAACTGAAGGCACAAGGATGGAACCCGCTGAGCTGACCTGGCTGGCGAACGTCAGGAGGCAGACATGCTGATGGAATGCCAATATTGACCAGTCGACGATTGGCCCGGAACAGAAGAAAGGGGGGGATGCAAAGACCTGCATCCCTCCTTTCTTCGTCATTTGGAATTATTGGTGTCCAGTGAAACATGTTTCATGATTGCCATAGATGCCTGTCTTCTCAAGTGTTCGCGCTGTTTATATTCGACAGTGGGTTTGCTTGTCTCCATGTAGGGGCGCGCCATGGCGCGTCAGCCCGCATGTGCAGAACCCTGAGCAGTGGTTGAAGTCTGATGGGAAAGCACGTTCGACGGAGCAGACACGCCATGGCGCGTCCCTACATGAAGCAGACCAAACAACCCAAGGAGATGCTTGCGTTTTGTAAAAATAATTCACAACTTTTCATGTCCTCACGGCGCGCCTCCGTAAAGTGCTGAAAATCAGTATAGGGTAGTAAGAACGCCACTTACGGGTAGTAAGCACGCCACTCACGCCTCGTAAGCACGC
>CAMOPD010000118.1 GCA_946622085.1 uncultured Prevotellaceae bacterium | reverse complement strand
GGCACGTCACCTCCTACTGCAAAACAGACACTATACATTATTATATATATGGCTCATTTGGGTTCTTTCTGGCGTTTCCTCAGTCACAACAAGTATTGGATTGTGATATTCATTGGCGTGCTCATCGTGGGATTCCTCGATGAGAACAGCTTCCTGCAGCGCATTAACTATGAGTTGAAGATAAGAGACTTGAACAGCCAGATAGAAGAATACAACAATCGCTATGAGAACGACTCCCGGCAGTTGCGCGAACTGAACCGCAACCCCAAGGCCATAGAGAAGATAGCCCGCGAGCGCTACTTCATGAAGGCCGACGATGAGGACATCTTCGTATTGAGCGACGACCAGCGACCCACAGAACAAAAAGATGAAACAACTCACTAAACAACAAAGCATCATTTTTCTTTGCGGCGCAGCGATGATGGTCATCGGTGCCGGCCTCTACGTGTTTGGCTTCACGGCTTTTGCCCCCTGGATATTCGTCGTGGGTGCCTTTGCCTTTGCCATCATCCAGATGCAGCAGCGCTACGACGGGCCCAACCCCGTCATCAGGCGGCTGCGCCGCATGGTGCTCCTGGCCGACGTGCTCTTCATGCTGGCAGGCATACTGATGGTCGAGAGCGCCTTCCACTTTGTCTATCCGGCCTTCCTGAAATTCGGCATCAACGGCTACAATGCCTACCTGAACTACGTGCACAACAACTGGGTGGTGGTGCTGCTCGTTGCCGCCATTCTCGAGATGTACACCACGCACAGATTGTCTAACGAACTGGAGAAAGAGGAAAAAAAATCCTAAAAGTGAGTACATTTGTTTTAAATAGCATAAAAATTTTTTCACGGTTCGATTATACGTTGTACTTTTGTCACTACGTTAATCGCAAAAACAAATGATGAATAGAATTCTTTACGCACTGCTCACCGTGGGAGTACTGACTTCCTGTGTGGATTCCTATAACATACAGGGGTCTTCAAACGTGTCGTTGCTCGACGGGCGCATGCTCTTCTTGAAGGTGCTGAAAGACAACGAACTGAAAAACGTTGACTCATGCGAAGTGGTGCACGGACAGTTCCATTTCTCCGGAAACATTGACTCCACCAAGATGGCCACCATCTTCATGGACGACGAAAGCATCATGCCCATCGTGCTCGAAAACGGCGACATTGCCATCAAGCTCGACAACGCACAGCAAACCGTGAGCGGAACGCCACTGAACGACAAGCTATTCAAATTCATCGACAAGTATAACCAACTGCAGAATCTCGTCAACGAACTGGGCCACAAGCAGAGCCAGGCCATCATGGACGGCGAGGACGAGCAGGTGACCAACGAACGGCTGGCCCACGAGGCCAACCAGATTGCCTTGCAAGAAGACAGCCTCGTGACGACATTCATCACCGACAACTTCGACAACGTGCTGGGACCCGGCGTCTTCATGATGATCACCGCTGCCTATCGCTACCCGGAGCTCACGCCCTGGATTGAAGACATCATGAGCAAGGCCACCGACAACTTCAAGAACGACCCCTACGTGAAAGACTACTACCAGAAGGCGCAGGAGAACCAGGCCATCATGAACGGCATGGCCACGCCAGAGGGCATGGAACAGCCGGCTCAAGCAGCCGCGCCACTGCCCGCACCGAGCGTCAAATTGCCGGTAGACTCTGCACTGAGCAACCCCACGGAATAGACCCACTGCACCAAAATGCAATAATGAAAAGACTCATCAAGAATGCAATCATTGTCAATGAAGGCCTGCAGAAGGCGGGCTCAATAGTCATTGCCGACGACCGCATTGCCGAGATAACGGCCAGCATCACACCCCATGGCACATACGACGAAACGGTCGATGCCACGGGGTGTTTTGTTTTCCCGGGAATCATCGACAGCCACGTGCACTTCCGCGAGCCGGGACTCACCCACAAGGCCGACATGGAGAGCGAAAGCCGCGCGGCAGCCTATGGCGGAGTGACCAGCTTCTTCGACATGCCCAACACCCAGCCACAGACCACCACGCCCGAAGCGCTCGAGGAGAAATTCGCCCTTGCCGCCGCCAAAAGCCACGTCAACTACAGTTTCTTTTTCGGAGCAACCAACGAGAACGCTTCGCTCTTTCCGCGGCTGGACACCCATCGCATACCCGGCATCAAGCTCTTCATGGGATCGTCGACGGGCAACATGCTTGTTGACCGCCGCGAAACACTGGAGCAAATCTTTGCCACGGCTCCGCTGCCCATCATGGCCCACTGTGAAGACACGGGCATCATCAACCAGAACATGGCACGCGTGAAGGCCGAATTCGGCAGCGACCCCGCCGTGGGCTTCCATCCCGTCATCCGCAGCGAAGAGGCCTGCTATGAGTCCACCCGGCTGGCCGTGGAACTGGCGCGAAGGCACCATGCCCGCCTCCACATAGCCCATCTGACGACGGCCCGCGAGCTGGAACTCATTGATGCCCGTTCGGCCGACATCACTGCCGAGGCTACCATAGCCCACCTGATGTTCACCGACCGCGACTATGCCCGGCTCGGGACGCTCATCAAGTGCAATCCGGCCATCAAGCGACCCTCCGACCGCGAGGCACTGCGCAAGGCGCTCACCGACGGGCGCATAGCCACCATCGGCACCGACCATGCCCCCCATCTGCTGAGCGAGAAGCAAGGCGGTTGCGCCAGGGCTGCATCGGGCATGCCCATGATTCAGTTCTCGCTCGTGGCCATGCTCGAACTGGCCGATCAGGGCGTGCTCACCCTCGAACGCATTGCCGAACTCATGTGCCACAACCCCGCACGGCTGTTCTCCGTCAATGAGCGCGGATTCATCCGGCAAGGCATGAAGGCCGACCTCACCATCGTGAAACCCCATGCCCCATGGACCGTCACAGAGGAATGCATTCAGAGCCGCTGCAAATGGAGCCCCATGACGGGCCACACCTTCGACTGGCAGGTGACCCACACCTTCTGCAACGGACATCCCGTCTACGCCGAAGGCCGCTTCGACGAAAACAGCCGCGGCGAAGCCATCAGCTTCAGATAGAAATCCCAACACACACCTCCTCCCCATCATGATAGCAAGAATCATCATCCCACTCATACTGCTCATAGTGCTGCCCGAACTCTATATCGACCTGCACTATCTGCGCCGACGCAGGCAATTCAGCTGGAAGAAACGCCTACTCTGGTGGATTCCCGCCTCGGTGATGCTGGTGTGGGCCGTCTGTCTGGCCTTCTCGCGCAATTTCGCCCCCGAGAACCTCGATTGGCTGTTCTGGTTTCTGCTGCTCGTGGGCCTGCTGATTGTGCCCAAGGCCGTCTTCGCCCTTTGTTCCTTCTTGGGCTGGCAGTGGTGCAGACTGCGCAAGAAGCGCCTCAACTGGGGCAACCTGATAGGCTTCTTTCTGGCCGTTGGCAGCATTGTTGCCCTTATCTACGGCTCCACCATCGGCTTCAGCAGGCTGAAGGTCCGCCATCTGGAGTATGCCAACAACCAGCTGCCCAAGAGCTTCGACGGCTATCGCGTGGTGCTCTTTTCCGACCTCCACGTCGGCTCCTACACAGGCTCGCGCCAGAAGCTCCTGCAGCGCACCATCGACAGCATCAACGCCCAGCAGCCCGATGCCATCTTCTTCGTGGGCGACATACAGAACATACAGCCACAGGAGCTCTACCCCGTCATGCAGATGCTGAGCCACCTGCAAGCCAAAGACGGCGTGTACTCCGTTCTGGGCAATCACGACTACTCCTACTATATGAGGAATGCTGACGATGCCATCAAGGCAGCCAATGAGAAGGAAGTCATCAACCGGGAGAAACAAATGGGATGGACGCTGCTGCAAAACGAGCATCAAGCCATCAGACGCGGCAAAGACTCCATCGTGGTTGCGGGCATGGAGAACTACAGCAAACCGCCCTACCCCGCCCCGGGCGACGCCAAGAAAGCCATGGAGGACGTCAAGGAAGGCGCCTTCACCGTGATGCTGCAGCACGACCCCTATGCGTGGCGCAAGACCATTCTGCCCGACACCCACGCCCAGCTCACGCTTAGCGGTCACACCCACGGAGGGCAAGTGACGCTCTTCGGATGGTCGCCCATAGCCCTCATCAACCTGGAGTGGGACGGCTGGTATCATGACGGCGGGCGCTCGCTATTCGTCACCCGTGGCGTGAGCGGATTCATCCCCTTCCGCCTGGGATGCCCTGGCGAAATCATCGTGCTGACGTTGCGCTGCAAGTAGCGCCGGCACAACGTGCATCAGGAAAGAAAGGAGTTGCGGTCTATGATGAAAGTGCTACTGACATTCATAATAACAATCATGATGATGAATACGTGTAACGGACAACAGACGGTGCCGACGGTGCGGCCTGCCACTCAGGCAGGACGTTTCTACGAAGCCAACCCTCAGCAGCTCAGTGAAGATGTAGACAGTTTCCTCTCACTTCACGCAGCCGACCAGCAGTACAACGATGTGGCAGCGCTCATAGTGCCCCACGCCGGATACTATTTTTCGGGCAATGTGGCGGCAGCGGCCTACAGCTCGCTGGCCAAGGACAAGCAGTTTAAGCGCATATTCCTGCTGGGACCGAGCCACCACGCATGGCTCGACGGCGCATCGGTCAACGGCATGGTGGACTATTATGCCACCCCGCTGGGACAGGTGAAGGTGGATTGCGAAACGGCCTTGCAGCTGATGGCGGCCGACAGCATTTTCAGCTTCCGGCCCGAAGCACACGAAAGCGAGCACTGCCTGGAAGTGCAACTGCCTTTCCTGCAAAGACTTTTCGGCCAGAAGGGGGTACCACCCATCGTGCCTGTCATCATCTCCACCAACGACTTCCAGAAACTGAATCGCATGGCCCAGGTGCTGAAGCCCTATTTCACCGACGAGAACCTCTTCATCATCAGCAGCGACTTTTCACATTATCCCAACTACAACGACGCCTGCAAGGTGGATGCACTGACGGCCGAGGCGCTGATGAGCGGCGACGTGGAGCAGTTTATTGCCACCATCGAGGCCAATGCCCACAGGGGCATGCGCAACTTGGCCACGAGCGCTTGCGGAGAACTGGCCATCATCACGCTGATGCTGATGATGGACAGCAACTACGAGGTGAAGCATCTGATGTATCAGAACTCTGGCGACATAGACAAACACAGCCACAGGCGGGTGGTGGGTTATCATGCGTTTGCCATAGTGCGCAATGAGGAAGAAGGATTTTCGCTGACTAACGGAGACAAGGAATTGCTCAAGAAGATTGCCTATGAAAGCATCAGAAGCTCACTCGACGGCCAGCGCAGAGCCGAGACAAACGACACCACCCTGGATCATCATCCGTCACTCATGCTGAAGTGCGGAGCCTTCGTGTCGCTCCATAAAGAGGGACGGCTGCGCGGATGCATCGGTCATTTCGGCGAGGATGTGCCGCTGCACAAAATCGTTGCCAAGATGGCCAGGGCTGCGGCCTTCGAAGACCCGAGATTTAATCCACTGAGACGCGAAGAGCTGGCCGACATCGACATCGAGATTTCCGTCCTCACCCCCATGCGCCGCATCAAGAGCTTAGACGAATTTCAGCTGCACCGCCATGGCATCTATATCCGCAAAGGCCACCGCAGCGGAACGTTCCTGCCGCAAGTGGCCGACGAAGTGAACTGGACGAAGGAAGAGTTTGTGGGGCATTGCTCGCAGGACAAAGCAGGACTGGGCTGGAACGGCTGGCGCGATGCCGAACTCTACGTTTACGAAGCCATCGTGTTCTGATGCAGGCCTTCGAGTGCAGATATTACCAGCAGCTGGGCGACGGGAGGGTTGAGTGTCAGCTCTGCCCTCATCATTGCCGCATGGCCGACGGCCAGACGGGCCTCTGCAGGAGTAGGCGCAACCATGGTGGAGTGCTCATCAGCGAGGTCTACGGCAAACCCTGCTCACTGGCCATCGACCCCATAGAGAAGAAGCCCCTCTATCACTTCCATCCAGGCACCACGTGCCTTTCACTGGCCTGCACAGGCTGCAACTTCCACTGCCAGAACTGCCAGAACTACGAGATTTCCCAGGCTGCACCGGCTGACGTGCCCCACTACCGCCTGCTGCCACAAGATGTGGTCAGCCTCTGCAAGCAACATCATTGCCCTGGCATCGCCTACACCTACACCGAACCCCTGACCTATATAGAATATATCATCGACACAGCCCGACTGGCCCGCGAAAACGGCCTCTGGAACATCCTCGTAACGGCCGGCTATGTATGCCGGCAGCCACTTGCCGACCTACTGCCCTATCTCGACGCAGCCAACATCGACTTGAAGTCGTTCAGCGACGACATCTACAGGCGCATCAGCGGCGGACATCTCCAGCCCGTGCTCGACACCATCCTCGCTATGCGCGATGCCGGCGTGTGGATAGAGCTGACCAACCTCGTCATCCCCGGCATCAACGACGACATGGGCATGATTCGCCGCATGTGCCAATGGATGACAGCCAACGGCCTCGGCGACAATCCGCTCCACTTCAGCCGCTTCTTCCCAAAATATAAAATGAAAGACATCTGTCCCACACCCGTCTCCACGCTGCGCCAAGCCCGGCAGGCAGCACTTGAAGAAGGCATCCGACACGTCTATTTAGGCAATGTGTAATGCCGATGCATGGAGCAACCACCGCCTTGCATCATCATTACGCGAATAAAAAAGAATTTGATTCTGTTGCGTTTGTAGGGACGCCCGGGTTCGAACCGGGGACCTCTTCAATGTGACTGAAGCGCTCTAAACCAGCTGAGCTACGCCCCTATAAACTGTTGTCCAAAAAAGCATTCTTATGAAGAAACCCACGAGCTTTTGGCTGCATCAGCATCCCAAGTGATCCCGTTGGGATTCAAACCCAAGACCTTCAGAACCGGAATCTGAC
>CAMOPD010000117.1 GCA_946622085.1 uncultured Prevotellaceae bacterium | reverse complement strand
GCCTCGTAAGCACGCCATTTACTCATCGTGAGTGGCGTGCTCTCTGAACGAGAGCGAACGGGCAAATCAGATTTTGTAAAGAAAATTCACAAAAACAAAGCCGTCATCCTGTAGGCAGAAAAAGTTGATGCGCGGATGTGTCGGTGGTGGCTTCGGGGATGCGAGGCAGAGGTGCGGGATGTGTTTCATACGCCTTTATTATGGCACGAGAAACGCGCCCACACAATTACACCCAAGCCTCACAATGCCACAGGCTTGGGTGCAAAATAAACGTATGATGTCATCGCATAAAAAAAGATTCTTCTACTTCAAGTGCAAATATACGATTTTTTGAAGGAAACGCCATGAATTTAGCCGTTTTTTTCTTACTTTTGCAACAAAAAAAATGTTAACACCATGAAAAAGCTTCTCTCGCTGCCACCCAATCTGGTGGACTGCTTCCACGACATAACACACTACGAGCGCGATGAATGGTTCTGCACATCCGACCCCGTGGGCCACAAGCTGGGCTCCGGGGGTGGCTCCACCTGGCTTTTGCAGCAGGCGTTTCAGGCGCAGCAGGCCATTGGCGACTTCAGCCAGTGGCTGGCCGCCGAACGGCGACTGCTCCTGCATGCCGGCGGACAAAGCCGCCGACTGCCGGCCTATGCTCCTTCGGGCAAGGTGCTCACGCCCATCCCGGTGTTCAGATGGGAACGCGGGCAACGGCTCGGCCAGGACCTCTTGTCGCTGCAAGTGCCGCTCTATGAGCGCATCATGCAGGCCGCGCCACCCTCGCTGCACACCATGATTGTGAGCGGCGACGTGCTCATACGCGCCACCCAGCCCCTGCAGCCCATTCCCGAGGCCGACGTGGTGTGCTACGGGCTGTGGCTCCCGGCCACCACGGCGCGCAATCATGGCGTGTTCGTGAGCGACAGGCGCACGCCCAACGTGCTGAAGCAGATGTTGCAGAAGCCGTCGGTGCAGACGCTCGGCGCGCTGCAAAAGGAGCATTTCTACCTCACCGACATCGGTGTATGGCTGCTCAGCGACAAGGCGGTGAGGGTGCTGATGAAAAAGAGTGGGGCCGACGACACGGCCCAGGGTCTGAAAGAATACGACCTATACAGCGACTTTGGCTGCTCACTGGGCACGAACCCCACGCTCAACGACCCCGACGTGAACGCGCTGAGCGTGGCCGTGCTGCCGCTGCCAGGAGGCGAATTCTATCATTTCGGCACGTCGCACGAGCTCATCTCCTCTACGCTGGCCATACAAAACCTGGTGAACGACCAACGCGAAATCATGCACCACGACCGCAAGCCCCATCCGGCCATGTTCGTGCAGAACGCCATCACACTTGTGCCCATCACTGAGCAGAACCGCAATCTGTGGATAGAAAACGCATGGGTGGGCAGCCACTGGCACCTGGCCAGCGAGAACATCATCACGGGGGTGCCCCAGAACGACTGGGAGCTCAGCCTGAAGGCCGGCGACTGCATCGACGTGGTGCCCATGGGCGAGGACGAGTGGGTGGTCAGACCCTATCACTATGCTGACACGTTTGCCGGCGAAGCCCAGCAGGAACGACGCTTCCCCGTGGTGAAGAGCACCGACGAGATGGAGCTATTCCTGCTCAAGGGCATCGTTCCCGAGGGCGCACGCCTCATGTCGGCCGAGGAGATATCCGCCGAAGCCAATCTGCGGCGGCTCACCGACCAGCGGTGCCGCTTCCGGTCCATCAACTGGCCGGCATTGGCCAGCAATCACGCCCACAGCGTGTTCTATCAAGTCGACCTCGACGACGCGGCCAGGGAATTCCACCAGTTCCAGCTGCCCGAACCGCCCGCCATAAGCCACGACGAGCCGCTCATGACGCGCATCCACGACAGCATGTTCCGCTCGGAACTGCAACGACGGAACGGGCGACCCCACGAAGCCGCCGAAGCGCGCGCCTTCGCCCTGCTGCGCGAAGGACTCACCTCGCAGGCCCTGCTCCAACGACAGAGCCCGCGCATGTCGGTATTTGCCGACCAGATAGTGTGGGGGCGCGCTCCCGTGCGCATCGACATTGCCGGCGGATGGACCGACACCCCACCCTACTGTCTGATGGAAGGCGGCAAGGTGGTCAATCTGGCCATCGAGCTCAACGGGCAGCCGCCGCTGCAGGCCTATGTGCGCCCGTGCCGCGAGCCCCACATCATTCTGCGGAGCATCGACCTGGGAGCCATGGAGGTGGTGACAAGCTACGAGCAGCTGGCCGACTATCGGCGCGTGGGAAGCCCCTTCTCCATTCCCAAGGCGGCCCTGGTGCTGGCCGGATTCCAGCCCGGTTTCTCGACAGACAGCTATGCCACGCTCAGAGAGCAACTCCAACACTTCGGCTGCGGCATAGAGCTCACCCTGCTCTCGGCCATACCCGCTGGCAGCGGACTGGGCACGAGCAGCCTGCTGGCATCGACGGTGCTGGGGGCGCTGAGCGACTTCTGCGGGTTGGCATGGGACAAAACCGAGATTGGCCGCCGCACGCTGGTGCTGGAGCAACTGCTCACCACGGGCGGAGGATGGCAAGACCAGTTCGGCGGACTGCTGCAGGGCGTGAAGCTGCTGCAGACGGAACGCGGATTCGAACAGACACCCGTGGTGCGCTGGCTGCCCAACGACCTCTTCGTGCAACCCGAATACCAGGCCTGCCATCTGCTCTACTATACGGGCATCACCCGCACGGCAAAGACCATCCTGGCCGAGATTGTGCGCCGCATGTTCCTCAACCAGCACGAAGAACTGGCACTGCTGCGCGAGATGAAAGCCCATGCCATGGACATGTATGAAGCCATTCAGCGCAACCAGTTTGCCGAGATGGGACTACTCATGCGCAAGACGTGGGCACAAAACCAGGCCCTCGACAGTGGCACCAACCCACCCGAAGTGCAACGGCTGACCAGCCTCATCGACGACCTATGCCTGGGCTACAAGCTGCCCGGCGCCGGAGGCGGTGGCTATCTCTACATGCTGGCCAAAGACCCCGAGGCCGCTGCACGCATCAAACAGACACTCAACAGCCAGTGCCCCAACGCCAATGCCCGGTTTGTAGACATGACGCTATCGACCAAGGGCCTGCAAGTGAGCCGCAGCTAAAAAAACAGACTGACAGACCATGTACACCTACAAGTACCCCCACCCTGCCGTCACGGCCGACTGCATAGTGATAGCTCCCGACGAGGACCGTCGCCCATGCCTGCTGCTCATTGAGCGGAAAAACGACCCTTGCCGGGGACAATGGGCCTTCCCCGGCGGATTCATGAACATTGACGAGACGGCCGAGCAGGCCGCCAAGCGAGAACTGGAAGAAGAAACGGGCATCTGCATCGACGAGTCTGAGCTCTGCCAGGTGGGAGCCTACACGGCAGTAGACAGAGACCCGCGCGAACGCGTCATCACCATTGCCTACCGGGCATTGCTGACTCGCATCGCCGAAGCCAGAGGCTGCGACGACGCGGCCCGAGCCCAATGGTTCAGACTCGACCAGCTGCCGCCCTTGGCCTTCGACCACTCCAAGATATTAGAAGACGCACTCAGACAATGGAATTCAGAACAAAAGTAGCCATAGAGAAAATGCCGTGGCAGATAGAGCCAGAAAGCAGCATCCTGCTGGTGGGCTCATGCTTTGCCGACGAAATAGGGCGCCGCTTCACCGACAACCAGTTCCGGGCCACGGTGAATCCGTTTGGCGTGATGTATAATCCCGCCAGCATTCTCCACACCGTGGAACGCACCGACGACGTGGCCGACGTGGCCTTTCTCACTCTGGGCACCAATCACGTCTACCGGCTGAAAGAGACGGGCGAGATTGTGGACAACTGCCAGAAACGGCCTCAGAAACTGTTCACAGAAGAGGAACTCACGGTTGAAGAATGTGCCTCCTACTTGCGCCAGACGGCACAGCTGCTCACCGCACGCAATCCCGAGGTGCGCATGGTGCTCACCGTGAGCCCCATACGCTATGCCAAATACGGCTTTCACGGAAGCAGTCTTTCCAAGGCCACTCTGATGCTGGCCGCCCATGCGCTGGCGAGCGAGGGCCACGGCAACATATTCTATTTCCCGGCCTATGAGCTGATGAACGACGAGCTGCGCGACTACCGCTTCTATGCTCCCGACATGATTCACCCCTCGGAACAGGCAGTGGACTACATCTGGCAACAACTCATCGAAGCCTGCTTCGGCCATCGCGCCAAGCAGATGATGGCCGAATGGCTGCCCATCAGGCAAGCCCTCAGCCACAAGCCTTTCCATCCCGACAGCGAAGAATACCGGCGTTTTGCCCTTCAGACCCAGCAACGGCTGGCCGACTTCAGGGCAAAATATCATCGGGGCTGACAGGCGAAGCCATTTTCCGAGCCTAATGTTTTGCCATTTCGGCTAAAAGTAGTAATTTCGCAGCCACAGACGAAACATTTTGTAATGCTATGACATATCCTATTGAAAAGATAACCACCCTGATTGGCGCACGCCGCTATGGCGACAGCGAGTCGAAAGTGGGATGGCTGCTCACCGACAGCCGCTCGCTATGTTTTCCCGAAGAAACCTTGTTCTTTGCATTGCGCACCCAACGCAACGACGGCCACCACTACATCGCCGACCTCTACAGCCGTGGCGTGAGGAGCTTCGTGGTGGAGCAGGTGCCCGAAGGCTACGACACGCTCTACGCCAAGGCCAACTTCCTGCGCGTGCCCAATACGCTGGAAGCGCTGCAACGACTGGCCGAGCGCCATCGCGACGAATTCAACATTCCCATTGTGGGCATCACCGGCTCCAACGGAAAGACCATGGTGAAGGAGTGGCTCTATCAGCTGCTGCTGCCCTCGCAGAAGATTGTGCGCTCGCCGCGCAGCTACAACTCCCAGATAGGCGTGCCGCTGTCGGTGTGGCTGCTCAACGAGCAGACCGAAGTGGGCCTCTTTGAGGCCGGCATCAGCCAGCCGGGCGAGATGCTGGCACTGCACGACATCATACAGCCCACCATCGGCGTGCTCACTTCGCTCGGAGCCCCCCATCAGGAGAGTTTCCGGTCGATGGAGGAGAAGTGTACCGAGAAGCTGCAGCTGTTCCACGGCGCCAAGTCCATCGTCTATTGCTCCGACGACGACGTGGTGAGCCGCTGCATACGCCGCTCTGCATTTCAAGGCGAAAAGCTCAGCTGGTCGCGCCAGAACGCCAACGCCCCCATCTACGTGAAAAACACGGAGAGCGGCGACAAACCGCATCCCTTCACCCGAATCACCTATATATATAAGGGCGAAGAGAAGCACTACGAAATACCCTTCATCGACGAGGCCTCTATCGACAACTCCATCACCTGCCTCGCCACCGCGCTGCTGTTAGGACTGAAGCCCGACCAGATAGCCGAGCGCATGCCCAAGCTCGAACCCGTGGCCATGCGCCTGGAGGTGAAGGAGGGACAGCGTGGATGCACGCTCATCAACGACTCCTACAATTCAGACATCAACTCGCTGGCCATCGCCCTCGACTTCATGAACCGCCGCCCCGACCACAAGGGACGTCGGCGCACACTCGTGCTGAGCGACATCTACCAGAGCGGCGAGTCGGCAGAGAAGCTCTACCACGAGGTGTCTGAACTGGCCGTGAAACGCGGCGTGGAGAAATTCATCGGCATAGGACCCGAAATCTCGGCACAAGCCCGGCAAATAGCCGTGGAAGAGAAATACTTCTTTGCCGACACAGAAGCCTTCCTGCGCAGCCGGCAGTTCCAAGGGCTCAGCAACGAGGTGATACTGCTCAAGGGCTCACGCCGTTTCGACTTCGACCAACTGGCCGAGCAACTCATGGAGAAGGTGCACGAGACGATACTCGAGGTGAACCTCAACGCCGTGGTAGAGAACCTGAACTACTACCGCTCGTTCCTGCACCCGGAGACAAAGCTGGTGTGCATGATCAAGGCCGACGGCTACGGCGCGGGAGCCGTAGAGATAGCCAAGACGCTGCAAGACCATCGGGTGGACTATCTGGCCGTGGCCGTGGCCGACGAGGGCGTGACGCTGCGCAAGGCCGGCATCACGAGCAACATCATGATTATGAACCCCGAGATGACGGCCTTCAAGACCATGTTCGACTACGACCTGGAGCCCGAGGTCTATTCCTTCCGACTGCTCGACGCGCTCATACACGCCGCCCGCAAACAGGGTATCACGGGATGGCCTGTGCACATCAAGCTCGACACGGGCATGCACCGACTGGGATTCAACCCCGAGACCGACATGCCCGAGCTCATCAGCCGACTGCGCCATCAGCAGGCGGTCATCCCGCGCTCGGTGTTCTCCCACTTCGTGGGCTCCGACAGCGACGACTTCGACCGCTTCTCGGCCCGACAATACGAGCTCTTCACTCGCGGCAGCGACGAGCTGCAGGCAGCCTTCAGCCACCACATCATACGCCACATGGACAACTCGGCCGGCATTGAGCACTTCCCCGAACGGCAGCTCGACATGTGCCGGCTGGGACTGGGGCTCTACGGCGTGGATCCGCGCGACAACAGGCTGCTGCACACCGTATCGACACTCAAGACCACCATCCTGCAACTGCGCCACGTGCCCGCTAACGAGACCGTGGGCTACAGCCGCAAGGGCAAGCTGACGCGCGACAGCCTCATCGCCGCCATTCCCATCGGCTATGCCGACGGCCTGAACCGCCACTTGGGGCGCGGCCACTGCTACTGCCTCGTGAACGGGCAGAAAGCGCCCTACGTGGGCAACATCTGCATGGACGTGGCCATGATCGACGTGACCGACATCCCCTGCAAGGAGGGCGACTCGGTGGAAATCTTCGGCGAACACCTGCCCGTCACTGTGCTCAGCGACGTGCTCGACACCATCCCCTATGAGGTGCTCACAGGCATTTCCAACCGCGTGAAGCGCGTCTATTTCCAAGACTGACCATTTTGCGAGTTGAGAGTGACGAGTGACGAGTTCAGAGTTGTGA
>CAMOPD010000116.1 GCA_946622085.1 uncultured Prevotellaceae bacterium | reverse complement strand
ACGCCACTCACGCCTCGTAAGCACGCCATTTACTCATCGTGAGTGGCGTGCTTACTCAACGAAAGCGGACGACCGCTTTTCGTTTTGTAAAGATATTTCACAAAAATAAAGCCGTCATCCTGAAGACTGATTCCTTCAGTGTTGACGGCTGTTTTTGGGTTTGTTGAAGTTTTATTCCATGTCGTATTTCTGAACTACTTGCGGCCACATCGACGGCAGGTCTTCTGCATTTTCTGCTGAGGCAATTGTTTGCTGCTGCTCGTCTCTAATGGTGAAGCGTGCACTGACGTTGTTGGCATCATATTGCGACGGGTCGCTGATGCGGGTAAGATGTTCGCGGGCTTCCAGCTTCTGGCCATTCCATTGTCGGCGGGTGATGTCGAATTCCCATGCCGAGCTGCTTCCTCCATCGAAGAGGGAGCGTGAGTCAGGGTGGAGCATGAAGCCTTGAAGAGGTGGTTCGCCGAGCGAGCCCGTACGTATGAACTGCTTGCTTGCTGCATCCCAGATGAGGAGGGTGCTATAGGTGCGCGATTCTCCTGGTCCGATGAAAATGTCGATGAATCCGTCGAAATTGGCGTCCATGAAGTGTACGGGCACTTGTCCGCCAGGGGCTGCAAGTGGGTTGTCATCGTCCTTGATGGTCTGAAGGGGCTCGCCGTCGCAGACGATGGTGGCCTGGGTGGCATCCTCGCTGATGCTGACGGTTAAGTGGGCATGGTTGGTAGGGAAGTTGCTCAGGGCGATGAGTCCGTTGTCGTCGGGCTTCACGTCGGGCGCCTTCATACTTTCGTTGTTGTCGGTGGCTGCCGGAGTTGTTTCAGCCGCCGTGCTGACCACGGTGTCCGTCGGGGTGGTCTGTATTGACGGTGAAGCTGCCTTTTTGTCGTTGCAGCTCAGCAGGAGCAACGTGGCCACTGTGGCGATGCAAGCCTGCCATAGGGGGTGGGGAAGAAGTTGATGCTTCATCTTTGATGGTCTTTTGTTGGTTACTATGATTGCGTTGTTCAGAATTCCACGTAGGGCTCCAGTCGGCTGATGGCTTCGGGCGTGAAGTCGCGGTGGAGCCTAAGGTCTTGCAGACTTTTCAGCGGGCCGTGGAGCCGGCGGTAGTCAACGATGGCCTTGGCCTGATGGAAGTTGATGTAAGGGTGTCGGCGCAGGGCTTCGAGCGATAGCTGGTTGAGGTTCAGGCGCTGCACCTTGTCGTCGGGCAGGATGAAGTAGCTGAGCGACGATAGGGGGAAGTCCTCAATCTCCTTGAGCTGGTTGATGCTGTGGAATCCTCCCAGGCGCTGCCTATAGTTCACAATCTTGCGGGCAAAGAAGCTGCCAATGCCTGGCACGTGCTTCAGTGCGGTGGTGTCTGCCGTGTTGAGTGCGAGCCGCTCCTGTGGTTTCATCTTGATGGGGGCGCGCACGGTGTCGCGTTGTGTGGCAGGTTCAAAGTTGTAGATGGTGGATGCAGCCAAATAGTCGTCGGAGATGTGTATGTAGGGTCTCAGTTCACGATACTCTTTGCGTGTGAGTCCGTAGAGCCGTGCGAAGTCTTCGGGGCGCCGGTAGATGCCCCCTGATGCGCGGTATTTGTAGATGTTCCTCACTTGCCATTCTTTCAGTCCGAGCCTGAGCAGTTGGGTGGAGTCGGCCGTGTTTGGGTCGAAGGCGAATCGTTCGGGCGTCTGGCTGGGGGTGGCATACTGGTAGTGGCGTTGGCGGTAGTGACGGTCGTTGTGGCTGTATGGCCGGTATCGGCTTTGCTCCATGACAGCCGAGTCAGCAGGGGTGAGCTGGGTTTGCTGACTGCCGCGGTCGCCCAGTTGGAAGAATGCCACGACGAGACATGCCATGGCCAGTAGGAAGAGCAGTACGCGTCGGTCGGATTTGTTGAAGTATAGGAATTCTCTGAGTTTCATAGGATTAGGTTTGCGTGTGTTTTTTCTCTCCCCGCTGCTGCTATATGATTCCTATTTGATCGAGGAAGATGAGCAGGATGCCCATGGGGCACACAAAGCGCACGGCGAAGAGTATGAGCGCCACAGGTTGGGAGGATAGTTTGCCATTGTTGGTGAGCTCATCGCTGACCACTTTGCGCGGCACATACCAGCCCACGAACAGGCTGGTGAGCAGGGCTCCCAGCGGCAGGAGCAGCTGCGCCGTGAGGTGGTCGCAGAAGGAGAGGGCATCGAGCCCCATGAGGCGCAGTGCGGGCACGGCTCCCTGCGACAGCGAGCAGGCCACGGCGATGACGCTGCACACGACGGTGAGCACCCAGGCGGCTTGTCGGCGCGGCGCGTGCAGTTCTTCGTGGAAGAAGGCGGTGCCTATTTCGTGCATGGAGATGGTAGAGGTGAGGGCGGCGAACACGAGCAGAGCATAGAACATGATGGCCACTACATAGCCCACTGCGGGGGCTGACGAGAAGGCCTGCTGGAAGACGTTGGGCAGCGTGATGAAGATGAGCGAAGGGCCGGCGTCGGGCGTCACGCCCACCGAAAAGGCCGCGGGGAAAATCATCAGGCCGGCCAGCACGGCAATGAGCGTGTCGAGCAGCGCTATCTGCAGTGCCGAGCGGGCGAGATTGATTTGCGGGCCGAAGTAGCTGGCGTAGGTGCATAGGCAGGCGGTGCCCAGGGAGAGTGAGAAGAAGGCCTGGCCGAGTGCTTCGAGCAGGGTGGTGTGGGTGATCTTGGTGAAGTCGGGCTTCAGCAGGAAGGCTATTCCTTCCGATGCTCCCGGCAGGAGGCATGAAGCCACTACGATGACCAGCAGCAGGAGCAAAAGCAATGGCATAAGCAATTTGGAGGCGCGTTCTATGCCATGGCGCACGCCGCGCACCACCACCAGGTGGGTGATGAGGATGAAGCCCACAGCCCAGAGACAGGGCTTCAGCGGATGGGAGGCGAAGGCCTGGAAATAGTGGGCCACATAGTTGGCGTCGCCGTGGAGGTGCCCCATGATGGCTGCAAACAGATATTGCAGGCACCACCCGGCCACCACGGCGTAGAAGCCGAGGATGATGGTGGAGGTGAGGATGCCCAGAAAGCCCACCAGCCGCCAAGGGCGGCCACGCGAGAGCTTGTGGTAGGCTCGGGCGGCGTTGCTCCCTCCGTGGCGACCCACGATGAACTCGCTGATCATGCCAGGCACGCCGAGCAGCAGCACGCAGGCCAGATAGATCACGATGAAGGCGGCTCCGCCGTTCTGACCGGTCATGTAGGGGAATCGCCACACGTTGCCCAGGCCTACTGCTGAGCCTGCTGTGGCGAGGATGATGCCGAGTCGGCTGCCGAAGTTTCCGCGTTCGCTCATGCTGTGGAGGGGGTTATAGTATACCGAACTGATGGAGGAAGATGAGCAGGATGGCTATGGGGCATACATAGCGCACGGAGAAGAGGAATAGTGCAAAGAAACGCCCCTTCAGTTCGCCGCCGTTGGTGAGCTCGTCTTTCACTATGTGGCGCGGCACATACCAGCCTACAAACAGGCAGGTGAGGAATCCGCCTATGGGGAGCATGAGCTGCCCGGTGATGAAGTCGAAGAGGTCGAACAGGGGCATGCCGAAGATGGTCAGCCCGTCGTATGCGCCCAGCGAAAGCGAGCAGAACGTCCCGATGCAGGCGCAGACAAGGGTGATGATGATGGCGGCGCTGCGGCGCGAAATGCGCCATTCTTCGTGCAGGAAGGCGGTGCTCACTTCGTGGAGTGAGATGAGCGAGGTGAGAGCTGCCAGCGATAGCAGGCCGTAGAAGAGGAGCGAGATGACATAGCCCACAACGGGCATGGAGGCAAAGGCCTGGTTGAAGACGTTGGGCAGCGTGATGAAGATGAGTGAGGGCCCGGCGTCGGGCGTTATGCCCACGGAGAAGGCGGCGGGGAAAATCATGAGGCCGGCAAGGATGGCCACAATGCTGTCTATGATGCCTATGTGCAGGGCCGACTGCATGAGGTTGGTCTGGCGGCTGAAGTAGCTGGCATAGGTGCAGAGGCACCCCATGGCGATGCTGAGCGAGTAGAACGACTGCCCGAGGGCTCCGAGGAAGACGTCTTTCGTGATGATAGAGAAGTCGGGCTTGAAGAGGAAGGCTATGCCCTGCTCGGCATCGGGCAGCAGGCATGAGGCCACGACGATGATGAGCAGCAGGATGAAGAGTGTGGGCATGAGCAGCTTGGAGGCGCGCTCAATGCCTTTCTCCACGCCTTTGACAATGATGAGGCAGGTGAGCGCAAGGATGACAAAAGTCCAGAATACGGGCTTGAAGGCGTCGGTGGAGAACGACTGGAAATAGTGGGTCACATACTGCGGGTCGCCATGCAGCTGGCCCACAAGCGAGGCGTAGATGTATTGCAGACACCAGCCCGAAACCACGGCATAGTAGCTGGTGATGAGAAAGCCCGTCAGCACGCCCAAGTAGCCCACGAGCGCCCATGGAGAGCCGTTGGCGAGCTTGCGGTAGGCCCGCGCCGTGTTGGCCTGTGCCCTGCGGCCAATGACAAACTCGCTGACCATGCAGGGAATGCCCAGCAGCAATACGCAGGCAATATAGATGAGGATGAATACGGCACCACCGTTCTGGCCGGCCATATAGGGGAATCGCCACACGTTGCCCAGCCCTACTGCCGAGCCCGCCGTGGCGAGAATCACTCCGAGCCTGCTCCCGAAATTTGCTCTTTCTGATGTTGGCATGATGTTTCTTTTTCGTGGTTGAAAACATTGCAAAAGTATAAAAAATATATTACTTTTGTGCGAAAAAGAAACAAAAGTTATGGATTACGTTACACATTTGCTTAATTGCTACCCTGTGTCGATGTTGCTGACGGCTGTCATCTGGGTGCTGTGTCTGATGCCGATGCCCGACACGCCACTGAGCGACGTGTCGTTTGCCGATAAGTGGATGCACGTGGCCATGTATCTGGGCCTGTGCTCGGTGGTATGGCTCGAATACTGGCTACGCCACCAACGGGCCGACAAGCTGAAGTTGTTCTTGCTGGCCTGGCTGGCGCCTGTACTGATGAGTGGCTTGATAGAATTGGTGCAAGCCTATTGCACGGACGGCATGAGGAGCGGCGAATGGCTCGACTTTGTAGCCAACGCCACGGGGGTGACGCTGGCTGTGCCTATCGGTATTCTTCTGGCAGCGTTCCGCCCCAGATAGCGAAGGGGAAGCGCCGCAGGTGGGAGTTGTAGAAGCGCTTGTCGCCAGTCACTTCCATTCCTATGAATGAGGGCTTCTCGTAGGGCTCGTCCTCGCTGCCCAGTTCCACCTCGGCTATGACGAGCCCTTGGTTGTCGCCGTAGAACTCGTCTACCTCGAAGATGTGGTTGCCACTGCGCACGAGATAGCGCGTCTTGTCGATGATGCCCGGCTCGCAAAGCTGCATGAGGTGCTGGGCTTCGTCGAGCGTTATCTCCTTCTCAAATTCATAGCGCGACATGCCGCCGTTGGCAGATGGGCCTTTGATGGTGAGATAGCCGCGGTCGTCGCGAATGCGCACTCTGACGGTGCGCCCGCCGCCGCTGGCTATATACCCCTGCCTGATGTGGCTGCTGTCGTAGGCCTGGCGCTTGAAGTCCTCCTTCTTCTTGACGAGGAACTTGCGCTCTATCTCCATTCCGCTCATCCGGGAGGTCGGTTCTTTATGAGACGAACGAGATGACCATCCAGATGATGGCAATGAGGACAAGGATTCCGAAAATCCAGTTCACTACTGCTTTGCCTTGTTCTTCCTGTTTCTTCTGATAAGCTTCGCGCTTTGCATTGATTTTTTTCTTCGACATGGTATTTTCTGTTTATTTGTTATACTTCATGATTCATTCTTCATCGTTCACGGGGAACTCCATGAGATAGGCTTTGATGAAGCCGTCTATCTTGCCGTCCATCACTCCGTCTACATCCGAAGTCTGGTAGTTGGTGCGGTGGTCTTTCACCCGCCGGTCGTCGAAGACGTAACTGCGAATTTGGCTTCCCCACTCAATTTTCTTTTTGCCGGCCTCAATCTTGGCCTGAGCTTCCAGGCGCTTTTTCATGGCCCGGTCGTAGAGCTGCGACTTGAGCAGCAGGAGCGCTTTCTCCTTGTTCTTGGGCTGGTCGCGGGTCTCGGTGTTTTCGATGAGGATTTCTTCTTCCTGGCCCGTGTCGGGGTCGGTATACCAGTAGCGCAGTCGCACGCCCGACTCCACCTTGTTCACGTTCTGTCCTCCGGCACCGCTGGAGCGGAAGGTGTCCCACGAGAGCTTGGCCGGGTCTACATACACCTCGATGGTGTCGTCGACCAGTGGCGAAACGAACACCGAAGCGAACGATGTCATGCGCTTGCCCTGCGCATTGAAGGGGCTCACGCGCACCAGCCGGTGCACTCCGTTCTCGCTCTTCAGGTAGCCGTAGGCATATTCGCCGCCTTCTATCTCCATGGTGACGCTCTTGATGCCGGCCTCGTCGCCGTCTTGCAGGTTGGATATGGTCACCTTGTGGCCGTGGGCTTCGGCCCATCGCATATACATGCGCATAAGCATCTGCGCCCAGTCCTGGCTCTCGGTGCCTCCGGCTCCGGAGTTGATTTTCAGCACGCAGTCCATGGGGTCTTCCTTCTGGCGCAGCATGTTTTTCAGTTCCAGGTCTTCAATCAGTTTGATGGCCTTGCGGTAGTCCTCGTCCACCTCCTCCTCGCTCACCATGTCTTCGTGGTAGAAGTCGAAGGCCAGTTGCAGCTCGTCGGCCATGGTGCGCACTTCCTTGTAGCCATCAATCCATTTCTTGATGCCTTTCACTTTCTTCATCTGTTCCTCCGCTCGCTTGCGGTCTTCCCAGAAGTCGGGGGCCTGCGTGCGGAGGTCTTCCTCTTCATATTCTATTTGTTTCCTGTCAATATCCAGATATCGGTGTAGCGCCTCAGTGCGTTCCATGACATCCTTCAGTTGGTCTTGTGTTATCATTTGTTTATGTCATTATCTAAGTTTGGCTCATGAGCATAGTTCTGGAAGTTAC
>CAMOPD010000115.1 GCA_946622085.1 uncultured Prevotellaceae bacterium | reverse complement strand
AAACAACTGACGCATGAAAAAATGGACTATTGACGACTCGAAGGAACTCTACAACATTAATGGTTGGGGAACTTCCTATTTCGGAATCAACGAGCGGGGCGACGTCTACGTGACTCCCTGCAAGGATTCTACGCAAATTGACATTCGTGAAGTGATGGACGAGCTGTCGCTGCGCGATGTGACGCCGCCGGTATTGCTTCGTTTCCCCGACATTCTCGACAACCGCATCGAGAAGACGTGGAGCTGTTTCAGAAAAGCATCTGAAGAATATGACTACAAGGGCGAGAACTATGTGGTCTATCCCATCAAGGTGAACCAGATGCAGCCCGTGGTGGAAGAAATCATCAGCCATGGACGCAAGTTCAACCTGGGACTGGAAGCCGGCTCCAAGCCGGAGCTCCATGCCGTGATTGCCATGCAGTGCCAGAGCGACAGCATCATTGTCTGCAACGGATACAAGGACCAGAGCTACATAGAGCTGGCCCTGCTGGCCCAGAAGATGGGGAAGCAGATTTTCATTGTGGTGGAGAAGATGAACGAGCTGGAGCTCATTGCCAAGACGGCCAAGAAACTCAACGTGCGCCCCAACATCGGCATACGCATCAAACTGGCGTCGAGCGGTTCGGGCAAATGGGAAGAGAGCGGCGGCGATGCCTCGAAGTTCGGGCTCACCAGCGCTGAGCTGCTCGAGGCTCTCGACATGCTCGACAAGAAAGACATGCGCGACTGCCTGCGGCTCATCCACTTCCACATTGGCAGCCAGATCACCAAGATCAGGCGCATACAGACCGCCCTGCGCGAAGCCTCGCAGTTCTACATTCAGCTGCACAAGATGGGCTACAACGTGGACTTCGTTGACTGCGGTGGCGGACTGGGCGTCGACTACGACGGCACGCGGTCGCCTTCGAGCGAGAGCTCGGTGAACTATAGCATCCAGGAATACGTGAACGACTGCATCTACACCTTCGTGGAGGCGGCCAACAAGAACAATCTGCCACATCCCAATATCATCACCGAGAGCGGACGCTCGCTGGCTGCCCACCACTCGGTGCTCGTGATCGACGTGCTCGAGACGGCCTCGCTGCCCGAGATGCCCGAGGAGTTTGAGCCCGACGAGAACTCCCACCAGCTGGTGAAGGACCTCTACGACATCTGGGACAATCTCTCGCCGCGCAACGTGCTGGAGGACTGGCACGACGCCGAGCAGATTCGCGAGGAAGTGCTCGACCTCTTCTCCCACGGCATCGTGGACCTCAAGACGAGGGCCGAGATAGAGGCCATGTACTGGAGCGTGTGTCACGAAATCAATGCCCTGGCCAAAAACCTCAAGCACATTCCCGAGGAGCTGATGAACATTGACAAACTGCTGGCCGACAAGTACTTCTGCAACTTCTCGCTCTTCCAGAGCCTCAGCGACTCGTGGGCCATCGACCAGCTGTTCCCCATCATGCCCATACAGCGCCTTGCAGAGCGCCCCACGCGCAACTGCACCATTCAGGACATCACCTGCGACAGCGACGGCAAGATAGCCAACTTCGTGACCAACCGCAACAACTCGCACGTGCTGCCCGTGCACCCGCTGCGCAAGAACGAGCCCTACTATCTGGGCGTGTTCCTCGTGGGAGCCTATCAGGAAATCCTTGGCGACATGCACAACCTCTTCGGCGACACCAATGCCGTGCACATTTCGGTGAAGGACGGTTCCTACCGCATAGACCAGATTATCGACGGCGAGACCGTGGAGGAGGTGCTCGACTACGTGCAGTATAACCCCAAGAAGCTGGTGCGCCAACTCGAGATATGGGTGACCAAGAGCGTCAAGCAAGGCAAGATTTCGCTGGAAGAAGGCAAGGAGTTCCTCAGCAACTATCGCAGCGGGCTCTATGGCTACACCTATCTGGAATAGGGCAGAGCAGTCTTAAATAGTGCTAAATGTTTGGCAGTTCCGACAAAAGACGTTATCTTTGCACAACGTTTTTCGGCGAGAGTACAAGCGGAAATAGCTCAGTTGGTAGAGCACAACCTTGCCAAGGTTGGGGTCGCGGGTCCGAGTCCCGTTTTCCGCTCTCACTCGTTTCCTACGCCCTTTAGCACAGGCCGCAATGGTGGAATTGGTAGACACGAGGGACTTAAAATCCCTTGACCAGGAATGGTCGTGCGGGTTCGAGTCCCGCTCGCGGCACAGAAGATTGACACAATTGAAAGTTGACAATTGGTAATTGATTTATTGACAAGCCCCGCACCGCCATCAACAATGGCAACGGGGCAAAACTCATTTTAAAAACATGCGCAAACATCTTTTCCTTTCACTGGCAGCACTGGCCGCCCTCGTTTTCACTTCTTGTTCCAAACTTGGCCCACTCTCAGCCAGCAACTTCAAGGTTGACCCCACTCCATTGGAGACGCAGGGAGGCCGCGTTCCCGCCACCATCAACGGGCTCTTCCCCGAAAAGTACATGAAGCGAAATGCGGTGGTCACCGTGACACCCGAACTGCGCTACGGCAACCGCGACGTGGTGCGTGGCGAGAGCACTACATTCCAGGGCGAGAAAGTGGCCGGCAACGACCAGACCATCTCCTATCGACTGGGCGGACATTACACCATGAAGACCAGCTTCGGCTATCGCCCCGAGATGCAGAAGAGCGAAATGTGGCTCTCCTTCGATGCCAAACTGGGCAAGCGCAAGGTTGACCTGCCTGCCGTGAAGGTGGCCGAAGGCGTCATCGCCACTTCCGAACTCTATAAGCGCACGCTCATGAACCAGGGCGCATGCATAGCCCCCGACAGCTTCCAGCGCGTGAAGGAGCTCAAGCAGGAGGCCAACGTGAAGTTCCTCGTCAATCAGGCCAACCTGCGCAAGAGCGAACTGCAGAACAACTCCGTGCAGGAGTTCGTGCGACTGCTCAAGCGCATCAATGCCGACAAGGAAGGACTCAACATCCGCAACGTGGAAGTGCAGGCTTACGCCTCGCCCGAAGGCGGATTCGCCTTCAACGACCGTCTGGCGAGCAAGCGCCAGGACGTGTCGGAAGACTACGTGAGCAAGACGCTCCGTGAAACCAAGGTCGACTCGCCCATCGACGCACGCTACACCGCTCAGGACTGGGACGGATTCCAGCAGCTCGTCGAGGCCTCCAACATTCAGGACAAGGACGTCATACTGAGAGTGCTCTCCATGTATAAGGATCCCGAGGAGCGCGAGCAGCAGATACGAAACATGAGCGCCGGATTCCAGGAACTGGCCTACGGCATACTGCCCGAACTGCGCCGCAGCCGGCTCATCATCAACTATGAGACCATTGGACGCAGCGACGCACAGATCAAGGCCCAGTATCAGCAAGACCCCGGAGCACTCAGCGTGGAGGAACTGCTCTATGCCGCCACCCTCGAAGAGAGCCCCGCCGCCCAGGAAGCCATCTACCGCAAAACGGCCGACATCTATCCCGCTGACTATCGCGCCACCAACAATCTGGCCGTGCTCGCCTTCAACCAGGGCGACATGAGCAAGGCCAAGAACTACATTCAGGATGCCTTCCGCATCTACAACCGGGCTCCCGAGGCCAACGCCAACCTGGCTCTCATGGCACTGCGCGACGGCGACATTCAGCGCGCTACCGACTACATAGCCAAGGCCGAGGGCGCCAACGACCTGAACCAGGTGCTCGGAAACCTGGAGATTGCCAAGGGCAACTATGCTCAGGCCGAGCAATATCTCAAGGACTCCAACAACAACAGCGCTGCGCTGGCATATCTGCTCAACAACGACCTCGCTCAGGCGTCGGTGGCACTGAAGTATGCCAAGAATGATGCCATGACCGACTATCTGCAGGCCATCCTCAACGCCCGCATGGGCAAGAACGAAGAGGCCAGGAAGTCGCTCAACAGCGCACTGAAGAAGGATCCTTCGCTCGGCGACTATGCCGCCCGCGACCTCGAACTGATCAACATCAGATAACGGCCGGCGCACAGCGCAGCCGCAACAGATACTCATAACAACCCACAACCGTTGAACACCGATGACAGCCCTATCCACCACATTCGCCAACAGGCTTCCATGGATACGCCGTGCCATCAGTGTTCAGCGGTTGTTGCTTCTTGTCCTTGGCATGACGCTGCTGCTCTCCTCGTGTGGCACCGACAGCCATCACTTCAAGATAGAAGGCCGTCTGCTCAACATGAACCAGGGCGAGCTCTACGTCTATAGCCTGGAAGGCGAACGGGCACAGATAGACACCATGGCTGTCAATGGGGGCCGCTTTGCCTACGAAGTGAGTTGCGAAGTGCCCCAGACGTTCATGCTCGTCTTTCCCAACTTCTCAGAGCAGCCCATCTTCGCCCAGCCGGGCCAGTCGGTCAGCATCAAGGCCGACGCTTCCCATCTGAAAGACATTGAGGTGAAGGGCGGAGCAGACAATCAACTCATGAACCAGTTCCGCAAGCAGACGCTCAACGTATCGCCGCCCGAGGAAGCGCGACTCGCCAAGACGTTCATTGCCGACCATCCGAAATCGCCCGCCAGCGTATATCTGCTGCGCCGCTATTTCGTGCAGAATGCTCAGCCCGACTACAACGCCGCCATAGCCATGTGCGCCAAGCTGCTCGAACAGCAGCCCCGCAACGGGCAGCTCATCAATCTGCAGCGAGCCACTCAGGAGCTTGCCCATAGCCAGCTCAACGCCTCCCTGCCAGCATTCTCGCTGTCAGCGCTCGGCGGCACCAACGTCAGCCGTGCCCACTTCAGCGGTCGCGTGGGAGTCATCTACACTTGGGCCACGTGGAACTATGAAGGGCAGGCAGCCCAACGCGAACTGCGACGCCTGCAGCGCCGTCACGGATCCCAGCGACTGGCCCTTCTGGGCGTTTGTCTCGATCCCGCCACAACCGATTGTCGGCGCACCCTGCAGCGCGACACCATCAACTGGCCCACCGTATGCGACGGCCAGATGTTCCATGGCGATGCCCTCAGGCAGCTGGGACTGCGCGGCGTGCCCGACAACATCGTCATCGACTCGAAAGGGCGCATAGTGGCTCATGGGCTCGACACCAACCAACTCCTGGAACGACTCAAGGAACTGCTCTGACCCGCCAACCTTTTTTGAATCAATACTCCACACCTTAACCTAATGCTTGTAAAAACATACTGCGCAGCTGTCAACGGACTCCAAGTGACAACTGTAACCGTAGAAGTAAACATTGCGCAAGGCAATAATTTCCATCTTACAGGCCTTGCCGACATGGCTGTGCGTGAAAGCAAAGACCGCATCGTTGCAGCAACCACCAATAGCGGATTTAAATTTCCTTATGGCGACATCACCGTCAACATGGCCCCTGCCGACCTGAAGAAGGAAGGCTCGGCTTTCGACCTGCCTTTAGCCATAGGCATACTGGCCGCCAGCGACAAGATGAAGGGCGACCAGCTCGGCCAATACATGCTCGTGGGCGAACTGGGACTCGACGGAAGGCTGCAGCCCATACGCGGGGCCCTGCCCATTGCCATCCGTGCCCGTGCCGAGCATTTCAAGGCACTCATTGTGCCCCGGCAGAATGTGCGCGAAGCCGCCGTGGTGAACAATCTTGAGGTCTACGGGATGGAGACGTTGTGGGATGTCATCCAGCTCCTCAATGGCGAGAAACATTTCGACCCGACAATCATCGACACCCGGCGCGAATTCTATGAGCAACAGGCGCGCTTCGACCTCGACTATGCCGACGTTCGGGGACAGGAAAGCGTGAAGCGGGCCTTGGAGGTGGCTGCTGCCGGCGGCCACAATCTCATCATGATAGGCCCGCCGGGCAGCGGAAAGTCGATGATGGCCAAACGATTGCCCTCCATCCTGCCGCCATTGTCGTTGGCCGAGAGTCTTGAGACGACACAGATTCACAGCATCGCGGGAAAACTGTCGCGCGACACCAGTCTCATCAGCCAGCGGCCCTTCCGCTCCCCCCACCACACCATTTCTCAGGTGGCCCTTGTAGGCGGCGGCTCCACGCCCCAGCCCGGAGAAATCTCCCTGGCCCACAATGGCGTGCTCTTCCTCGACGAACTGCCTGAGTTTAACAAGCAGACGCTCGAGGTGCTCCGCCAGCCGCTGGAAGACCGCCGCATCACCATCAGCCGCGCCAAGTATACTATAGAATATCCATGTTCGTTCATGTTTGTAGCCTCCATGAACCCCTGTCCCTGTGGCTATTATGGCGACCCAACCCACCACTGCGTATGCATGCCCGGGCAGATTCAGCGCTATATGAACAAAATCTCCGGCCCGCTGCTCGACCGCATCGACATCCACTGCGAAATCCAGGCCGTGCCCTTCGCCCAGCTCTCGCAGATGCAGCCCGGCGAGCCGTCGGCGGTCATTCGCGAGCGCGTCATTGCCGCCCGCAGGATGCAGGAGGAGCGATATAAGTCGCACAAAGGCATCCACTGCAATGCCCAGATGACCGAGCGCATGATTCACCAATATGCCGAGCCCGATGCCGCCTCTTTAGACATGCTGCGCATGGCCATGGAGCGTCTGAAGCTCTCTGCCCGTGCCTACAGCCGCATCCTCAAGGTGGCCCGCACCATTGCCGACCTCGCCGGCAGCGAGCAGGTACAGGCCATGCACATCGCCGAAGCCATCGGCTATCGCAACCTCGACCGCGGCGACTGGGCAGAGAGGGGAGTATAATGTAATACTGAAAGTGAAAATATAATAATGAATGGACGATCAACAGAATATCATCATTTACCGCACAGCAGGCGGACGGGCCACGGTGCGTCTCCTACGTGCAGGAAGCCAAACAGGCCATAGGAACGTTCGCGTTTTGTAAAAATAATTCACAACTTTTTCAGTCCTCGCATAACGACTCCGTAAAGTGCTGAAAATCAGTATAGGGTAGTAAGCACGCCACTTACGGGTAGTAAGCACGCCACTCACGCCTCGTAAGCACGCCATTTACTCATCGTGAGTGGCGTGCTTACTGAATGGGAACGGTCGGCCGCTTCTCCGT
>CAMOPD010000114.1 GCA_946622085.1 uncultured Prevotellaceae bacterium | reverse complement strand
CACAGGTTAACATCACCAACGATGAGACCGTGCTGAAGCAGAACAAGGGATGGGGTGCAAGCGTGGCAGATGCTAACATCTCTGGTACACCTGTTTATTAATCAAAATCACTTAAAAAGAGAATAACGATATGAAAAAATCAATTATATTGTTTGCCGTTGCACTGGGCATGCTCACTTCTTGCGATCCCATCAAGGACAGCAAGGATATGGACATCGAAAGCTACACCAGCAGCAACCTGCTTGATGGTGCTGAGTTCTCGCAGTATGAAGACAAGGCTTGCACCACTCCGAAGGAGGACGGTAACTGGATTAAATATAATATTCCTAATGTCTCCAGCGCCTATATCTTCTACAAGAAGGCTGATGGGTCTGAGTTTAAACTGGCCAGTGGTGCTGCCGGAGGTGTGTTTAACTTTGTGCCTGCACGCGGTTCTGATCCTCATCAGACGGTTTACTTCCGCTTCATCAACGCCGATGGCGAGGAAGTGGTAGCTTCTAAGGATTTCACCGTTCAGGTGGCTAGCGAACTCCCGATGGGTGTGCGTTTCCTGGCCTCAAACGACTATGGCAAGAAAATTTGGACATGGGACTCTTCTATTGCCGACGGCGGTGAAGTCTGGGGTAATATGGGTTATCTGCCTGGAAACGGTGCTTCCGTAGGTACTTCCGGAAACGGTAAGTGGTGGGGTATTGTGACCAGCGACGATTTCAATGGCCAACTCCAGCATACACCGAATAATGCCAATGAGGGTGATGGTAGTCTGGATGCATATATGGTATTTAGCGAAGATGGTATTGTTACTTCATACGATGCCCAAGGAAATGTAATTCGTTCTGGATCGTTTGCCATAGAGAATTACTCTCCTGATGCTGAATGGAAAGTGGCAGATCTGAAGACAGATGCCATCTTGTGGCCGTGGATTATCAATACCGGTGGTAAGACACCTGCTGATTGTGGCTGGGGCTCCGGTGCATACGAAGTGGTGTATCTTACTTCCGACAAGATGACACTGGTTTATCCTGGATACGATAAAGATAAAGGGCAAGTGAACGGTTCTTGGGGTGAAGCTACATTCTGGCATTTCAAGAGTTCAAGCGATCTTAGTGGTATGCTTGCCGGCTATGACAAGGGTAAAGACTGGACTTGGGACTCTTCAGTAGCCGATGGCGGTGAAGTCTGGGGCAATATGGGCTATCAGCCCGGTGACGGAGCATCTGTAGGTATTTCCGGAAACGGTAAATGGTGGGGTATTGTAACCAGCGATGATTTCAATGGTCAGCTCCAGCACACACCGGGTAATGCCAATGAGGGTGACGGAAACCTTGAAGCTTATATGACTTTCGGCACAGACGGAACAGTTACAAGCTATACAGCCGATGGCTCAGTTATAAGAAGTGGAGCCTACGAATTGACAAAGGTTGAAGGAGACAGCTGGAAGGTTGGTGAACTGAAGACCGATGCTATCTTGTGGCCATGGATTATCAATACTGGTGGCAAATTGCCTAGTGATTGTGGTTGGGGTCCTGGTGCCTACGAGGTGGTATACCTTACTGGAAACCAGATGACGCTTGTTTATCCTGGATTCGATAAAGAAAAAGGGCAAGTGAACGGTTCTTGGGGTGAAGCTACATTCTGGCACTTCAAGGCTAAGTAAGCCTACCATTCCCATATTCATATCAAACCAAACCGCCCCGCAGCTCTCGAATGGCTGCGGGGCGGTTTTCTTGTTTCCGGCGTCGGCAGGCGGCCATTAGAAAAATATCGGTTTGCTTGTTTATCTCAGAAATAATAGATAACTTTGCAACGGCAAACAAAAATGAGCATTTCATTTACACATATATATTAAATAAGGTATGATTCTTTTTTTCAGAACTCCCCAGAACAGCGTGATAGCTACTTCAGTAGAGCGCGAGCTCAGCGAACAGGAAATCCAGCAGTTGTGCTGGCTCTACGGCGGTGCCGTGTTGGAGCCTGCAAAGAAGCTCGAAGGCGTCTTTGTGGGGCCACGCCGCGAAATGATCACTCCCTGGAGTACGAATGCCGTTGAGATAACACAGAACATGGGTCTTAGCGGCATTTCGCGTATTGAGGAATACTTCCCCGTGGCAACGGCCGACGCCGAATACGACGAGATGTTGCAGCGCATGTATAAGGGCCTCGACCAGCATGTGTTCACGGTGAACATCAAGCCGGAGCCCATCAAGCACGTGGAGAATCTGGAAGAATACAACGAGCAGGAGGGACTGGCCCTCTCGCCCGAGGAGATGGACTATCTGCACGACGTGGAGCGACAGCTGGGGCGGCCGCTGACCGACTCGGAGATTTTCGGCTTCGCGCAGATTAACTCGGAGCACTGCCGCCACAAGATCTTCGGCGGCACGTTCATCATCGACGGCGAGGAGAAGGAGTCGAGCCTCTTCCAGATGATCAAGAAAACCACCAAGGAAAATCCCCATAAGATTCTCTCGGCCTATAAGGACAACGTGGCATTCTCCGCGGGACCCGTGGTGGAGCAGTTCGCCCCGGCCGACCAATCGACGAGCGACTGGTTCCGCGTGAAGCCCATCGAGAGCGTCATCTCGCTGAAGGCCGAGACCCACAACTTCCCCACAACCGTGGAGCCCTTCAACGGCGCTTCTACGGGCACGGGCGGCGAGATTCGCGACCGCATGGGCGGCGGTGTGGGCTCATGGCCCATTGCCGGCACGGCGGTGTATATGACGGCCTATCCGCGTCTGAGTGAAGAGTCAGGAGCGAAAAGTGAAGAATCTTCACTGGGCAGGGACTGGGAGCAGATTCTGCCCGTGCGGCAGTGGCTCTATCAGTCGCCCGAGCAGATACTGATCAAGGCATCGAACGGTGCCAGCGACTTCGGCAACAAGTTCGGACAGCCGCTCATCTGCGGCTCAGTGCTCACCTTCGAGCACCAGGAGGGCCAGGAGAAGTATGCCTACGACAAGGTCATCATGCTGGCCGGCGGCGTGGGCTACGGCACGAAGCGCGACTGCCTGAAGAAGGAACCGCAGAAGGGCAACAAGATTGTCGTCGTGGGCGGCGACAACTATCGCATCGGACTGGGGGGCGGCAGCGTGTCGTCGGTGGATACCGGGCGCTACAGCAATGGCATCGAGCTGAATGCCGTGCAGCGTGCCAACCCCGAGATGCAGAAGCGCGCCTACAACCTGGTGCGTGCGCTCTGCGAGGAAGACGTAAACCCCGTGGTGAGCATCCATGACCATGGCTCGGCAGGCCACGTGAACTGCCTGTCGGAGCTGGTGGAGGAGTGCGGCGGCGAAATAGACATGACGCAGCTGCCCATTGGCGACAAGACCCTCTCGTCGAAGGAAATCATTGCCAACGAGAGCCAGGAGCGCATGGGACTGCTCATCGACGAGAAGCACATTGACCATGTGAGGAAGATTGCCGAGCGCGAGCGTGCACCGCTCTATGTGGTGGGCGAAACCACGGGCGATGCCCACTTCTCGTTCCGCCAGGGCGACGGCGTGAAGCCTTTCGACCTGGATGTGGCCCAGATGTTCGGCCATTCGCCGAAGACCATTATGCGCGACGTGAGTGTGGAGCGCCACTATGCGCCTGTGGCTTATGCCGACTGCACGCAGGAATCAGAAAAACTCGACGAATACATCAGCCGCGTGCTGCAGTTGGAAGCCGTGGCCTGCAAGGACTGGCTGACCAACAAGGTAGACCGTTCGGTGACGGGCAAGGTGGCACGCCAGCAATGCCAGGGACGCCTGCAACTGCCGCTCAGCGACTGCGGCGTGGTGGCTCTCGACTATCGCGGCCGCAGCGGCATAGCCACGGCACTGGGACATGCACCCCAGGCCGGACTGGCCTCGCCTGAGGCTGGCAGCGTGTTGTCGGTGGCAGAGTCGCTGACCAACATCGTGTGGGCACCACTGGCCGAAGGACTGCAAAGCGTCAGCCTTTCGGCCAACTGGATGTGGCCCTGCCGCTCGCAGCAAGGCGAAGACGCACGCCTCTACAAGGCTGTGGAAGCCCTGAGCAACTTCTGCTGTGCCATCGGCGTGAACGTGCCCACGGGCAAGGACTCGCTCTCCATGAGTCAGCAGTATCCCGACGGGCAGAAGATCATAGCGCCGGGAACGGTGATAGTGAGCAGCGGCGGCGAGGTGAGCGACGTGCGCAAGGTGGTTTCGCCAGTGCTCGTGAACGACAAGCATTCCAGCCTTTATCATATCGACTTCTCCTTCGATGAGCAGCGCCTGGGCGGCTCGGCCTTTGCGCAGAGCCTCGGCCATGTGGGCGACGACGTGCCTACGGTGAAGAATCCCGATTATTTTGTGGATTGTTTCAATGCCATTCAGGAGCTCATCAAGCGGGGATGGATCATGGCAGGACACGACATCAGTGCCGGCGGACTGATCACGACGCTGCTGGAGATGTGCTTCGCCAATACCGAGGGAGGAATGAACATTAATCTCCACGACCTGTGTGGCAGTGGAAACGATGTGGTGAAGGCCCTCTTCGCCGAAAATCCCGGTGTCGTCATTCAGGTGAGCGACGCACATAAAAACGATCTTATAGAGTATCTGGAAGACGTAGGCGTGGGATTTGCAAAGATTGGCTATTCCGTTCCGCAAAGCCGTCAGTTGACAGTGAAGCTGGGCGACTGGCAGCACAGCTTTGACATCGATTTGCTGCGCGACGTTTGGTATGAGACATCCTATCTGCTCGACCGTAAGCAAAGTTTCAACGGTCAGGCCGCAGAACGCTTCAAGAACTATAAGCATCAGCCACTGGAGATGAAGTTCAAAGCCGGATTCCAAGGTACACTGGCTCAGTTTGGCCTTTCTTTTGACCGCAAGGACGATGCTGCCAGCCGGCCAAAGGCTGCCATCATTCGCGAAAAGGGAACGAACGGCGAGCGCGAGATGGCCTATTCGCTCTATCTGGCAGGCTTCGACGTGAAGGATGTCATGATGACCGACTTGATCAGCGGCCGCGAGACGTTGGAGGAAATCTCGATGATTGTCTTCTGCGGCGGCTTCTCCAACAGCGATGTGCTGGGGTCGGCCAAGGGCTGGGCCGGTGCTTTCCTTTTCAATCCCAAGGCCAAGGAAGCGCTTGACCGATTCTATGCCCGCGAAGACACCCTCTCGCTGGGCATCTGCAATGGCTGCCAGCTGATGGTGGAACTGGGGCTTGTGGGGGCTAAGGGCGCCAAGATGGAGCACAACACTTCGCATAAGTTTGAGAGTGCTTTCCTTTCCTTGCAGATTCCCGAGAACAAGAGCGTCATGCTCGGTTCGTTGAGCGGATCCAAGCTTGGCATTTGGGTAGCTCACGGCGAAGGCAAGTTCCATCTGCCCGAACCTGAAAACGAATACCACGTCATAGCAAAATACAACTACGCCGGATATCCCGGCAATCCCAACGGGTCGGACTACAACGTGGCCGGCATCTGCTCGGCCGACGGTCGTCATCTGGCCATGATGCCCCATTTGGAGCGGGCCATCTTCCCCTGGCAGAACGCCTGGTATCCGGCCAACCGTCAGTCCGACGAGGTGACGCCATGGATAGAAGCCTTTGTCAACGCCCGCCGTTGGATTGAATCAAGGAGTTAGTCTATGGACAGCATCTATTGGCAAAGTTTCAAGACCTTTTTCAAGATTGGCGCATTCACCCTTGGTGGTGGATACGCCATGATACCTATTATTGAAGCCGAGGTGGTAGATAAGCATAAGTGGGTCAGCAAGGAAGAGTTTCTCGACCTGATAGCCGTGGCGCAGAGCTGCCCCGGAGTCTTTGCGGCCAACATCAGCATATTCATTGGCTACAAGTTGCGCGGAGTGAAGGGGGCGGTGAGCACTTGTCTGGGCGCCGTCCTGCCGTCATTCCTCATCATCTTGATTATTGCGATGTTCTTCCATCGCTTTGCCGAGAACGCCATAGTGCAGTCCATCTTCCGTGGCATTCGTCCGGCAGTGGTGGCGCTGATTGCCGTCCCGACGTTCAATCTGGCCAAGAGCGCCAGGATTTCCCTGGCCAACTGCTGGATTCCCATTGGCGGCGCGCTGGCTATATGGGCACTGGGCGTGTCGCCCATACTCATTGTCCTTGCCGCAGGCATCGGCGGCTATCTCTATGGCACCTTCGTCAAACCAACCGAAAACTAACCCCGCTCTGGCATGATATTCCTGGAATTGTTCTACACTTTCTTTGTGATAGGCCTCTTCGGATTCGGAGGCGGCTATGGCATGCTATCCCTCATTCAGGGCGAAGTGGTGCATCATTGGCACTGGATGACCACGAGTCAGTTCACCGACATCGTGGCCATCAGCCAGATGACCCCCGGCCCCATAGGCATCAATTCGGCCACTTATTGCGGCTATGCCGCCGTGCATAATGCCGGCTACGGCAACTTCCTCTCGGTGATGGGCAGCGTGACGGCCACGTTTGCACTGGTTCTACCATCGTTGATACTGATGATTCTCATCAGCCGCATGTTCATGAAGTATATGAAGCACCCCGTGGTGCAGTCGGTCTTTACAGGACTCCGCCCGGCCGTCGTGGGACTGCTGGGTGCCGCCACGTTGCTGCTCATGACGCCCGAGAATTTCAGCACGCCGTCGGTGAATCCGTGGCAGTTCTGGATCAGCTGCTTCCTGTTCGTAGCCACCTTCGTGGGAACGAAGTTCATGAAGATCAACCCCATCCGCATGATTCTCTATGCAGGATTTGCCGGTTTGCTGTTACTTTATTAAAGAAATATAACTATTAACCTCTATGCGAAAACTTTTGTTTCTGCTGGCCCTTGTTGTCAGCACAACCGTTGTTGCCCAGACCAAGTCTTGGACTGCCGATAACGGCAACGGCACGTTTACCAATCCTCTTTTCTACGATGAGTTCTCCGACCCCGACATCCTTCGCGTGGACGACGACTACTATCTGGCCGGCACAACCATGCACACTGTGCCTGGTCTGGTGATTCTCCACTCCAAAGACCTGGTGAACTGGGAGAACATCAGCTACT
>CAMOPD010000113.1 GCA_946622085.1 uncultured Prevotellaceae bacterium | reverse complement strand
CTGTGGACCAGCGAGAAGGCCATCTCCATCATGCGGCCCCTCATGCAGTATGTCGACGTGTGCATAGGCAACGAGGAAGATGCCGAGCTCTGCCTGGGCTTCAAGCCCGATGCCGACGTGGAAGGCGGAAAGACCGATGCCAGCGGCTACGAGGGCATCTTCAAGCAGATGAAGGAGGAGTTTGGATTCAAGTATGTGGTTTCCACGCTCCGCGAGTCGTTCTCGGCCACTTTCAACGGCTGGAAGGCACTCATCTACGACGGCAAGGAGTTCTATCAGAGCAAGCGCTACGAAATCAACCCCATCATCGACCGCGTGGGTGGCGGCGACTCGTTCTCGGGTGGCCTGATTCACGGCCTGCTCACCAAGAAGACCCAGGGCGAGGCACTCGAGTTTGCTGTAGCCGCATCGGCTCTGAAGCACACCATCAACGGCGACTTCAACCTCGTGTCGGTTGATGAAGTGGAGAGCCTGGCTGGCGGTAACGCAAGCGGACGCGTGCAAAGATAAAAAATGATTAGCAATGAAAAGGTTTGAATATAAAGTGATCAATCGCCTTGTAGGTGTTGAGAAACGGCTGAATCAGCTTGGATATGAAGGCTGGGAATTAGTGGCCTATGAGTGTGGAACATATATTTTCAAACGCGAATATAAAGAATAGATAAACATAGCGATGGCAAAATTTGATAAAATAGCCGTGATGCAGAAAATTGGCGACACCGGCATGGTGCCCGTTTTCTATCACAAGGATTTGGAAGTATGCAAGAACGTGGTAAAGGCCTGCTACGAAGGCGGCGTTCGTGCTTTTGAGTTTACTAACCGTGGCGACTTCGCCCAGGAAGTGTTTGGCGAACTGGTGAAGTGGGCCGACAAGGAGTGCCCCGAGCTGGCTCTGGGCATAGGCTCAGTGGTTGATGCTCCCACGGCAGCTCTTTACATACAGTTGGGTGCCAACTTCGTGGTTGGTCCGCTGTTCAATCCCGACATTGCCCCCGTGTGCAACCGTCGTCTGGTTCCCTATTGCCCCGGCTGCATGACCGTGAGCGAGATTGGCAAGGCCCAGGAACTGGGATGCGATCTGACGAAGGTGTTCCCCGGCGACGTGGTGGGTCCCAACATGATCAAAGGCCTCAAGGCTCCCATGCCGTGGTCCAAAATCATGGTTACAGGCGGCGTGGCTCCCGAAGAGGAGAATCTGAAGAGCTGGTTCAAGGCTGGTGTCTACTGCGTGGGCATGGGCTCCAAGCTCTTCCCCGGCGACAAGGTGAAGGCTGGCGACTGGCAGTATATAACCGACAAGTGCAAGGAGGCCCTGGGCTACGTTGCTAAGGCTCGCGCATAATACGTCAAGAGGAATTAGAAATCTGAAATCAGGAGGCGGCGGGCTGAGAGGTCTCGCCCTGCTGCTTCCTCATTTCATGTTTCTAATTTTGTTTTCAGCTTGTTCTCATTCAGATAGGCAGATGGTAGACAAGCTGAACGATATCTCCTATGCCTATCACTACCGCAATCTCGACTCCACCGCCATCTATGCCCAGAAGGCATTGCAGCTGGCCGAAGACTACAGCGCAGGCAAGGCCGAAGCGCTGAACAACCTTGCCTTCGTGAGCATCATGCGCATGGACTATGCCCATGCCTACAGCCTGTTGGCCGAAGTGCATCGCATCACCAACAATCAGATAGAGCTCTTCATTGCCGATGTGCAGCAGATGAGGCTATGTCAGCGGGAGTCGCGCAACAAGGAGTTCTATGAGCACCGCGAGCAAGCCCTGCGCAGCCAGCGACGCATCGACGAGGAGCGCGAGATGCTCTCGGCGCGCGAGGACGCCCGACTGCTCTACGCCCAGAGCGAGTTTGCCATCGTCACCTCCACCTATTATTATTATGTGGGACTGGAGCAGCCCTCAATAGACGCCATGAACAGCATCCGTGCCGACGAACTGGAGAACGACACGGCACAATATCTTAATTACCTCTACAACATAGGGGCTGGCGGCATCATCACGCAGGGAACGCAAGAAGAAATCAGCCACGAGGAGTTCGACTATCTGTTGCGGTGCTACATGCTCGCCACCAAGGGCAGCTATCCTTTCTGGGAGGCCAATTCCATGCAGGCCATCAGCGAGCATCTCATCGATGCAGCAGCCCGACGCAGCCTCATTGCCAGCAATCTGCCCGCCATCAAGTTCATCAATTCCGACGAGATGCCCGACTCGTTGCTGGCCGGCTATCTGGCACAGAAGTCACTCGCCATGTTCCGCGACTTTGGCGACGTCTACCAGACGGCTGGTGCCTATCGCACGCTGGCATCGTGCTACGTGGCCATCGATGACTATCGCTCGGCCCTGATTTGCCTGAACGATGCCCTCCACGCCGACACGCTCATCGAGCAGGCCCCCGACCTCGTGGCAAGTATTCACGAGCAGCTCTCTGTGGCCTATTCTGCCATCGACGACAAATACCATAGCGACCATCACCGCAACGTATATCTCGACCAACAAGAACAAACCCGACAGGACAGGCAGCTCGAAGCCCGCGCCGAAAAGCTGGAGCGCTCGTCGCGACAGCTGAATGTCATGATCGTGGCCGTCATCTTCATGATTCTTGCCGTGGCGGCACTCATCTATATCTTCGACCGTCTGCGCCGCCGCAGCGACAAGAAAAACTCCATGGAACAGTTGCTCCAGCCACTGGAGGAATGGCGAAAGAAAAACAAGCAGGAGATGCAACTGCTCAGCGACCGCTACGAGGAGGTGAACGAGCATTATGCCATCAACCTCATTCACATCAGAAAGAATAAAAGGCGAAACCTGGAAAACAGGGCAAAGGTGTTTCTCGTCAACAGCATCACGCCCTTCATCGACCGCATGATTCATGAGGTGCGCCGCCTCGAAGCCCACGACGAGAGCCCCGACAAGCGCCGCGAGCGCTATGAATACATGGTGGAACTCACCGACAACATCAATAGCTACAACGATGTGCTCACCCAGTGGATACAACTGCGGCAGGGCGAATTGAGCCTTCACATCGAGAGCTTCGCCTTGCAGTCGCTCTTCAATACCGTCATGAAGAGCCGCATGGCATTCCAGCTGAAGGGCATTGCGCTCAACGTGGAGCCAACGGCGGCTTGGGTGAAGGCCGACCGCGTGCTGACACTCTTCATGATTAACACCATGGCCGACAATGCCCGCAAGTTCACCCCGAAGGGGGGCAGCGTCACCATCAGTGCCGAGGAGACTGCCAGCTACGTGGAAATCAGCATTGCCGACACGGGGCAGGGCATGAGCCCAGAGGAGCTGCAGAGCGTCTTCTCGCGCAAAGTCATCGTGGACAATGGGCAGTCCACCGCCGCCTCTCATGGCTTCGGACTGATGAACTGCAAGGGAATCATTGAGAAATATCGCAAGATAAGCCAGATATTCTCCGTGTGCCAGATCACTGCCGAAAGCCAGCAGGGCGAGGGTAGCCGCTTCGCCTTCCGACTGCCCAAGGGCATGGCCAGAGCCATCGTCGCACTGTGCTGCTCGCTCGCCTCGCTCACCTCGTGGGCTGCACAGACACCCATGATGCGGGCCGCCCAATTTGCCGACAGTGCCTACTACAGCAATGTGCAGGGCACCTACGCCTTGACATTGCAATATGCCGACAGCGTGCGCCACTACGTCAACGACACCTATCGACAATTACGCCCGGAGAGCACCGACACACTGCTTCCCCACGGCAGCACTTCCGCCGAGCCGCCCGAAGTGCGTTGGTTCCACGACAGCGTCAGAGTGAACTACGACGTCATACTCGACATTCGCAACGAGACGGCCATTGCCGCCTTGGCACTCCATCAGTGGCCCCTCTACCGCTACAACAACAAGGTCTACACGCAGCTTTTCAAGGAACTCTCTGCCGATGCCAGTCTGGGCGCCTATTGCCGAGCCATGCAGCGGTCGGAGTCGAACAAGACCATTGCCGTCATCATGCTCATCCTGCTGCTCATCCTGCTCTTCCCCGCCTACTATCTGCTCTACTATCGCCATAGGCTCTACTATCGCTTCTGCCTGGAGCGCGTGGAGCGCATCAACGCCATCCTGCTCTCGGCCGACGAGCCCCGCAGGAAACTGCAGCTCATCGACTCGCTCTCGTCAGACAAGTTCCCGCCGATGCTCCTCTCGGTGGTGGAGCAGGTCAAGCAGGCTCTGCACGAGTCCATTGCCGTGGCCGACGAGCGGCAGAGCAGCATCGAGCTGGCCGAGGACGAGTGCCGCAGGGCGGAATACGAGAACGAGAAGCTCCATATCAGCAACAGTGTGCTCGACAACTGCCTGAGCACGCTGAAGCACGAAACGATGTATTACCCCTCGCGCATACGCCAGCTCATCGACGGCACCGACAGTCATCTCACCGCCATCAGCGAACTCGTGGTCTACTACAAGGAACTCTATTCGCTGCTCAGCCAACAGTCCATGCGCCAGGTGGATGCCGTGAAATACGACTGCCGGCCGGTGCCCGTGGCCGATGTACTACCGCATTGTCGCTCGGAGCTCCGCCTGCTTGGCGACCGCGACATGCTCGCATGGCTCTTCGAGCTACTGCGCCAGCAGGCAGCCACTACACCCCTGCAAGTAGAGGTGAGCGCCACCGATGATCAGCAGTATGCCGTCTTCCGCGTGGCCATGCCCACGCTGCAGCTATCGGCTGCCGAGTGCGCCCAGCTCTTTGCCCCCTCCATGGCCCATCTGCCCTTCCTGCTTTGCCGACAGATAGTGCGCGACCACAGCCAGCTCACTGCACGCCGGGGATGCGGCATGAGGGCTGAACCCAGACCGGAGGGGGGAACCACCATCATCGTCACGCTCTCCAAAGCCCCGGATGCAGGCACGTAGCACATTCGGCATTTCCCACCTCCTCTCCCTTTTACTCCCGATAAAGTAACAACCACATAATCATCATTGAAGTATGGAAAATTTTAAAGTCATCATTGTAGAAGACGTTCCCCTGGAACTCAAAGGCACACTGGGCATCATCAAGACCGACATTCCCGAAGCCGAAATCATCGGCACCGCCGACAGCGAACCGGCCTACTGGAGACTGCTCAAGCAGCAGAAGCCCCATCTGGTGCTCCTCGACCTGGGACTCGGCGGCTCCACCACCGTGGGCGTGGAGATTTGCCGCCACACCAAGGAGCTCCATCCCGACGTCAAGGTGCTCATCTTCACCGGCGAGATACTCAATGAGAAACTTTGGGTCGACGTGCTCGACGCCGGCTGCGACGGCATCATCCTCAAGAGCGGCGAACTGCTCACACGCGGCGACGTGGCCAGCGTCATGCAGGGCAAGCGCATGGTGTTCAATCAGCCCATCCTCGAAAAGATAGTCGATCGATTCAAGCGCAGCGTGGGCTCACAGCTCATGCGCCAGGAGGCCCTCGTGAACTACGAAATCGACGAGTACGACGAGCGTTTCCTCCGCCATCTGGCCCTCGGCTACACCAAGGAGCAAATCACCAATCTGCGCGGTATGCCCTTCGGAGTGAAGAGCCTCGAGAAGCGTCAGAACGAGCTCGTGCAGAAGCTCTTCCCCGACGGCAATGGCGGCATGGGCATCAATGCCACCCGCCTCGTGGTGCGCGCCATTGAGCTCCACATCATCGACATTGACAACCTGCAGCCCGATGAAGACTAAGCTCCTTGCACGCTTGGCCTTCCTGATGGCCTTGGCTCAGGTGGTGCTCATCCTCGTGTCGTGGATCATCGCTGCCGCCATGCCCTCTGCTGCCGTGCGTTCCCTGCTCAGCACCGAGGGCATCAGGTGGTTCTTTGGCCGCTTCACCAGCAATCTCTCTTCGCCTCTGCTGGTGTGGCTGCTGCTGCTCGCCGTGGCCTGGGGGGCATGGCGCACCAGCGGACTGCCCCAGGCCTTGCGCATGGTTGTCGCCAAGCGGCCTCTCTCTTTTCGCCAGCGCTTCGCCTTTCAACTTGTTGTCGCCGAAGCCATCGTCTTCCTCGCCGTCATCTCTCTGCTCACCTTGCCCTCCCACGCCATTCTGGCCAGCGCAACGGGCACACTCTTCCCCAGCAGCTTCTCACGCAGTCTTGTGCCCATCGTGGCCTTCGCAGTGAGTGTCGTCTCCCTGTCATTTGCTGCCGCTACCGGCGCATGCCCCTCCCTGCAGCATGCCTTCCGCATGCTCACCGTGGGCATCAGCCGCTCAGCGCCCCTGTGGCTCATCCTCATCCTTGCACTTCAGCTCTTCCACTCCTTCCTCTTTGTCTTCTTCAGATAACAGCTCTCACGCTGTAGGAGCAGGCAACGGAAGCACGTGATGTGACAGAGGCCTGCAGGGATCTGGCAAAATGTTTACCGGATAGCAAATCTGTTTTTTCTGTTTACCTCTTTTCCTCCCTTAACATCTTGTCGTGCTGGTTTCAGGTCGAAATCACGCTGCTTATAATGTGTTTTTGGCCTGAATGCTGTCTGTTGACTGGAGTCAACGCACCTGTTGACTGGAGTCAACAGTTCCGTTGACTTAAGTCAACAGATCTATTGACTTAAGTCAACAGACAGCAAAAAGGCCGCTCGCCCTTTGCAAGCAGCCCAAACACGTAGAGACACGACGTGGCGCGTCAGCCAGCGTGAAGAGGTTTGTCAACACAGTTCGTGCGGACTGATGCGCCACGGCGCGTCCCTGCATGGAGGCTTACTCTACAACCACCCTAAAAGCGGCAGCCGAGTTGCAGTAGGCTTTACATGGCAGGCTTCTCTTGTCCGGGCCTTGATGATTTTGACTGTACCGGACACCAATCATATAAAATATTATTGGTGTCCGGGGAAAATAATGACATCGATAGTAAGTCATTACAAATGAGAATTTTGGAAAAACATTCATTATACAGGGCTTGAGAAACGGCCCGAAGGGCCAAAAGCGCATGGCAAATGGCTGGTCGCCTGGGGCAATTTGCGCCGTTCAAAGATACAGACCCCACCCCTGGCCCCTCCCCTTGCTTCCTATGGAAATCTGTCAACAAATTTAGTTAATTATCTCTA
>CAMOPD010000112.1 GCA_946622085.1 uncultured Prevotellaceae bacterium | reverse complement strand
ACCTTGGCGCCGAGCATCTTCATGCGCTCCACGTTGGTGTGCTGGCGCTCCACGTCGGTGGCTCCCATGAACACTTCGCACTCCATATCCATCAGCGCACAGACGGTGGCGGTGGCCACGCCGTGCTGTCCGGCACCGGTTTCGGCAATGATGCGTGTCTTGCCCATCTTCTTGGCCAGCAGTATCTGCCCAATGGTGTTGTTGATTTTGTGGGCGCCGGTGTGGTTGAGGTCTTCGCGTTTCAAATAGAGCTGGCATCCATATTTCCGGCTCATGCGCTTGGCAAGATAAAGCGGCGAGGGTCGCCCCACATAGTCGCGCAGCAGTTGCCGATACTCCTGCTGGAAGTCATCGCTCTCGATGATGGGCAGATAGGCATCCTGCAAGTCGTGCACGCACTTGTATAGTATTTCGGGCACATAGGCTCCTCCGAACTCACCGTAGAAGCCGTTGTCGTCGACAAAATAATTCTCTTTCATGTCTCGTCTGTAGTTTTGTTGGTTCTGTAGGCCACGCCCGTGAAGGCACTGATGAGCTGGCCATCCTGGTTGGTCACTTTCACTTCGGCGTAGGGAATCTTGTGATGGTTGAAGGTTTCTGTTGCCTCGGCAATGAGCGTGTCGCCCACATGGGCCGAATGGAGGAAGGCGATGGTGCTCTGCAGGCCGAACGTCAGCTGTCCGCGGCCGTTCATCACGGCAGCCAGGGCCAAGTCGGCCAGGGTGAAGATGGCGCCGCCCTGGCACACTCCTCCGGCATTGAGATGCTCGGCGGTTACGGTCATTTCGGCTCGGGCAAAGCCCTCCCCCACTTCCGTGATCACGGCTCCGGCATTGGCGGCGAACCGGTCGCCACGGTTCAAAAAGTCCTTGATGTTCTTCATTGTGATAAAGCTTCATAAAGTTTGTCCATGGCACGGTCGGCATCGCCCGTCTCATTGAGCAGCGTGACGAACTTGGAGCCGATGATGGCACCGGCGGCATTTTGCTGTGCGCTCTCCAGCGTCTGGCGGTTGGAAATGCCGAAGCCAATCATGCGCGGATTGCGCAAATGCATGGAATTGATGTGACGGAAATACTGCTGCTTGGCGTCGTCGAAGCGCTGCTGGGCACCGGTGGTACTGGCCGAGCTCACCATGTAGATGAATCCGTTGGTGTGTTCATCGATGAAGCGAATGCGCTCCTCGCTGGTTTCGGGCGTTATCATCATGATGACGCGAAGGTCGTAACGGTCGGCCACGGGCTTCACCACGTCGAGATAGTCCTGGAAGGGCAGGTCGGGAATAATCATGCCCGAAGCTCCGCTCTCCACGCAGCTCTGGCAGAAGCGCTCTATGCCATAGTGCATGATGACATTGAGATAGCCCATCATGACAAGCGGAATGTGCACCTCGTCCTTGATTTCCCTGAGCTGGGCAAACAGATGCGTCAGCGTCATGCCATTCTTCAGCGCCACGGTGCCGGCGCTCTGAATGACGGGGCCGTCGGCCAGCGGGTCGCTGAAGGGGATGCCCACCTCAATCATGTCGATGCCGCGGCGCTGCAGGGTCTTGATGACGTGGCCCGTACTCTCGAGCGTAGGGCACCCTGCGCAGAAGTAGAGTGAGAGCAGCTTGCGCTCTCCTGCCTCTGCAAAAAGTTGATTGATTCGATTCATATATCGTCAAAGTTTTTGTGTTTTCTGATGGGGTTTGCAGCTATCGCCTCACGGCATCGATGAACCTGCGGAGCAGCTCCACGTTCTTCACTCCCGGCTGCGTTTCGAAGCGCGAGTTCAGGTCGATGCCTGCCAGCATCGGATGGCTGAACGAGTGGATGCGGTCGGCATCGTCGGGGCCTATGCCGCCACTCAGCAGGAAGGGGGTCTGCCCCTGATAGTCTTCGAGGATGGCCCAGTCGAACTGCTTCCCGCTGCCTCCCACGCTCGGGCTCTTCGTGTCGAAGAGGAACATGTCTGCCAGTCCCTCGAACGCCTCGCAGCGTTTCAGGTCGTCGGGCGAACTGATGCTCATCGCCTTGATGATGCGTATGCCCGGATGGATGTCGGGGTCGAGCGTTCGCCGCAGGTTGTCAATCATGACGGGCGACTCCTGGCCGTGCAGCTGCACCCAGTCGAGATGATAGTTGTAGACCCGCGTAACGATGTTCTGCGGCATGTCGTCTACGAAGACGCCCACGCGCTGCGCCCGCTTCTGTTCTGCCTGCCCGGCCTTGCGCTCACTGCTGAAAGAGGTGTAGTCGGGAATGATGCCTGCCCGCGAACGTATCTGGTGCACGTAGCGGGGGCTTTCGGGCCAGAAGATGAAGCCCACCATGTCGACACCCAATTGTTCCACTGCGTGAATGTTGTCTGGCTCACGCAAGCCACAAACCTTGATAATCATATGCTAAATTGTTGGTATTTGCGTCAAGAAAAGTCTGAGAGCTTCGCCCGGACTATCGGCCTTCATGAACGACTCGCCAATGAGGAAGCCGTTGAAACCGGCCTGGAGCAGCAGGCCCATCGTCTCAGCACGGCTGATGCCGCTCTCGCTCACCTTGCAGGCCTCGGCCGGCAGACGCTCGGCCAGCCGGAAGGAATTCTGCACATCGGTGATGAAGGTGCCCAGATGGCGGTTGTTCACGCCGCAGACGTCGGGCTCCAGCCCGGCATAGTCGAGCTCGCGCTCATCGTGCATCTCGAGCAGCACCTCCAAGCCCAGTTCGTGGGCTGTGCGCAGCAATGAGCGGCAGTCGGCCAGGCTCAGGTCGGCAGCAATGAGCAGCACGGCACTGGCTCCGCACAGGCGGGCCTGGAAGAGCTGATACTCGTCGATGACGAAGTTCTTATATAATATAGGTATGGTCACGCCGGAACGGCGCGCGTCAACTATAAATTCATCCCGGCCGTCAAAGTAGCGCTCGTCGGTGAGTATGCTGATGGCTGCGGCCCCGGCCTGCTGGTAGGCCAGTGGAATTTCCGAGGCTTGACCGTTCTCCTTGATCCAGCCTTTCGAGGGCGACTTGCGCTTGAACTCGCTGATGATGCCCGCCGTCGACTCCATGAGCGCCCGCCGGAGCGAGGCCACGGGGGTGCCGAGCATCTGCTCCACACGCCGATGGATTTCGCGCTCGGGCATCTCGGCCTTCATCCGTTCCACTTCCACCCGTTTCCAGGCCACTATCTCGTCGAGTATGTCCATAGCTCATTAACTGTTGAGTTCCACAAACTTCTTGAATGTGGCCAGTGCGCGGCCGCTGTCGATGCTTTCGCGCGCAATGGCAATGCACTCCTCGATGTCCTTCTGCCCGCGCTCCAGCACCTGGATGCCGAAGGCCGCATTGGCCAGCACGATGTTCTTCTGGGCCGGCAGCGCCCGGTTCTCCAGCACGGCGTCGAAAATCTCCTTGGCTTCAATCTCGGTGGCGCCTCCCACCAGCTCTTCGGGCTTGGCAATGGCGAAGCCCAGGTCGGAGGGCTTGAAGATGCGCTCATAGTTGTTGGTCTTCACCTTGAAGTCGCCCGTGAGCGAAATCTCGTCGTAGCCGTCGATGCTGTTCACGATGCCATAGTCGATGCCAATGCGCTGATACACAGTGCTATAGAGCCTCATCTGGTCGAGGTTAGCCACGCCGAGCAGCTGGCACTGTGGCTGGCTGGGATTGACGATGGGGCCGAGCAGATTGAAGCACGTGGGAAACTGCAGGGCCTTGCGTATGGGGCCCACAAACTTCATGGCCTTGGCAAAGAGCTGCGCGTGCAGATAGACGATGCCGCACTCGTTGATGCATCGGTTGAGCTTGTCCAGGTCGTCGGTGAACTTCACGCCGTGGTTGGCAATGACGTTGGAAGCGCCGCTGGTCGAAGTGGCCGCATAGTTGCCATGCTTGGCCACGCGATAGCCTGCTCCGGCAATGACGAAGCACGAGGTGGTAGAGATGTTGAACGTGTTCTTGCGGTCGCCGCCCGTGCCCACTACGTCGATGTAGCGGTCGCAGTCGAGCGGCACGGGCACGCCCGTCTCCAGAATGCCGTCGCGGAAGCCCAGCAGCTCGTCGACTGTTATGCCTCGCATCTGCAAACCAGTAAGCAGAGCCGTCACCTGTTCCATGGGATACTCGCTCTGCGTAATGCCAATCAGGATGTCGCGGGTCTCCTCGCGCGTGAGGGCCTCGTGGTTGAGCATCCGGTTGAGAATGTCTTTCATCTTCATAATCTATATTCCTTTTGGGTGTTAAGTTAATACTTGCCTGCCGGCGACACGGCCCCATGACATCGGATAACTTAAAAGAGGCCTGTCGCAAGAACGACAGGCCTCTTCATGTGCTTTTATCTTTTCAGTTTATCCGCACGGCACCGACTCTCACGACTTGTTAAAATCCTGAGCTGCGCCACCACCATGCTGTAGAAACTGCAAATATCATTTTCTTTCGTTTTTTGTTTTTATCGGTTGCAAAATTACACATTTCCCGCAAAACGGCAAACTTTTTGTCTCTTTTTTTCTTCTTTCGGCAAAAAAATGTATTTCCGGCAGCAAGAAGGGCTCGCCTGGCGGCACCTTTGCCCTCTCGCCGCCAGCAGAAAAAAGTTTAGATGAATATATAATAAATGAACGTGCGTGTGCGTTATCAATATGTAAACGCATCACTCACCCATCATTCATTTTGCCTATGAATTTTTTTACTCCTGAAGAAGCATCCCCATCGGAACAGACCCTGAACTTAATCCGGCAGATTGCCCACAACTATCGCGTGCTGCAGATGAACGGCAGCACAGTGAGTTATTGTCTGAACTGACCCAACACCCCGAAAATCTTTTCTACAGATGGAAACACTCGTATCTCCTTCGTTGCTTGCGGCCAACTTCGTCGACTTGCGCTCCGACTTGGAAATGATTAACAACAGCGAGGCCGACTGGCTGCATCTCGACGTGATGGACGGCGTCTTCGTGCCCAACATCTCGTTCGGATTCCCCGTGCTCGAAGCCGTGGCAAAGGTATGCACGAAGCCGCTCGACGTGCACTTCATGATTGTGCATCCCGAACGCTACATCAGCCAGACGGCACGGCTGGGCGCCATGATGATGAATGTTCACTTTGAAGCATGCACCCACCTGCACCGCACGGTGCAGGAGATTCACGACGCGGGAATGAAAGCCGGCGTGACGCTCAACCCCTCGACCCCTGTGAGCATGCTCGAAGACATCATCGGCGACGTTGACATGGTGCTGCTCATGAGCGTCAATCCCGGCTTCGGCGGGCAGAAATTCATCGAGAACACCATTGCGAAGGTGAAACGGCTGCGCCGGCTCATCGCCGAAAGCGGCAGCCACGCGCTCATCGAGGTGGACGGCGGCGTGCAGGGCGAGACGGCTCCCCGACTGGTGAAGGCGGGCGTTGATGTGCTCGTCAGCGGCAGCTACGTGTTCAAGTCGGCCGACCCCTACTCCACCATACGCGAGCTGAAGGCGCTGCGCTAAGCCGCCAGCCATGCGCACGGCAAGAGTTCGGAAGCCAGCAGCTTGTGCGCCGCCTTTCCCCCTTGAATGACGGGAAAGGCGGCGCACCACTATCTATGACTTACAAGCCATGCCTGACGAAGGCTCCAAGACCGGGTCAGTCGAGCTGCAGCTCTATCTTGTGTTCCTTGGCCATGCGGCGCATGTTGAGCACGGCATAGCGCATGCGGCCGAGCGACGTGTTGATGCTCACGCCGGTAGTCTCAGCAATCTCCTTGAACGACATGTCCTGATAGTAGCGCATGAAGACCACCTCGCGCTGCGAGGCCGGCAGCTTGTCCATGATGCGCTTCACGTCGCGCAGCACCTGGTCGTTGATATACTGCGACTCGATGTTGGAGTCGAGGATGTTCTGCGGATTAATGTGCGTCAGGTCGTTGTCCTCGCCAGCCTCCACAATGTTCTCTGACTTCTGCTCGCGATAGGTGTCCATGATCACGTTGTGGGCAATGCGCATTATCCACGCCGAGAACTTGCCGCTGGTGGTGTATTTGCGGGCATGCAGCTTGGTGATGACCTTGACAAAGGTGTCCTGGAAGATGTCCTCGGCCTTCTCGCGGTCGCGCACGACAAACAATATATAGGAAAACAGTTTCGACTGATTGCGCTGAAGCAATAAATCAAAAGCCCTATTGTTCCCATCGATATACGAAAGAGCCAGCTGCTCGTCCGTCATCTCATGAAGATCTTTCATATTCTTACTTTAATTTTCTTGAAGTAAAAATTGTTCTATAGGCTTTTGGTTTAGTTATTAAAATGATGGTTAAACTTCAGTACAACGGTGCAAATATAGAGATAAATCTCCATTTGTGCAAACTTTTTATCTAAAATAAGCCTTTTTTCTTTGCAGGATGACATTTTTTTAGTAAATTTGCAGCGTTAAGGTTCGCTTAAAACGCGATTAAAAAGGGAATGGAGTGGAAATCTCCGACTGTCTCGCAGCTGTGAGTTCCTTTATGGTCGCCAAGCAAGAAGCCACTGTCTGTTTTTAATCTTATGAAGACGGGAAGGTGCTTGGAGACGGAACGAAGTCAGAAGACCTGCCTAACTGAAACCCGCCGAAGCCTCTCGATGTAAGGGGCTGAAGCACAACAAGAAACCAACTGCAGGCTCACCTTGAGCCTGGTAACTGTTGCAAGCAGCAGCCTATGCCGTGTGCTCACATGTGGCCCTCTACCTAAAGGCCGGCATGTAGCCGCTCGTTGAAGCCATGGCAAAGCTTGGAAACCGTACGTGTATTATTATATAAGTTTATTTAGTAGAAAAGGCGACGCCGTGAGGTGCCGCCTTTTTTGTGGCTATGGACGCCGCTTCCTCGCGCGTACCTTATATTATAATATATGCTTCGCATGTCAGAGGAGACAAGGAGTTCCGGGTGTTCAGGGAGTTCAGGGAGTTGCCCGCAGCCTGGGAGGGAAGGCGCCGCAACGGCTTCTGCAAACCGCAACTGCGCCAGTTGCTAACTGTTGACTTAAGTCAATAGAACTGTTGACTCCAGTCAACAGGTGCGTTGACTTAAGTCAACAGATGCGTTGACTCC
>CAMOPD010000111.1 GCA_946622085.1 uncultured Prevotellaceae bacterium | reverse complement strand
GAACTCGTAGCTCGGAACTCTGGGTTCTCTTCTCCTCTAAAAACTTCCTTCATTCCTTCTTGTCAAAGTCACCTCCTGCCTCGGTCTGTATCTGGTAGATTTCCTGATAGAGGCTGTTGGTCTTGAGCAGTTGCTCATGGGTGTCGAATCCCGTCATGCGTCCGTTGTCGAGCACCAGTATGCGGTCGCAGTCTTTCACGCTGGCTATGCGCTGGGCGATGATGAGCTTCGTCATGCCGGGAATCTCCTGTTGCAGGGCGCGCCTGATTTTGGCGTCGGTGGCCGTGTCGCAGGCACTGGTGGAATCGTCGAGCACCAGAATCTGCGGCCGCTTGAGCAGTGCGCGGGCAATGCAGAGCCGCTGCTTCTGTCCGCCCGAGACGTTGGTTCCGCCCTGCTCGATGTGCGTATCATAGCCCTGGGGCATCTGGCTGACAAACTCATCGGCCTGTGCCCACCGGCACGCCTGCCGCACCTCGTCGAGTGTGGCGTCGGGCTTGCCCCAACGCAGATTGTCGAGCACGGTGCCCGAGAAGAGCACATTCTGCTGCAGCACCACCGAGACGGCGTTGCGCAGCACCGTGAGGTCGTATTGCCGGACGTCGTTTCCGCCCACGCTGACAGAGCCCCGCGACACGTCGTAGAGGCGGCTGATGAGCGTCACGAGCGACGACTTGCCGCTGCCCGTGCCGCCAATGACGCCTATGGTCTCGCCCGAGCGGATGCTCAGCGAGAGGTCTTTCAGCGCATAGTCGGCCTCGCTGTCCATCTGCTGCAGCAGGGCACTCACCACGCCGTCCTTGGGCTGCCCGTCCCGCTCGCGCTGCTGTTTCTCGGTGTCGCCATAGGCAAACCACACATGACTCAGCTCAATGCTGCCGTCGGGCACCTGCATCAGCGGCTGGGCGGGATTCTCGATGTCGGGCACCTCGTCAATCACCTCGGCCACGCGCTGGCCGCTGGCTGCGCTCTGGGTGAGCATGACGAAGATCATGGAGAGCATCATGAGCGACATGAGGATAGACATGACGTAGGTGAAGAGCGACGTGAGCTCGCCCGTGGTCAGCGTGCCGCCCACGATGTAGTGGGCACCAAACCACGAGAGGGCGATGATGCAGCCATAGACCACCATGTTCATGATGGGATGGTTGAAGGCCATGAGCGTCTCGGCACGCACGAAGAGACGATAGAGCCCCTCGGCGGCGCGGGCAAACTTGCTGTTCTCGTGCTCCTCGCGCACGTAGGCCTTCACCACGCGAATGGCCGACACATTCTCCTGCACGCTCTGGTTGAGCGTGTCGTACTGCTGATAGACGCTCTTGAAGAGGCGCGACACGTGGCTGATGATGTAGCCCAGCGAGAAAGCCAGGATGACCAGCGCCACGATGAAGATGACGCTCAGCCGCGCATCGATGACCAGGCACATCAGTATGCTCAGCACCAGCCGGAAGGGCGCCCTGACGGTGACGCGCAGAATCTGCTGATAGGCGTTCTGCAGATTGTTCACGTCGGTCGTCATACGGGTGACGAGGCCTGCCGTGCTGTACTTGTCGATGTCGGAGAAGGCAAAGCGCTGGATGTTCTGATACATGGCCGAACGCAGATTGCGCGCAAAGCCCGTGGAGGCGTAGCCCGCGAAACGGGCCGCCAGAATGCCGAAGGCCAGCGAGAGCAGCGCCATGCCCACCATCAGCGAGCCGTAGAGATAGACATTCTGCAGATTGCCGGCCGAAATGCCGTAGTCGATGAGCTTGGCCGTCACCCACGGAATAAGCACGTCCATCACCACTTCACCGCCAGTAAACACGGGCGTGAGCAGCGAGGCCGTCTTGTATTCACCTATTTGCTTGAAGAGAGTCTTTATCATATTATGCTTCCGCCTTGCCGGAAGTAGGGCTTCCGGAAAATCAATAAAAGGTGTTATAACTTTACTGCTACAAAAATACAACTTTTTCCCGAAAGGCCAAAGCAAGCATCCATGCAATCCCTAAACTTTTTTAATTGGTGAACGGGGAAAAACGCTTCGTTCAATAGCTCATCTCAACCCTTGAGCCCGCCGGAGAAGATATCCGCACATCAACAGGAATCCGCCTTCAGAATGACGGCTTTCATTTTTGTGAATTATTTTTACAAAGCGAAGCAACAGCCATTCGCTCTCGACCAGTAAGCACGCCACTCACGATGAGTAAATGGCGTGCTTACGAGGCGTGAGTGGCGTGCTTACTCATCGTAAATGGCGTGTTTACCTACCTATGCTGAATATCAGCGCTTTACGGAGGCGCGCTGGAAGGACACAAAAAGCTGTGAAATTATTTTACAAATCACAAGCGTTCCCATGGGCTGTTTGGCTCGCCTTAAGTAGGGACGTGTCTACTCACGGAAGGAAAAAAAGACTCGGCTGTATTCTTACGCCGAACGCACGTTGCTTGACTCCCCCACTCCCCGAATAAGTTAAAAAACAATAACACCTTGCAACCTTTTGCTACTACGGTGCGTCAAAAAGGAGCAAAAGGAGCCATCGGCTCCAACGGCACCAATCAATACACATTTACTAAACCTCTAAAACAAAAAAGAAAAGCGAAAAATGAAGTACTTCATCATTCTTAACGGTCAGCAGACTGGGCCCTTCGAAGTGAACGAGCTCTACAACAAGGGCATTACCCCTGAGACTCTGGTTTGGACTGAGGGAATGGAGAACTGGACACCCGCCTGGCAAGTGGGCGACCTGAAGCAGGTCATCAACAGCAGCATCGTCATGAGCGAGCCGCCGAAGTATGAACCCAACGGACCAGGAACCAGCAAGCAGGCCACACCGCCACCCTACGACGGCCATCAGCCGCGCCAGAAGCGCCGCGGATGCGGCACCCGCTCGCTCGTGGCTCTGCTCATCATGGTGGTGATTGCCGTGGCCATGATCTTCACGTGCCCCGACAAGCGCGCCCACCAGGAAGTCATACGCCAGGAGTTCAACTCAGCCATGAGCCAGAAGATGGGCGAAAGCAAGGGCATCGTGCAGTCGATGATCCAGATGGGCAGCAAATACGTCATGGGACTGGCTGCCGAAAGCGCACTCAACGAACTGCTCACGGTGGACAACTACTTCGTATGCTCGGTGGGCAAGATGGAATATGAGGGGCGCAACCACGTAGCCAGCATCGGCGTGCTGGGCCATGTGTTCACGGTGAACAAGGACGACATTGTGCGCGCACTCGACAAGCTGGAGCAGGCTGCACGCGATGAACAGCAACGGCTGGAGGGCGATGGAAGCGGCGAAAGCCTCGTGCGCGACATCATCGACGTGGTGAAGGAGCTGTTCTGAGCAGTGGGAAAACGCTGAAAACCCCAGGAAAGCATGCAGAAAGAAAGAGACAAAGCCGACGCTTACCGTCAGGCTGCCTATCAGGGAGACGCCAAGGCCATGAACAACCTTGGCGTCTGCTATATGCGCGGCAGCGGCGTGAAGGAGAACCACCAGACGGCCTTCGAATGGTATATGAAGGCGGCACTGGCCGGCGACACCTACGGCTGCTACAACGTGGGCGAATGCTACTACAAGGGCGACGGCACGGAGCAAGACCTCGGCAAGGCGTTCTTCTGGTTTCTGAGGGCAGCCGAACAGGGCGACATGCGCTCGCAGGTGAACGTGGCCAATGCCTACTATCTGGGGCAGGGCGTGGAGACCGACCACGAGAAAGCCTACACGTGGTATCGCGAGGCGGCCTTCCAGGGCCACCTGCTGGCACAGAAGAACGTGGGAGCAGCCCACTGGAACGGCGACGGAGCGAAACACGACGAGAGCGAGGCGGCATTTTGGTATGAGCTGGCGGCGCAGGGCGGCGATGCCCAGGCGCAATTTGCCACCGGATGGTTTCTCATCAACGGCCGCGGCGTGAAACAAGACGAGCGCATGGGTCTGCGCTGGATTCATCGCGCCACGGCACAGGGCTACCAGCCTGCCATCGACTATTGCCGCGAAAACGGATACAGCGTATACTAACAAGGGAGAGGGGACGGAAAGCCAATAGTTAATTTTGCTAAATTGCTTGCGCCATCAGTCAAATAATTTTACCTTTGTGGGCACAGATAACCTATAAATCAACCTAAAATGAAAAAGCATTTCCTTATTCTCATGTGCCTCGCATGCCTGGCATTCTCAGCATGCGAGAAAGCGGTGTTCGACGACAACAACGAAGAAAAGCCCCCGAAGCCCGACAACTGGAAGGGCGTGGAACTGACATTCAACATCGCGAAGTTTGAACAGACCGACTTCAGCAGTCTGCCCATGGGCTCAAGGGCTGCCAGCGTGGGCGAGGTGTGCGACCGCATCAACCTGGCCATCTATCAGGACGGCACACGCGTAACCAACGTGAACCAGAAAGCCGGCGACAGCAACTTCGGACAAATCAGCCTCACGCTCTCGCCGGGCAACTACGAACTGGTGGTGCTGGCACATAGCTGCGACGGCAATGCCACGACGACAAACCTGAACAAACTGACATTCCCCAGCAACAAAGTGACGGACACCTTTTATTATTACACCACCCTCAACGTGAGCGACAAGCAGGAACACGACTTGACACTGAGAAGGGCCGTGGCCATGGTGAGATTCAAAATCAATGATGCCATGCCCGACAACGTGAAGCGCATGAAGTTCTACTATACTGGCGGCTCCAGCACTTTCGATGCGGCCACGGGCTACGGATGCGTGAACTCCAAACAGACGGAATATCGCGATGTGACGGCGGCCATGACGGCACAGCCCACACAGTTTGAGGTCTACACACTGCCGCACGCCGAAAACGGTGAACTGAAGATGACCGTTCAGGCGCTCGACGCTGCCGACAACGTGGTGAAGGAACTCACGCTGGACAAGATTCCCATCACTCGCAACAAGATAACGGAATATAGCGGAAACTTCTTCGGAACCCAAAGCGGAGGAGAAGGTGGCGGCGAGAGCAAAAGCAACACGCATGAGTTTGCCTTCGAGGTGGACAATGAGTGGAGCAGCACGGAATCGCATGGCTATTAAAGACGGCTTCTTTTTTTTCCACAACGGATTACACGGATGAAACGGATGATCATGAGAAAGATTCTACTGGGATGGCTGCTCGGACTGCTGCCCATGTGCACAGCGTCGGCCCAACAACTGCCGCAAGACGGGCCGCTCACGCTGCGACCCATGCTGCAGCAGTTGGGGCAGCAGCTGATGAAAGGCAAGCAGGGCAGCATAGTGGCCATACGTCCGTCTACGGGCGAGATTATCTGCCTGGTGACCAATTCGCCCAAAGGCAGCGACGTGGGGCTGGCCATCGCCACTGCCTACGCTCCAGGCTCTACCTTCAAGACGGCGCAGGCTCTGACACTGCTCTCAGAAGGCGTGGTGGACAACCAGACCACCATGGCCTGCCACGACGGACTGACCGACGGCAACATCCACGTGGGATGCCACAAGCATGCCTCGCCGCTCAACATCGAGGGCGCACTGGCACACTCGTGCAACACGTGGTTTCTGAGCGCCTTCGCTTCGATGATCAACGACGGTTTCATGTATGAAGACAAGGAGGAGGCCATCGACACCTGGCGCGACTACATGCGCAGCATGGGGCTCGGAGGCCCGTTGGGCATCGACATTCAGGGCGAGAAGGGCGGACTGCTGGCCAATGCCGCCTATCTGAACCGAAGATATAAAGACGGATGGGACGGCAAGACCATCATGTGGGCCGGCATGGGCCAGGGCGACGTGACGCTCACACCCATGCAGCTATGCAACCTGGCTGCCACCATTGCCAACCGCGGCTTCTTCTACGTGCCACACATCCACCAGGCCACGGCCCAACGGCCACTGCCCGAACGATACACCCGGAAGAGACAAACCAAAGCCGATGCCAGTGCCTATGCCACCGTCATCAGAGGCATGCGGCAGGCCGTGGAGCACGGCACATGCACAGCCCTGAGAGCACCCTACTCCGTGTGCGGCAAGACGGGAACCATAGAGAATCCCGGCAAGGACCACTCGGCCTTCATCGGCTTTGCACCGATGGACAATGCGCAGATAGCCATCGCCGTCTACGTGGAGCATGGCGGGTTCGGGGCGGACCTGGCTGCGCCCATGGCAGGCCTCATCATCGAGGAATATCTCAAGGGCTCACTCACACCCAACGCCGAAGCAAGGGCTAAAAGGATTGAGAGAATACGCACACTTTGAATGAAGGCCGGAGCGGCCTCTCACGGGAAAACAGCAAATCAGCCACACCCACAAAAAAATAGAATCAATTATGTCGTGGAAAACCACATGCCGCTGCAACCAATGCGGCTATGAAGCCGACAGCTACGAAGGGCGCGGACTCTTCCGCCAGGAAATCATCTCTGTGACGTGCCCCGACTGCCACACCATACAAAACCTGGTGGTGGGTGGCATCATCGGCGACGTGGCACCATCGTTCAACAGCGCCGTGGGTCGCCTTTGCCCCAACTGCGGCAGCCAGGACATCAGCATCTGGAACGGACACACATGCCCCAAATGCGGAGGGGAAATGGAACACACCTCTGAACGGGAATTCTGGACGTAAAGACATTTTTCTCCCGCCCCAATCGCCCCCATCCAAAAAAGCAAAGAGACTCCTTTTACCATGAAAAGGGCACATCATCTCACCAAAAACAGGCCAATCTCTGTCTGTTGACTTAAGTCAATAGATCTGTTGACTTAAGTCAACGCATCTGTTGACTCCAGTCAACAGAACCGTTGACTCCAGTCAACAGACAGTAACCAGGCCGCTCACGATGAGAGAACTGCCCGACTGCATGTAGGGACCCGCCCCTGCCCCTCCCCTTGAAGGACGGGGAACGGCTGGGCACAGCATGCCCTTAGAAGGGAGGAAGAGAGACTATGCACCATGATCCAAAGGGAACTCCAGAGGCCTGCCCCGCCCTCAAGGGGAGGGGGCAGGGATGGGGCTTGTCTCTTTGAACGATGCAAAAGGTCATCAAGCGATTACCCCTTCGCTATGCGCTTTGGGCGCTTTCTTCGTTTCGCTCTGACAGCAAGATAGTCAG
>CAMOPD010000110.1 GCA_946622085.1 uncultured Prevotellaceae bacterium | reverse complement strand
TGGCCAACATCGTGGGCCACACCATGCAGTTCCACCCCCACGGCGATGCCTCCATAGGCGACGCCCTGGTGCAGATGGGGCAGAAAGACCTGCTCATCGACACGCAGGGCAACTGGGGCAACATCCTGACGGGCGACCGCGCGGCGGCTCCCCGATACATTGAGGCGCGGCTCTCGAAGTTCGCCCTCGACGTGGTGTTCAACCCCAAGACCACCGAGTGGCAGCTCTCCTACGACGGGCGCAACAAGGAGCCCATCACGCTGCCGGCCAAATTCCCCCTGCTGCTGGCACAGGGCGCCGAGGGAATAGCCGTGGGACTGAGCTCGAAGATTCTGCCCCACAACTTCAACGAGCTATGCGACGCGGCCATCAAGTATCTGCACGGCGAGGAGTTCCAGCTCTATCCCGACTTCCTGACGGGGGGGCTGATAGACGTGTCGAAATATAACGACGGACAGCGCGGCGGCTCGCTGAAGGTGCGCGCCAAGATAGAGAAGCTGGACCAGAAGACGCTCGTCATACGCGAAATACCTTTCTCCAAGACGGTGAGCACGCTCATCGACAGCATTACGCGCGCCATAGAGAAAGGCAAAATCAAGGCGCGCAGCGTGACCGACCTCACCTCGGCCGAGGTGGAAATACAGATACACCTGGCACCCGGCGTGTCGAGCGACAAGACGCTCGACGCCCTCTACGCCTTCACCGACTGCGAAATCAACATCTCGCCCAACTGCTGCGTCATTGCCGACCAGAAGCCGCAGTTCCTCACCGTGAGCGACGTGCTGAGGAGCAGCGCCGAGCGCACCAAGGAGCTCATCAGGCAGGAACTGCTCATCCGACGCGGCGAGCTGCTGGAGCAGCTGCACTTCTGCTCGCTGGAGAAGATATTCATCGAGGAGCGCATCTACAAAGACCGCGAATTTGAGCAGGCGCCAACGGTGGACGCCGTATGCGAGCACATCGACGAGCGACTCACGCCCTACTATCCGCAGATGGTGCGCGAAGTGACCAAGGAGGACATACTGAAACTGCTGGAGATAAAGATGCAGCGCATCCTGAAGTTCAACAAGGACAAGGCCGACGAGCTCATTGCACGCATCAAGAAGGAAATAAAGGACATCGACCGCGACCTGAAGAACCTCGTGGAGGTGACGGCCGACTGGTTTGAGTTCCTTAAAGACAAATACGGAGCCGACCACCCGCGGCGCACCGAGATACGCAGCTTCGACACCATTGAGGCCACCAAGGTGGTGGAGGCCAACCAGAAACTCTACATCAACCGCGCCGAGGGTTTCATCGGCACGGGCATGAAGAAAGACGAATACGTGTGCAACTGCTCCGACCTGGACGACATTATCCTGTTCTACCGCGACGGCAAGTTCAAGGTGGTGCGCGTGGCCGAGAAGGTGTTCGTGGGCAAGAACATCATGCACCTGCAGGTGTTCAAGCGCAACGACAAGCGCACGGTCTACAACGTGGTGTATCGCGACGGCAAGAAGGGATTCTACTACATCAAGCGCTTCAGCGTGCCGGCAGTGACGCTCAACCGCGAATACGACCTGACGCAGGGCACGCCGGGCTCGAAGGTGATGTACTTCACGGCAAACCCCAACGGCGAGGCCGAAATCATCAAGGTGACGCTCGAGGCAACGGCCATACAGACCAAACGACGCATGAACATCTTCCTGGAGCGCGACTTCTCGGCCATCCCCATCAAGGGACGAGGAGCCAAGGGCAACATTCTGACCAAGAAACCCGTGCACCGCATAGGACTGAAGAGCCACGGACACTCCACGCTCGGAGGAAGGAAGGTGTGGTATGACCCCGACGTGAACCGGCTGAACTACGACGAGCACGGGCGGTTGCTGGGCGAATTCAACGACGACGAGAGCATACTGGTGGTGCTGGACAACGGCGACTTCTACCTCTCGACCATCGATGCCAACAACCACTTTGAGGACAACATCAGAATCATCGAGAAATATGAGGCCGACAAAGTGTGGACGGCCGTGCTCTTTGATGCCGACAACAAGGGCTACCCCTACCTGAAACGATTCTTGATGGATGCCAGCAAGAAGAAGCAGAACTACATAGGCGAGAACCAGAACTCGAAGCTCATACTGCTCACCGACACCGTGTATCCGCGCATCGGAGTGACCTTCGGAGGACTCGACCAGCACCGGCAGCCTCTGGAGATTGAGGCCGAGGACTTCACCGGAGTGAAGAGCTACAAAGCCCACGGCAAGCGACTGACCACCTACGCCGTGGAAAGCATCGTGGAGCTGGAGCCCACCCGCCTGCCGGAGCCCGAGACCGAAGAGCCCGAAACCGAAGAGGAAGAGCCGCAGGGACAGGAGGAGGAAAACCTGGACCCGGATGCCGGCAAGAGCCGCCAGCAAGTGATTGACGAGATGACAGGACAGCTAAGCCTTTTCAGCGATGAGGACATGTAGACGGCTATATGGCATCGCGGCCTGCCTCTTGATGATAGCAGCCTGCGCACGGGCTGAGGACACCATCCCCCACCGGGCCGTCATCACCAACGCCCAGATGATAGGCATGGGCTATTCGGCACTGCTCGATAACTATCTCTCGCCCGAGGAATACACGGGGGCTGAGATTCGCTACATGTCGCACACCACACGCGAATACCCCGGAAGCCGATGGGCAAGGCAAGTGGTGTTTGAGGGTGTCTTTGCTACCGACGAGAACCGCGCAGGCAACACCGACGAGCTGAGCGGACTCTTCGACTTCAGCTATGCACTGCGCCACAAGTGGAGACTGATGGGCAACCGGATGGAAGTGCAGGCCGGAGGAACGGCCGACGTGACGCTGGGCTTCGTCTACAACACGCGCAACGGCAACAATCCCGCCCAGGCCAAAGCAAGCCTGAACATTGGCCCCACGGCAGCAGCCACCTACGCTTTCAGGCTCTTCAGGCGCAACATGTCGGTGCGCTATGAATGGAGCATGCCGCTGCTGGGCGTCATGTTCAGCCCCAACTACGGGCAATCCTACTATGAGATTTTCTCGCTGGGCAACTACGACCACAACGTGGTGCCGACAACCGTGGCGAGCACGCCGTCGATGAGGCACGCGCTCACTGCCGACGTGCCCCTGTGGGGACTCACATGGCGAGTGGGCTATATGGGCGACTACAGGCAAACCCGCGTCAACGGCTTGAAATATCATTCCTACAGCCACCTGCTGATGGTGGGAGTGGTGAGGAAGTTTAAAATCACAAACATACGGCCATGAAAAAACTTCTCAGATGTGTGTTCACCCTGATGACCACGGCCCTGGTGCTCACGGCATGCGTTGACGAAGAGGAATACTCCAACAATGCCCGCGGCAACTTCGAGGCCCTGTGGCGCATCATTGACGAGCACTACTGCTATCTGGACGAAAAAAACATCGACTGGAACGCCATACACAGTGCCTACGGCGCACAGGTGCATGACGACATGACCACCGAACAGCTGTTCGAAGTGCTCGGCAACATGCTGGGCGAATTGCGCGACGGCCACGTGAACCTCTCCTCACCCTTTGACAACGCTCGCAACTGGAGCTGGCACGAGGACTACCCTACCAACTTCAGCGACTCGCTGCAACGACGCTATCTGGGCACCGACTACCGGCTGGCCACGGGACTGCAATACCGCGTGCTGGACGACAACATTGGCTACCTCTACTGCGGCAGCTTCAACAACGAGCTGGGCAGCGGCAATCTGGATCAGATCATGCTCTACCTGGCTCCCTGCAACGGACTGATTGTCGACGTGCGCAACAATAGCGGCGGACTCATCACTTCGGCAGAGGAGCTGGCTGCCCGGTTCACCAACGAAGAACTGCTGGTGGGCTATCTGCGACACAAAACGGGGAAAGGCCACAGCGACTTCTCGCCCATGAAGGAGCAACGGCTGAAACCGGGCAAGGGACTGCGATGGCAGAAACGCGTGGTGGTGCTCACCAACCGGCTGGTGTTCAGCGCGGCCAACGAGTTTGTGAAGTACATGCGCTGCTGCCCCAACGTGACCGTCGTGGGCGACCATACCGGCGGCGGCGCTGGCATGCCCTTCAACAGCGAACTGCCCAACGGCTGGGGCGTGCGATTCTCGGCTTGCCCCATGTACGACCGCAACAAGCTGAGCACCGAAGACGGAATGGCTCCCGACCACGAAGTGCACATGACCGACACGGACTTCAGGAACGGACGCGACACCATCATTGAATATGCCCGCAAACTAATTAATGGATAAATAGTGAAATCGTAAACAAAAGGAGAAAATGCCTCAAGAAACCATCCGACTAAAGAACCTCGCAATAGGCTATCGCCAGAAAGACAACACCAAGACTGTGGCGAAGGGATTCAACGCCTCCATCTGGAGCAGCGAGCTCACTTGCCTCATCGGGGCCAACGGCGTGGGCAAATCAACCCTGCTGCGCACCCTCTCGGCATTTCAGCCGAAGCTCGAGGGCGACATCTACATCAACGGGCAGCCCATCGAATCGTATACCGACAAGCAGCTGGCACGCGTCATCGGCGTGGTGCTCACGGCAAAACCCGACGTGCAGAACATGACCGTGACGGAGATGGTGGGACTGGGGCGCAGTCCCTACACGGGATTCTGGGGCACGCTCAACAAGCAAGACCGAGAAATAGTCAATGAAGCCATCCTCATGGTGGGCATCGGACATCTGGCCGAACGGATGATTCAGACGCTCAGCGACGGGGAACGGCAGAAAGTGATGATAGCCAAAGCACTGGCACAGCAAACACCAGTCATCTATCTTGACGAGCCGACGGCCTTCCTGGACTTCCCCAGCAAAGTGGAGATGATGCAACTGCTCCACCGGCTAAGCCGCGAAACCGACAAGACCATCTTCCTGTCCACCCACGACTTGGAGCTGGCCCTGCAAATAGCCGACAAGCTGTGGCTCATGGACCGCGAGGAGGGACTGACCGTGGGCACGCCGCGACAACTGGCCGACAGCGGCCACCTGAGCAAATATATTGAACGGAAAAGCGGCATCGTGTTCGACCGCGAAAGCCTCGTCATCAGAATCGTGAGCGACTGAAGGGGCCTGCGCCCCCAGCCGGCAAGGGTGTATATCAGCAGGAAAAACAAAAAAATGCCGCCAAACGGTGGATTATTCTCTTTTTCTTCGTATCTTTGCACCCGCTGACCATCCGCGCAAAGCGGAGCGTGTCAACAGAAAAGCGCTTGTGGCGGAATTGGTAGACGCGCCAGACTTAGGATCTGGTATCTTCCGATGTGTAGGTTCGAGTCCTATCAGGCGCACGCTTTGATTTGTATTACCACTGAGCCCCGGAAGGCATGTCTTGCCTTTCGGGGCTCAATCGTCAGAGAGGGCTTCAACGGGGCAACAACCCCCTGTCTCCCGCACACCTATTGCGCCACTTTACCCTTGACACTGATGCGCTCATGATTCCTGTTGGTGGAGATATCCACCGAACGGGAGAAGAATCCGGTGGTCAGGTCGGCCACGTTGAGCATCACCTTAATCATTCCGGCATGTCCGGGCTTGATGGGCTCCTTGGAGTAATCCACCTTCAGACAGTGGCAAAGCGGATTGACGTCGGTGATAACCAGTTTCTCGCTTCCGTCGTTGACGAAACGGAACTCGTGGGTCAGCACATCGGTGCGGTTCTTCACCAAGCCATAGTCGTATTCATGCTCCGCCAAGGCAAGATGGGCAGGCCCCTCCTTAGGCTCAACCACGCGACCTTTGTCCTGGCAGGCTGCAAGCAGGAGCGACAACAAAGAAAAAAACAAAAAACGCTTCATCGGTTTACTGTATTATCTGCAAAAAAAGAGGCTGGACGGCACTCATTGTGGTCGTCCAGCCATCTTTTTATCTGTTAACTTGTCAAAACTGACGATAGTCTGCCTGCTTATTTCGGAGAAGCAATACAGATGGATACACGGTTCATATCGTTCTCGGCGAACGGCTGAACGCGTGAGCCATGGCTATCGTAAGTGATGCGGTCGGCGCTGATGCCATACTGCTCCTTGAGCACCTTCACAACAGCATCGGCACGCTGAGCAGCCAGACGGTCGTTGATCTGGTCGTTACCAGTACCAGCGTCAGCATAGCCATCAACAGTCACCTTAGCCTCGGGATACTTGGCCATGTAGTCGGCAATCTCGCGGATCTTGGCAGACTGCACATCGTCGATAACCCAAGAGTTGATCAGGAAGAATACGTCGCGACGCAGCGGCTCGATAACGGGCTCCGGCTCGGGCTCTACGATGGGCTCGGGTTCGGGCTCAACAACGGGCTCCACAACGGGAATCACGGGAACGATCTTCTCGTAGCTCTTGCCGAGGTTGATCTTCAGACCAGCCAGTGCGTTGAAGTACCAGTCGGGGTTGTCGGCCTGCTTTGAGTTGTAGTGGTCGCTCAGGATGTTGGCGTTACCCTCGATGATCAGGCTAACGGCATCGCTCAGACGGAAGCCCAGGTCGAGACCAGCACGACCGAAGGGACGAACCTTCGTGCCATCCCAGAGATATTCCAGGTTGTAGGCGTCGAGCTGCTGAACGACAGCAGCGATGTCGTTCACCTCGTCGTTAGAGAAGGCAATGTTGGCACCACCACCGATGAATGCTGTTACGTTGAACACACGGTTGGGGTTCCAGCCACAGAACAGGTTGCTAAGGTTGAACATCAAGTCGATGCCGGGAGCAACATACTTCCACTTGTAGTCAGCAGTGAACGGAGTGTTGCCGATCTGTGTGCGATGGCCGTTCCATCCACCCTTGCTCTGCCAAGCATTGGCCTGGATGCGAGCGCCGAAGATGGGCGAGAACTGATAGCCCAGCCCCAGCTGAACATTCGGAGAAAGAAGCTTGTCGAACTTAGCCTCACCGAGGGTGTACTGAGCACCGCCCTGAAGGGTGATGAAGGCATGCTTCTTGAACTCATACTTGTTACCCTCAGCATCCTCATAGGAAGCCTGGGCCATGACATTCAGGCTCACCAGAGCCAGAAGTGCCACAAAAAATGATTTCATTTTCATAATCGTATAAAATTAACTATTAATATATGTCCTTTAATATATTTCCATCGGAAGGCATTACTTGATAACGACTTTCTTGCCGTTCACAATGTAGAT
>CAMOPD010000109.1 GCA_946622085.1 uncultured Prevotellaceae bacterium | reverse complement strand
AGATAGTAGATGTCGTCTACGGAGCAGCCGCGGCTGAGGTCGTTCACCGGGCGGGCGATACCCTGCAGGATGGGGCCCACGGCGATGGCGTCGCCCAGGCGCTGCACCAGCTTGTAGGCGATGTTGCCCACTTCCAGATTGGGGAACACCAGCACGTTGGCGTTGCCGGCGATGTCGCTGCCCGGAGCCTTCTTCTTGCCCACCGAGGGCACCAGGGCGGCGTCGGCCTGCAGCTCACCGTCTATCTTCAGAGCGGGGTCGAGTTCCTTGGCCAGACGGGTGGCCTCGATCACCTTGTCAACCACCTCATGGGTGGCGCTGCCCTTGGTAGAGAAGCTCAGCATGGCCACGCGCGGATCCTGGAATCCGGCCACCGAGCGGGCGGTCTGTGCCGTGCATACGGCAATCTGCGAGAGTTGGTTGGCATCGGGCATGGGCGTTACGGCCACGTCGCCTACTACGAGCACGCCGTCCTCGCCGTATTCGGGTTTCTTGGTGATGAGCAGCATGGCACCGCTGACGCAGGTGATGCCAGGAGCGCACTTGATGATTTGCAGTGCGGGGCGCAGCGTTTCGCCTGTGGTGGAGAGTGCACCCGAGATTTGTCCGTCGGCACCCTCGGTCTTGATGATCATGCAGCCCAGGTAGAGCGGGTTCTTCACCAGTTCGCGGGCCTGCTCGATGGTCATGCCTTTCTTTTTGCGCAGTTCGCAGAGCAGCTGGGCCATCTCTTCGCTCTTCTCATAGTTCAGCGGGTCGATGAGGGTGGCCTTGCCGATGTTGTTCAGTCCCTTCTCGGCAGCCAGTGCATGCACCTTTTCAGGATTGCCAATGAGGATGATGTCGGCAATGTCGTCTTGCAGCACGCGGTCGGCTGCACACAGGGTGCGCTCCTCTTCGGCCTCGGGGAGCACGATGCGCTGCTTGTTGCTCTTAGCACGCGCAATGATTTGTTGTATTAAATCCATAGTTTGTTGTGATTAAAAGAAAAATATGTGTTTTACAATTACTTAGTTTGCAAATTTAAGAAAAAAACTTTGGTAAAGTCGCCGCGCAAGGCATAAAAATTGTTATTTGCCGAGCGCTGCTTTCCGCGCCTCATTGGTTCATTTCCTCGGTGAGCAGTTTCTCCAGCTGTTCGGCCGAGAGCCTCAGATGGAACTCGCCCTTGATGGCCGCCGAGATGCGCCCCGTTTCTTCCGAGACGACGATGGCCACGGCGTCGCTGTCCTGCGATATGCCCATGGCGGCGCGGTGGCGCAGTCCCAGTTCCTTGGGGATGTGCATGTCGTGGCTCACCGGCAGGATGCAGGCGGCGGCCTTCAGCCGTTTTTTCGATACGACGAGTGCGCCGTCGTGCAGGGGCGAATTCTTGAAGAAGATGTTCTCTATGAGCCGCTGGTTGATGTTGGCATCTATCTTTTCGCCCGTCTCAACGATGTCGTCGAGCGGGGCAGCGCGCTCGATGACGATGAGCGCTCCCACCTTGCCTCGGCTCATGCTCATGCAGGCCATGACGATGGGCATGATGGTCTCCTTGTATTGCTTCTTGGTGTCCTTTTCGCGCCCGAAAGAGAGCACCTTCATCAGGCTGCGCACGCGCTGGTGGGCCCCCAGGTTATAGAAGAACTTGCGTATTTCCTCCTGGAAGAGCACGATGAGGGCGATGACTCCCACGCTGACCAGCTTGTCCATGATGCTGCCCAGCAGCTTCATCTCGAGTATCTGGCTTACGAAGAGCCACGTGAGCACAAACACCATGATGCCTATGAAGACGTTGAGCGAGCGTGAGTCGCGCATCAGTCTGTAGACGTAGTAGAGCATCGTGGCAACAAGGAAGATGTCGATGATGTCTTTTATTCCAAAGTCGAACATGCTTTATGAGAGTTTTTTGGGGTGGGGATGTTAGTTGTGATGGAGCTCGGAAACTATCCTGATGGCTTCGGCCGCCGGCCGCACGTCGTGCACGCGCAGGATGCTGGCACCTTTCATCAGGGCGATGGTGTTGAGCACGGTGGTGCCGTTGAGCGCTTCGTCGGGCGTGGATTCGAAGAGCCTGTAAATCATCGACTTGCGGCTGATGCCCACGAGCAGTGGCAACTGCAGCACGCGTAGCTTCTCCAACTCGCCCATGAGCTGATAGTTCTGGGCGAGCGTCTTGCCGAATCCGAACCCCGGATCGACGATGATGTCGCGTGCACCCATGTCGCGCAGCAGCTGCACGTCGGCGGCGAATCCCAGGAGCATGTCGCGCAGGCACGATGCCGACGACATGAGCACATAGGGCACCCCCAGACTGGCCATCTGGCGGGCGTGCTGGCGGCTCATGGGGTGGGGTGGGTTGACGTCGGCCGGTGCGCCCACGTCGTTTATCATGTCGGCTCCCAGCTCCTCTACGCACATGCGGGCCACGTCGGAGCGGAACGTGTCTACCGAGATGATGGCCTCGGGCAGCTCGCGCCTGACGATGCCGAGCGCACTGCGCAGCCGCTTCATTTCTTCGTCCTGACCGACGGGGGCTGAGCCCGGTCGGGTGGAGCAGGCTCCGATGTCGATGATGTCGGCGCCTTCGGCCATCAGCCGCCGCGCCCTTTGTGCTATTTCGTCATCGGTCTGAGCCCGGCTGTCGGCATAGAAAGAGTCGGGGGTGACGTTCAGGATGCCCATCACGCGTGGCTGGTCAAAGCCGATCAGCCTGCCCCGCACATTCATGGTGAAAGGAGTGGTATGATTCATGGACTGCAAAAATACGAAATAATGCCGAGATGGCGAAGCGATTAGACAAGATTAACGCAGAGAAGAATCCTATTGCTATTGCTCCCGCTCCCCGTCATCTGCCTTGAAGTCGGTCAGCCTGAAGCTGCCATCGTCGGCCACCTTCACCTTGGCCGAGAGCGTGGGCATGTCGTCGTATGTCAGCACCAGCCCGGTGGTGAACTTCACTCCAGGCGTGACGCATACGCGCACGTCGCCGTGGCCCAGGTCATAGCTTATCTGCTCGCCTATCCAGATGGGTTGTTCTGCGTCGAGTCCGCCCATATCGGTGACGGTGTTTGTGGCTGTGGCCAGCTCCACCCCGTTGGCATAGAATGAAATCCGGTCGCCCTTCACCGAGTAGTTCAGACAGCTGATGAGCTGTTGCTGCATCTGAAAGGGCTCGATGGTGGCAACGATGCGGGTGCTGTCGTCGTCGGGTCCGAACCGCATCTTGTGGAGTTGCTCCACGTTGACGCCCGTGCCTTCCATGACGCACGATGCCAGCCAGAGGCTGTTTGAGGCAGCGTCGTAGAAGGCGCGAGGCTGTCTGCTGTTGCGTATGTCGGGGAACAAGGTAGAGGTGGCATTTTTCATCACCACCACTCCATAGCCTTCGGTGGAAACCCCGCCGTCCAATTCGCCAATGCCAAAGACGTTGACGTTGTGGGTCGTGTCGTCCATGATTTTAAACTGGTGCAGCCGGGTCGTCGTGGCCAGGGCCTGTTTCACTTTCGCTGGCATCTCTGAGCCTGTGGGCTCTTCCAGTGTGCCATTGATTTTCAGCAGTGGCGTTCCGCCATAGCATGATGCCAGCAGGCCTACGACGCACGAGGCGAGTGCTGCGGCAAGCCGGCGTTTGTTACTTTTGTTCATACGATTCTGTGTCTTAAGTGGTGTCATGATTAGTCCTTTTCCCCGCTTCTCAGCTCTTCTTGCGTCGATATTGCGTGGGAGTCATGTCGAAGGCCTGGCGGAAGGCGCGTGTGAAGTGGGAGCTGTCTTCGAAGGCGCACTTCAGTGCCACGTCGCCTATGCTGAGGTCGGCGCGGCTGTCGAGCAGTCGCTTGGCATACGACATGCGCACGTAGAGAATATAGTTGAGCGGCGTTTCGCCCGTGAGCGCATAGAGTTTTCGCCGGAATTGCGAGGGGCTCAGGCAGAGGCCGCTGGCCACGGAGCCTATGTCGATGGTGCCCTGGTTCATCTGCTTATAGATGACGTCGACCACCTGCTGCATGAAGTCGCGCTCGGGTGCCGTGAGCTGCACTTCGCTCTCCTTGCCCTCAATGAGTGCATGGGCGAACTTGTTGCGCAGCATGCGCCGTTGCTGGAGCAGCATCTCCACGCGCACGTTGAGCACGTCGCTGTTGAAGGGCTTGTAGAGGTAGGCGTCGGCACCGGCCTTCAGTCCGCGCACGCGGTCTTCCTCGGTGCTTTTGGCAGTGATCATGATGACGGGGATGTGGTTGAGCACGGGCGAGAGTCTCACGCGCCGGCACAGTTCGTAGCCGTCGATGCCGGGCATCATGAGGTCGGTGATGATGAGGTCGGGCACTATTTCCTCGGCACGCGAGATGCCCTGGTTGCCGTCGGTGGCGTAGGCAATGTTGTATTTGCGGCGCAGTTGCTGGCCAATGTAGTAGGCCACGTCGTGGTTGTCCTCCACGATGAGTATTCGCGTGCTGATGGTGTCTTCGGTGATCTGGTCTTCCAGGGGCGGCATCTCCTCGGCGAGCGCCAGGTTTTCCGGCTGTGGCTGTTCCTCCAAGGGCGTCCAGGTCTTGATGCCGTGTTTCAGTGGCAGCAGCATGGTGAAAGTGGTGCCCTTGCCGGGCTGCGATTCCACGCCGATGGTGCCGTTCATGGCTTCCACTATCTGCTTGACGAGCGAGAGCCCGATGCCCGAGCCGACGCTCTGGTTGTCGCTGTCGCCCTGATAGAACGCCTCGAAGATGTGGGACAGGTGTTGGCTGTCGATGCCCTGGCCGGTGTCGGCAACGGTGAGCATCAGCTTGCTTCCCTGTCTGCGGGCGGCAATGCTGATGCTTCCATATTTGGGGGTGAACTTGATGGCGTTTGATATGAGGTTGCGCATCATCTTTCGCATGTAGTCGGGCACGAAGTCCATCTGCACGTCCTTCTCTTGTGGCGTGAACGATAGCTCCAGCTGCTGCTGGCGGGCATAGTCCTGGAAGCTCTCGATGGTCATGCTGATGAACGCCACGATGTTGCCCGTGCGCCAGTCGGGCTCGCCGATGGCTGATTTCACCTTCGAGATGTCGAGCAGCTGGTTGATGAGATTGAGCAGGCTGTTGCCCTGGCGCACAATCATGTTGGCCGCCGTGTGCACCTGCTGGGCGTCGGGCGTGCGCATGTTTTCCAGCTCCCGTCCTTCGCCCAGGATGACGGTGAGGGGCGTCCGGAATTCGTGGGTGATGTTGGTGAAGAAGTGTTCGCGCGCTGTCTGTCCCTGCCTGATGGCTGCCACGTGGCGCTTGCGCAGCCGCAGGGCATAGGAGAAGGAGAGCACGGTGGCCGTGAGCAGAATGAGGAGCAGCAGGAGCACCAGCAGGGCGGCGTTCTTGGTGCGTTTTTCGTTTTCGGCCATGTTTCGCGCGTTGTCCACTTCCTCCTGTTTGCGCTTCTGCTCCAGGTTGAGGCGCATGTTCTGAATGTCGTTCACCTTCTTCAGATTGAGCACGCTGTCGTCGTATTCGCTGGCCCTGATGAAGTTGTCGAGCGCCTGCTCAATGTTGCCTTGTGAGCGATAGAAGGAGTAGTAGAGCTGGTGGATGTCGGCCAGATGCTCAATCGACTTGATGCGCTTGGCTATGTTGCGCGCGTTGTCAAGATAGGAAAACGCCTCCCTCGTCTGTCCCGTCTTCCAGTAGATGCGCGCCAGGGCGATGCCCGACTCCAGGGCGTGCCATTCGTCGCGCGACTGCTGCATGAGATTATATGCCGTGGTGTATTCCTCAATGGCTTTGTCGTAGCGCTTCTGCTTTTCATAAAGCCGCCCGAAGTGGTTGTGGCAGAGCGAGATGCCCAGGTCTGAACGGGCTTGCTTGTTCAGCTCCATAGACTTGCGGTAGTAGACCCAGGCCGAGTCTATCTGCCCCCAGTCCTCGAGGATGGAGCCCAGATTGGCGTAGTTGATGGCCTGCCCCAGGGGGCTGTTGAGCTGCTGCTCGCCCTTGAGCGCTTCGCGCAGCACGCTGTCGGCCTGGTGCTTGTCGCCCAGCGTCAGGTAGACGTTGCCCAGACCGTTGAGCGAGATGACGCGGTTCTTCTGTGCCTCGTAGGAGTGGTCGTCCTTGGCTCTCATGCAGTACTCCAAGGCCTGATAGTGTTTCTCAGTGGCCAGATCGAGCAACCCCAGTCGGCGGTAGCTGGTGGCAATGTTGTTGAGAGCCCTCACCATCTCGATGGTGTCTGCAATCTCGGTGGCCAGCTTCAGTCCCTGGTTCTGAATGTCTATCGAGCGGTCGAAGTTGCTCTGGTTGCGATAGTGCTTGCTCAGCTCGCGATAGACCACCACCAAGCCCAGCCCGTTGCCCTCCTTCTCGAACTTCTTCTGCAGCTGCATCATCTGGTAGGCATCACTGCACGTGCCCACCATACTGTCGATGGCCGCGCGCTGCTCTGGCGTGACGGCATGTCGCTGCTCGCCGCCCGTGCAGGCCACCAGCAAAAAAACGATGAGAAGCATCCGGAAGAGGTGTTTCATGCTTAGTGTAATTTCCTATGAGCAACAAAGATACGCTTTTTCGGCGAAAAAGCAAAACAATTCGGCCTTTTTCGCCCGAATATGGAAAATAAGAGCTACCTTTGCAGGTAATAAATACAACCCCATAAGATGAACATCAAGGAATTATATCAGCTCTATCAGCAGCATCCACAGATTACTACCGACAGCCGCGACTGCCCCGAAGGAAGCATCTTCCTGGCACTCAAGGGTGCATCGTTCAATGGCAACCAATTTGCCCTTGCGGCCTTGCAGAAAGGCTGCGCCTATGCCATTGTGGACGAGGATGTTGACACCAGCGAACTTCATGACGCCATCGCCAACGTGGATGAACGGGTGATACGCGTGGACAACTGCCTGCAGACCTTCAAGGACCTGGCACGCGAGCACCGCCGTCAGTTCCAGATTCCCGTCGTGGCCATCACCGGCACCAACGGCAAGACCACCACCAAGGAACTCGTCAGCGCCGTCCTCGCAAAGAAATACCGCGTGCTGGCCACGCAGGGCAATTTCAACAACGACGTGGGCGTGCCCAAGACGCTCTTCCGGCTGAACAGCGAGCACCAGATAGCCGTCATTGAGATGGGGGCCAGCCATCCCGGCGACATCAAGACGCTGGCCGAGACCGCCGAGCCCACCTGCG
>CAMOPD010000108.1 GCA_946622085.1 uncultured Prevotellaceae bacterium | reverse complement strand
CCGGAAGGCGATTCTTCACTCTTCACTTTCTTCACTCTTCACTTGCAGGGCGCTTCTTCACCTCAAAGAATATGACGGCCAAGGCGACAAGGATGAGCAGTATGAAGGCGATGGTGGCTATGGTCTCAGTGGTCTTCACCGACTGGGGATAGAACATCAGCTCCACCTGATGCTTGCCGGCCTTCACATTGAGGGCGCGCAGAATGTAGTTGACGCGTCCCAGCTCGGCCGGCTGGCCGTCGATGGTGGCCGTCCAGCCAGGATAATAGATTTCGGAGAAGACCACCACGCCGCCCTTGTCGGACTCCATCTCGTAGGTGAGGTGGTTGGGCTGATAGGCTTTGATGGTGACCACGGAGTTTTCCTGCTGCTGCGTCTGTCCCAACTGACTGGCAAACCGGCGGTCGGCCACGGCTTCGTGGCGCAGGTTGAGCTTGCCGACGGTCTCTATTTCCTGGTTGGCGTTGTCAACGAAGGTCAGCTTGTCGACGAACCACGCATTGCCATAGGCGTAGGGATTCTGTAGGGGCACCGTCTGGCCGCCCTGCAACGGCATAATGATGTATTTGGTGTTGAGCATGTTGAGCACGGGATAGATGCTGTCGCCGGCCACCTGCGTCATGTCGCCCTGGGCGTCGGCCACGGCCTCCATCATCTTCTGCATTTGGGGCATGATGTAGGCATCGATCATCTCCTGATAACGGCGCAACTTGGCAGCGTGGTAGCCGCCGATGCTCTTATGATAGTAGCTCGTTTCGTTCTCGTTGAACGTGTTGGAGGCCAGGTTGAGCACGCGGTAGTCGAGGCTCTTGTCCTTGAGTATCTGCTCATCGGTGGGCGTCATGGTCTGGGGGGCGTCGCGCTGGCTCTTCTCCACAAACATGGCGTCGTTGAGATAGCGCTTGTCCACCATCCAGAGGTCGAGCAGACAGAGCACGAGCAGCGCACCCACCAGATAGCCGGTGCGCAGTTTCTTCATCTGATAGAGCAACAGGAGCACCATGCCCAGGGCGATGATCCAGAAGGAGCGCCAGCAGTCGGCCGTGAACATGGCGCGGCGCACCTCGCGCAGGTTGGCGAGCAGCGGGCCCAGCTGGTCGGCGGGGAACTGGCTCAGGGCGCGCATCTCGGCCGAAGAAACGAAGTCGGAGAAGAACAGTCCCGGCATGAGGGCAAACAGGAGGCAGAAACCTGCCGTGAGGCCGAAGCTCATCCAGAGATATTTCGGGGGAACGGGATGGCCAGAGCCATTGCTGCTGATGAGCTGGCGCAGGGCCAGCATGGCCAGCAGAGGAATGGTGAACTCGGCAATGACGAGGATGGATGCCACGGTGCGGAACTTGGCATACATGGGCACATAGTCGAGGAAGAAGTCGGTGAAGGGCATGAAATTCTTGCCCCACGAGAGCAGAATGGAAAGGATGGTGGCGGCGAGCAGTGCCCACTTCATGGGGCCTTTGACGATGAAGAGGCCGAGCACGAAGAGCATGAGCACGAAGGCTCCCACGTAGACGGGGCCGCTGGTGCCGGGCTGTTCGCCCCAATACTGGCCCAGCTGCTCGTAGATGGGCAGATAGTCGTCCTGGGCATGGCGCATGGCGGTGGCGTTGTCGCTCAGCGGCATGGAGGCGCCTCCCTTGGTGTTGGGAATGAGCAGCGTCCACGTCTCGCCGATGCCGTAGCTCCACTGGGTGATGTAGTCGCGGTCGAGTCCGCTGCTGGTCTGGTTGGCGGCGTCTTTCTTCACCAGCTCGCTCTTGCCGCGCATCGACTCCTGGCCGTATTGCCACGTGTGATAGAGGTTGGAGATGTTGATGAGTATGCCCAGCACGCCGCCCACGATGCAGGCTGCCGTGGCTCGCCAGAAATGAGCCATGCGCTTCTGGCGGAGCGACTCAACAAGCCAGGCGATGATCATCAGCACGATGACGAACAGGTAGTAATAGGTCATCTGCACGTGGTTGGCATTGACCTCAAACGCGGTGAAGACGGCCGTCACCAACAGTCCCCACAGGTATTTGCCCCTGTAGGCGAGCGCCAGTCCGCCGATGAGCGGCGGCAGATAGGCCAGGGCCATGACCTTCCAGATGTGTCCGGCGGCAATGATGATGAGGAAATAGCTGGAGAAGGCCCAGATGACGCTTCCCAGGGCTGCCAGATGCCAGCGGAAGTCGAAGGCGCGGAGCATGATGTAGAAGCCGAGCAGATAGACAAAGAGATACCACACGTTTTCGGGCAGCCACAGATGGTAGGCCTTGATGGCCTGCCCCAGCCCGTCGGTGCTGCTGTACGAGGGTGCCGTCTGATAGGTGGGCATGCCGCTGAAGGTGGAGTTGGTCCATCGCGTGCGCTCGCCGGTGGCCTTCAGATATTCCGAGGCTTCCTGTCCGGCACCCACGCCAGCAGAGGCGTCGTGGCGGAACAAGATGCGGTTTTCGACATCGGCCGGGAAGAAATAGGCAAACGCTATCAGGGCAAACAATACTACGACTACCACGTCGGGCAGCCACTTCTTCATGCTTTCGCTTTTCGTCATGTTGTTATTCATCGTTTCTCTTGCTTTTTCACTTCGTTGCATGGCGGTCGTCGTGCCGGCCGCTGCTTTTGGTTGCAAATTTAGGCAAAAATCCTGAATTACACGCCGATAGGGGCGAAGAATTCACTTTTCTTCGCTCTGACAACCGAAACGATATGGGGGAAAGACGGATTTCGGCACAAAAAACTTCTGACAAAATGCCGAAGCAGGCCGCTCACTTCAGCTTGATGATGTCGGTCCAGCGGGTGGTGGGGTTCTTGCTGCGGAAGTCGTGCTTGATGGCATTGGCAAAGACGTCGGCCTTGCCCCGGCCATCCCTGCGGGTGTATTGCTGGGCACCGAGCACAATGGTCTCGCTGCCCTGCATGCGGTTGATGCGGTCTACCACGGCATCGAGGCGTCTGAGCTTCTGAAACTGCTCGGCGTTGATGTCGAAGAGGTCTTGCTGAATGGGCGAATCGGGCCCTATGCCCATGACGATGACGCCGGCCTTCTTGTATTGGTAGCCCGGCCGGTAGATGCGGCGCAGCACGTCGGTGGCGGCTTCGACAATGGTGATGGTAGAACTGGAGGGGGTGACGAGACGCGTTTCCTGGAAGTTCCAGTATTGGGCCAGGTCTTCGCGGAAGGCATTGGTGTGGAGGAACACGCCGACGATGGCCGCCACGGTGCCCTGCGCTCGCAGTTTCTCAGCACACCGCGAGGCATAGTTGGCCACGTGGGTGCGCAGGGTGGGCAGGTCGGCTATCATGCCGCTGAACGAGCGGCTGGTGCAGATGCTTTTCTTCTTGGCCAGCTCCTCGTTGGGCACCACGTCGAGGCCGTTCAGCTCCTGCCACGTGCGCATGATGTTGATGTTGTAGAAGGTGGCCTTCACCCAGTCGCCGTGGTGGGAGGCGAAGTCGTAGGCCGTCTTCACGCCCATCGACTGCAGGCGGGCGGCATAGCGGCGGCCAATGCCCCACACATCTTCTATGGGATAGAGCTTCAGGGCTTTCTGCCGGCGCTCGTCGGTGTCGATCATGCAGCAGTGGCGATAGCCCTGATACTTCTTGGCAAAGTGGGAGGCCATCTTGGCCAGCGTCTTGTTGGGGGCCAGCCCTATGCTGATGGGCATGCCCACATACTGGCGCACTTTCTTATGGAGCTGTTCGCCCCACAGCTTGAGGTCTATCTGCTCCATGCCGTCGAGATAGAGGAAGCACTCGTCGATGGAATAGCGGAAGTAGGCGGGCACTTCCTGCCTGATGATGCTCACCACGCGTGAGGTGAGCTCGCCGTAGAGTTCGTAGTTGGAGGAGAAGACGGCAATCTTCGTGTCGGGGAATAGCTCGGCCAGCTGGTAGTAGGGCACGCCGGCCTTGATGCCCAGGGCCTTGGCCTCGTTGCTGCGCGCCACCACGCATCCGTCGTTGTTGCTCAGCACGACGCAGGGAACGCCTTCAAGGTCGGGCCTGAAAAGACGCTCGCACGAAACGTAGCAGTTGTCAAGGTCGGCTATTCCGTACATGGGTGTTGTGAGTTTAAGAGAATGTGCATCAGATCTTCTCGAAAGTGCGTATGAGATGAATCACGACGCCCCAGACTTCAAATTGCTCGGGATTGTCGACCCGAAACACGGGATAGGCATCGTTGGCGGGCCGCAGCTCAATGTAGCCATCAGCCTGGTGGGTGAGGTCGAGGAACTTCATCGTGAAGCCGCCGTCCCACCAGGCCACAACGATGGAGCCGTGATGGGGCTCCACAGCGCGGTCGATGATCACGCGGTCGCCGTCGAGCAGTCCGGCGTCCTTCATGCTGTCGCCCTCCACGTCGCCATAGAACGACGCTTCGGGATGGCGGATGTAGTCGCGGTTGAAGTCGAGCGTCTCGTGCATATAGTCGTCGGCCGGCGAGGGAAAGCCCGCCACCACACTGGCATGCTCCAGCTCCAAGGGGGTGGAGAAGTCACCCCTGCGAATCTTTATATTTCCCATGTTGCGATTGTTGTTTTTGCAAATGTTTCTGCAAATATACGAAATAATTCTGAATGCAAGGCGAGCGGAGCCAAAATGCCAGCCCGAGGCAGGCCATATTCGGGTGGTAAGCACGTGTTTTCGCGGGAATCACTAAAAAAGCCTAAATATTTGGCCACTCAAACGAAAAGCAGTATCTTCGTGGTCAGAATGTCACAATCATCGTCAAGCATACAAACCAACCTAAACACGATATGGACAACAAAACAATCATGACAGCAGTGGCTGCATCGTGCTGCGCCATGCTGATGGTCTCTTGTGCACGACAGGCGGGAGAGACCGCTTCCGACTCCTTCACCCAGGGAAATCCCTATCTGCCCCTCTGGGAGCATATCCCCGACGGCGAGCCTTACGTCTTTGAAGACCCCGAACAACCAGGACGCCAGCGGGTCTATATCTATGGCTCTCACGACAGCCGCCGCGACGACTATTGCGGTCGGGAGCAGGTGGTGTGGTCGGCACCGGTGGAGGACCTCAGCCAGTGGCGCTACGACGGCGAGATTCTGCGAGTGGACAAGAATGCCAAGGGCGAGGCTTTCGACTCGGCTGCTACGGCCGACGTGCTCTTTGCCCCCGACGTGGCCCTGCGCACAGAGCCTGACGGCAGCAAGACCTACTTCCTCTATCCCAACGACCAGGAGGGCGGCAGAAACGGACTCGTGGCCAAGAGCAACCGGCCCGACGGCCCCTTCGAGGTGAGCAACTGGAGCAAAGACGACCCCAACAAGACCGATGGCGTGTTGCAGTTCGACCCGGCAGTCATGGTCGACGACGACGGGCGCGTCTATGGCTATTGGGGCTTCTCAAGGTCATACGCTGCCGAACTCGACCCCGCCACCATGGCCACGGTGAAGGCGGGAACGAAAGTGGTGGAGGACATGGTGTCGGGCAAAGACCAGCCCGGCGACTTCCGCTTCTACGAGGCTTCGTCTATCAGGAAAATCAAGGATAAATATGTATTCATCTACAGCCGGTGGACAAAGAATGGCGAGTTCGGATTGCCCGATACGAACTACACGCTGGCCTATGCCTATGGCGACCACCCGCTGGGACCCTGGACTTACGGCGGCACCATCATCGACGGACGCGGACGCGAAACCAACGAGAATGGCGACACGATAGCCTCGGCCGTGGTGTCGGGCAACACCCACGGCAGCATCTGCCAGATCAACGGGCAGTGGTATGTGTTCTATCACCGGCAGTCGGGCCTGAACGAGTTTGCACGCCAGGCCATGGTGGCTCCCATCAGCGTGACGGTGGAAGAAGGACCTGGGGGAAAAGTGGAAATCTCGGAGGGTGAATACAATTCGGAGGGATTTGCCCTGGACGGACTCAACCCGCTGGAACCCCATTCGGCCGGCATCGCCTGCTGGCTGACCGGACCGAAGGTGGCCGAGCACCAATGGCCCAACAACGTCTTCTATGGTTCTTACGTGGAAAGCTTCTATGGAACCGACGACAAATTTGACGCCCCCTACGACCTGCGCAACAACACCAATCGGGTGGTCAACAATACCGACGGTTCGATTGTGGGATACAAATATTTCAATCTCGACCTGACGGCAGGAAAGAAGGATGTGAAGCTGCTCTTGACGCTCATTCCCGAGGGTCTCGACGCCACCATCACCATCATGGCCGACCGGCCATGGGCTTCGAAGGGCGGGAAGACGCTGGGAACCATCGAGCTGAAAGCCGACATGCCCAAGACGTCCACCACGATGGAAGCCCCGCTCCCCGCGCTGGCAGAACTCACGGGCAAACACGCCATCTTCTTTGTCTTCGCTTCTGAGACAAAGGAGAAGTCGCTCTGCACGCTCGAGAATTTTGTGTTCAAATGAGAAGAGCCATCAGAAAGACCTGATTGCACCCACCACTTTGGCGACTGTCAGAACATCGCTCATGGCCATGTCCTGATAGTCGCCAAAGCGCGGATCCTTGTTTTCAGGAATAAGCCTCAACATTCCTTCGACAGGAGAACGCGTCACCCACCTGACGGTTCTCAACCCGTCTTTGGTCACGATGGCGTAGATTTCCCCAAAGACGATGTCTTCGACACTTTTCAGTGGCCGAAGGCATATCTTGTCGCCACCATTGATGCGTGGCGACATGCTGTCGCCGCTCATTTCGCACCACACGTTGCCCTTGCGATTGAAAGGTTTGAAGTCGATGAAATAAGCGGGAGCGATGTCCGGGGAGCCAGCAGATTCGCAGAACCAGTTCTGGAAGTCGGCATCGTAGAAGGGCACCCCGCCGACCGGTTCGCCGCCTGTTGGCACGGGGCCGCAAAACATTTTCCCTTCGCCGGTTCTCAACCACTCTATATTGACCTGCGGCCAAGCCTCCCCGACTTTCTGGTAAGTGTTCTCGCGCAGGTTCTTGTTCGCCTGCTTCTCCGAGGTTCTGAAATACCCCACTCCCAACCCCATTTTTCGAAGGATGGCAGACTCGTTGTTCCGGCAGCGGGAGTCGTTTTCTTGCAGCCACTGCCTGAGCAGGAGCAGTCTGTCAAAAGGAGTTGAAGCTTTATTGTCCATGAGTTGAAAGGGGTTGATTGCGAAGAATATCCAAGTAAGGCAAACAAAAAAAGAGAGCCGAAGCCCTCTTTTCTTAAAAGTGATCCGCTTGGGGCTCGAA
>CAMOPD010000107.1 GCA_946622085.1 uncultured Prevotellaceae bacterium | reverse complement strand
AGTCAACGCACCTGTTGACTCCAGTCAACGCACCTGTTGACTCCAGTCAACAGACAGAAACTATGCCGCTCACGATGAGAGAGCTGCCCGATTGCATGTAGCTGAGCACCGTGGCACGTCAACGCCCGCCGGGCGGGCCTTTCCATCAGACGCCAACCCTGCTTCGGACTCTGCACGAGGGCTGACGCGCCGTCGGCGCTTACCTACATGGAGACAGGCATGCCCACCGTCGAATATAAACAACGCAAACACTTGAGAGAACGGGCATCTTCAGAAATCATGAAACAAGTTTCCCCTGACACCAATAATTTGCCATAAAAGAGCGCGTCCCCTACCCTATTTATAAAGCAATTAAGTATTTCTTTTTACATTCGTGCCATTTTGCGTTTCGCCAATAATTAAAAATTCAAAAAGAACCGCTTGAGGGATAAAAATAATTGCACAAAAATTATTATTTGCGCAATTTTATGAGTACCTTTGCACACGTTTTTTCAGCTATGTTATGGAATGGTTAATTAGTCTTTTTTCTTCTACCGAATCCGTTGCCCACATTGCTTTGCTCTATGCCGTGGTCATCGCTGTAGGAGTTTATTTAGGTAAAATCAAGATTGGAGGCATCTCGCTTGGTGTCACGTTTGTGCTCTTTGCCGGCATTATGGCAGGCCACATCGGGTTTACGGCCCCAAGCAACATTCTCACCTTCATCCAGGATTTCGGCCTCATCCTGTTTGTATTCATGATTGGACTGCAGGTGGGTCCGGGTTTCTTCGAGAGCTTCGGCACCGCCGGCATTAAGCTCAATGCGCTGGCCGCAATGGGCATCCTGCTGAACATCCTGGTGATGTTTGCCTGCTACTACATCTTTTTCGACACATCCGACCCCGTGAACCTGCCCATGATGGTGGGAACGCTCTATGGAGCCGTCACCAACACCCCTGGTCTGGGAGCGGCCAACGAGGCCCTGAGCACCGTCTTCGGCAGCAATGCGCCGCAGATAGCGTCGGCCTATGCCTGCGCCTATCCTCTTGGCGTGCTGGGCATCATCGGCGCCACCATCCTCGTGAGATACATCTGCCACGTGAAGCTCGAGCGCGAGGAGGCACGGCTGAACGCCGAGGAAGGCGTGAAGGCCAACCAGAAGCCTCACCGCATGCACATCGAGGTGACCAACCACTATCTGGAAGGCAAGACGCTGCTGCAGGTGCACGACTTTCTGAACCGCGACTTTGTGTGCACCCGCATCCTGCACAATGGCCACGTGAGCATTCCCAATCGCAACACCGTCTTCCACAAGGGCGACCAACTCAACGTGGTGTGCGCCGAAACCGATGCCGAAGCCATCGTGGCCTTCATCGGCCCGGTGATTGAAGTAGACTGGCAACAGCAAGACCAGCCCATGGTGTCGAAGCGCATCCTCGTGACCAATCCCAAAATCAACGGCAAGACACTCGGCGGCATGCACTTCTCGAGCATCCACGGAGTGAACGTCACCCGCGTCACCCGTCAGGGCATGGACCTCTTTGCCTCGGCGGGACTGCCCCTGCAGGTGGGCGACCGCATCATGGTCGTTGGCCCCGAAGACTCCGTCGACCGCGTGGCATCGCTCATGGGCAACTCCATCCGCCGACTGGATGCTCCCAACATTGCCACCATCTTCGTGGGCGTGTTCCTGGGAATCATCTTCGGAAGCCTGCCCATCGCCATCCCCGGAATGCCCGTGCCCATGAAGCTCGGTATTGCCGGCGGACCGCTCATCATTGCCATCCTCATTGGCCGCTATGGCTACAAGATAAAGCTCGTCACCTACACCACCACCTCGGCCAACATGATGCTGCGCGAGATAGGACTGGTGCTCTTCCTGGCGAGCGTGGGCATCAAGGCCGGAGCAGGATTCTGGGAAACGGTTGTCCAGGGCGACGGACTGAAATATGTCTACACGGGCTTCCTCATCACCGTCATCCCCATCCTCATTATCGGCACCATTGCCCGCATGAAATATCGCTTCAACTACTTCACCATCATGGGCATGCTGGCCGGCACCTATACCGACCCGCCAGCACTGGCCTATGCCAACAGCATCTGCTCCAAGGAAGCTCCCGCGCTGGGCTATTCAACGGTCTATCCGCTCTGCATGTTCCTGCGCATCTTCACGGCACAGATCATCGTGCTGTTCTTCTGCGGAGCATGACGCGCCCTGGCGCTCATGCCCGCAGCCGCACTTACCTCTTCCTGACCTGTGAAAACTATTTTTAGTCCTAAACATTATATTAATTATTAATAATACACGCAAAATGAAAAGAACCGGATTACTGCTATCCGTCTTGCTGGCCACCTCGACCATGGCGTTCGCACAAGGTGCAAAGAACATCAAAATCAGCGAGGTGCTCACCAACAACACCACCAGTCTGCAGGACGAATTCGGACGACATGAAGCATGGATAGAACTGGAGAACACGGCCTTCTCCACCTACAACGTCAGAGACATGTTCATCGCCACCGACCGCTCTGTACTCGACCAGTCTCTCAGTGCCCCCGAGCGCATCAAGAGAATGAGCGTCATCCCCAGCGGCGACACGCGCACCATCATGAATGCACGGCAGCACCTCGTACTCCATCTCAACAGCAACCCCAAACGCGGAACGCTGCATCTCAATGCACCCGTCGACACCATCGGCCCCAACTGGATAGCCCTCTACGACGGCAACGGCATCGACCTCATCGACTCCGTGTCGGTGCCTGCCCTGCAAGCCAACCAGTCGTTTGCACTCTTCAAGGAGAAGGGTCTCTACACATGGCGCACCATGCAGCCCGACGAAGTGACGCCCGGCATCGACAACGTGCAGAACGTGGTGGAATCGAAAGTGGCCCGCCTGAAGCGCGACGACCCTCATGGATTCGTCATCACCGTGCTCTCCATGGGCATCGTGTTCTTCTGCCTGGCGTTGCTCTTCGTCTTCTTCAGCATCTTCGGCAAAATCATGGCCCGCAAGTCGGCCTTGAAGAAGGCACGCAACGTGCAGCCCGTCAAAGTGACCATCGATGCTGCCGAGATAATCCATGATGCCGGCCACAAGACCAACGTCATCCTGCACGATGGGCTCAAGACCAAAGGCATTGACAAGGAAATCTACATCGCCGTCATCTCCATGGCCCTGAAACAGTATCAGGAAGACGTTCACGACGTGGAGAGCGGCATCATCACCATCAACCCCAAGCACAGCAATTGGACGAGAGTGTGATGAGCTATCAAGAAAAACTTTATAACCATCTATAAAAACAAGCAAACAAACATGGCAAACAAATATCAATATAAGGTACAAGGCGTCGACTACGACGTAGAGATAGAAGAAGTGGAAGGCAACATTGCCAAGGTATCGGTCAACGGCATCCCCTTTGAGGTGGAACTGAAGCAGCCCATCAAGGCTGTTCCCAAGCATGTACACGCGCATGTGGAGCCTCCCAAGCCTGTCCAGCATGCCGCCACAGCCCCCGTTGCAGCAGCCAAGCCCGCCCAGCAGGCAGGCTCCGGCCAGAAAGTGCTGGCACCGCTGCCCGGCACCATCACCGAGATTCGCGTCAAGGTGGGCGACACCGTGAAGGAAGGCGACACCGTGGTTGTGCTCGAAGCCATGAAGATGCAGAACAACATCCAGTCCGACTGGGCAGGAACCGTCACCTCAGTGCTCGTCAATCAGGGAGAAACCGTCATGGAGGGTGCCACACTCGTCACCATAGGATAAACAGAATCATCAACAGATAAAGAACAACACACGATATGGGTTTCTTTGAATTTTTAGCTTACAATTTTAATGAGTTTCTCTCCTACACAGGTTTCGTCAATGCCACGATTCCTAATCTCATTATGATTGTCGTTGGCGCCTTCTTCATCTGGCTTGCCATCCGGAAAGACTTCGAGCCGCTGCTGCTCGTCCCCATAGGCTTAGGCATCATTCTGGGCAACATCCCCTTCCGTGCCGATGCCGGACTGGAAATCGGATTGTATGAAGACAATTCCGTGCTCAACATTTTCTATCAGGGAGTCCGTCAGGGCTGGTATCCGCCGCTGGTGTTCCTCGGCATTGGTGCCATGACCGACTTCTCGGCCCTCATTGCCAACCCCAAGCTGGTGCTCATTGGCGCAGCCGCCCAGTTTGGCATCTTCGGTGCCTACATGGTGGCGCTGGCCATGGGCTTTGAGCCCAATCAGGCAGCCGGCATCGCCATCATCGGAGGCGCCGACGGCCCCACAGCCATCTTCCTCTCGTCGAAGACGGCCCCCAACCTGATGGGCGCCATTGCCGTGTGTGCCTATAGCTACATGGCGCTCGTGCCCGTCATCCAGCCGTTCATCATGCGCCTGCTCACCACCAAGAAGGAGCGCGTCATCCGCATGAAGCCCGTGCGCCACGTCAGCCAGACTGAGCGCATTCTCTTCCCCATCATCGGACTGCTGCTCACCACGTTCATCGTGCCCTCGGGTCTGCCGCTGCTCGGCATGCTCTTCTTCGGCAATCTGCTGAAGGAGTCGGGCAAGACCACCCGCCTGGCCAAGACTGCCGGCTCGGCACTGAACGACATCGTGGTGATGCTGCTCGGTCTCACCGTGGGCTGCTCCACTCAGGCCAGCGAATTCCTCACCATGAACACCATCAAGATCTTCGCCCTGGGAGCCATGGCCTTCATCATCGCTTCGGCCAGCGGCGTGCTCTTCGTGAAATTCATGAATCTGTTCCTGCCCAAGGACAAGAAGCTCAATCCGCTCATCGGCAATGCCGGCGTTTCGGCAGTGCCCATGGCCGCCCGCATATCCAACAACATCGGTCTGGAATACGACCGCCACAACTTCCTGCTCATGCACGCCATGGGCCCCAATGTGGCTGGCGTCATTGGCTCAGCCGTTGCTGCCGGCGCGCTGTTGGGATTTCTGAGCTAAAGCTCTGCAGGCAACAAACATAAGCGCACAAAGAAGCCCTGCCTGACTCTTTTGGTTTGAGTCGTGGCAGGGCTTCTTTGTGCGCTTATGCTTCTACTGCTTAACCCGCTGGCTAAATCTTGTTGATGTCTACGTAGCCATGCATCACGGCATAGATGGTGAGGGCCGAAACCGACTTCATGCCAAGCTTCTCCATGATATTCTTGCGATGGGTAATCACGGTGGAGAGGCCAATGCTGAGCCGCTCGGCAATCTCCTTGTTGATGAGTCCCTGCACGATGAGCGCCATCACCTCTATCTCGCGGTCGGTGAGAATCTTGGCCTGCAGCGCTTGCGGCATGGCCGGCATGTTCTTGCCATGGCTGTGCGCATGCTGCACAAGCATGAGCAGCGAGCGCACCAGTTCCCGCTCGGGCACATTGATGCAAAGGCTGTGGAACTCGCGCAGCTGCGAGACCGAGTCGAGCGAGAGCGTGAGTACGATGGTCTTGCGCCGGTGCTCGGTGAAGAAAGGGCGGTTTTCGAGCACAATGCTCATGGCAACAAAATAGTGGAAATAGCGCTCGGGCTGATTGGCCTCCAGCTCGGCAAACGAACCGTAGGTGTCGACCGTGATGATGGGCATGACGTTTTGCAGCAGCTGCTTCAGTCCCACAGCTGCCAGCGTGTTGGGGTCTACAATGGCCATCAGCGGACGCTGGCCCGGCATCGTGCCGTGGGCTGCGCCATGGGGATTGTCTGGCATATTCATGTTGCAAAAGTAGGAAAAAAGCTTGAAACACGGGTCATATTTGGGAAGATTAACGCTATTTGAGCCCACAGACATCCCGACGAACCGCTTTTTTTTATATATTTGCAGATGACATTGACCTGACAAACAAAAAAAACAAACTAACCCGCACACCACATGAAACAAATCATCGCCTTACTCGTCGTGCTGCTGGCTACCGCCAACGGCTTGGCCGAAAACTATCCCTATCGCGCCGACTACCTGTGGCTCACCGTCCCCGACCATGCCGACTGGCTCTACCAGACGGGCGAGAAAGCCACGGTCGACGTGCAGTTTCTGCTCTACGGCATGCCGCAAGAGGGGACCGTGGAATACACCATAGGCAACGACATGCTGGCCGACGACACCCAAGGCCGCGCCACGCTGACCGGCGGCCACGCCACCATCGACATGGGCACGCGCCGCACGCCCGGTTTCCGCGACTTGCGCCTCTGCTTGAAGCTCAACGGAAAGGAATACCGCCACCACATGAAAGTGGGCTTCTCGGCAGACCAGATCAAGCCCTGGACGCAGGAGCCGGCCGACTTCACCGCTTTCTGGAAAAAAGGTCGGGACGAAAGCCTGAAGTTCGGCCTTCACTACAGCCAGGAACCGGCGCCCGAATACGCCACCGAGACGACCGCCTGCCAGCTGGTGAGACTGCAACTCAACAAAGAGGGACAGGCCATGTATGGCTATCTCTTCCTGCCCCGTGGAGCTCAGGCCAAGAGCTGCCCCGTGGTGCTCTGCCCGCCGGGAGCCGGCGTGAAGACCATCAAGGAGCCGGCACGCCACCGCTACTATGCCGAGAGCGGCTGCATACGCCTGGAAATGGAGATTCACGGACTCGACCCACGGCTGAGCGAATCGCAGTTCCGCGAGATAAGCCTGGCGCTCAACGGCCGCGGAAACTCCTACCTGGAGAATGGCATCGACAGCCCCGAGCGCTACTACATGCGACGTGTCTATCTGGGCATGCTCCAATGCATCGACCTGCTGACGTCGCTACCCCAGTGGGACGGCCGAAACGTCATCGTGCAGGGGGGCTCGCAAGGCGGAGCTCTGGCCCTGGTCACGGCAGCCCTCGACGACCGCGTGACGGCCTGCGTGGCCAACCATCCCGCCCTGAGCGACATGGGAGCCTACAGCGAGCAAGGCCGCACGGGCGGCTATCCGCACTTCAACCGCACGCCCGGCATGCTGACTCCCGAGAAGCTCAACACCATGGCCTACTACGACGTGGTGAACTTCGCGCGCCACATCACCTGCCCCGTGTTCCTCACCTGGGGCTACAACGACAACACCTGCCCGCCCACCACCAGCTACGCCGTGTGGAACACACTCAGATGTCCGAAGGAGGCGCTCATCACCCCCATCAACGAGCACTGGACCAGCGATGACACCGAGCACCGCCAACTGGAATGGATACTGGGAAAACTGAACCACAAATGACAAGTGCTTAGCCATCAGCGCTGAAGCCCCCCAAAATACCTACTTCTGACGATTGCACAGACGAATATTTATTCATACCTTTGCATG
>CAMOPD010000106.1 GCA_946622085.1 uncultured Prevotellaceae bacterium | reverse complement strand
GTATGGCATGTTCCTGCACGAGAGCCAGTATCTGGAGCCCGTCATGCCCGACATCGAGGCCATGCTGACCTCAAGCCAGCGCAACGTGACGGGCACCGCCATCCTGAAGCTGCGCCCCTATGGCTTTGAGACCGTGGGCATCGACTCGGCCAACGACCTCACCAAGTCGAAGCTGGGCGAATATGGCGAGACGCAGACGGGATGGACCGCCGACGAGGCCAAGGGATTCATCAAGGTGAGCTCCACACCGCTTCGCGTATATTACGGAATACACAAAGACGAAAAGAGATGATCAGAGTAGGAATCTTAGGCGCGGCCGGCTATACCGGCGGCGAACTCATCCGCCTGCTGCTCAACCACCCCGAGGCAGAGATTGTCTTTGCCAACTCTGAGAGCAACGCGGGAAATCTGGTCAGCGACGTGCACGAAGGGCTCATCGGCGAAACCGACCTGCGATTCAGCCTCGAGATGCCATTCGACCAGGTGGACGTGGTGTTCTTCTGCTTCGGCCACGGCAAGAGCGAACAATTCCTGAAGGAGCACTCCATACCCGGCAACGTGAAAATCATCGACCTGGCACAAGACTTCCGCATCAAGGGCAGCCACGACTACGTCTACGGACTGCCCGAAATCAACCGCGAAGCCATTTCGCAGGCCCGGCACGTGGCCAACCCCGGATGCTTCGCCACCTGCATACAGGTGGCCCTGCTGCCTGCTGCCTATCTGAACCTGCTCAAGGAAGACGTGGCCGTGAACGCCATCACGGGCAGCACCGGAGCCGGCCAGAAGCCCGGCCCGACCACCCACTTCTCCTGGCGCACCGACAATCTGAGCATCTACAAGCCCTTCCAGCATCAGCACGTGGCCGAAATCAGGCAGTCGCTCACCCAGGTGCAGGGCTATCTGGATGCCTCCATCGACTTCATCCCCTATCGCGGCAACTTCGCCCGTGGCATCTTCTGCACCTGCGTGGTGAGGACCAAGGCCCCCGAAGCCGACATCGTAGAGGCCTACAAGGACTTCTACGCCGATGCCGCCTTCACCCATTACTCCGACAAGCCCATCGACCTGAAGCAAGTGGTGAACACCAACAAGGCGCTCGTGCACTGCGAGAAACACGGCGACAAGCTGCTCGTCACCTCCTGCATTGACAATCTGCTGAAAGGCGCCGTGGGGCAGGCCGTGCAGAACATGAACCTCATGTTCGGCATCGACGAGCGAACTGGACTGCGCCTCAAGCCCTCGGCATTCTGAGATACGTGGAGAGCATGACAAGACACAGAAGAATAAGTACAACGGATTTAACGGATGGCAATTGCAAATCTTATTGCATGCCAAATCCGTTAAATCCGTTCAATCCGTTGTTTCGTCGCATGCCTAATCCGTTAAATCCGTTAAATCCGTTGTTTCGTGGCTTGCCTAATCCGTTCAATTCGTTCAATTCGTTGTCTTGCCGTTTGCCAAATCCGTTCAATTCGTTCAATTCGTTCAATTCGTTGTTAAGAAAGTATTCCCAACTCCTGCTGCTCTGTCTGTTGCTGTTGCTGCCGCTGTCCGCGGTGGCGCAGGAAGGCCGTTGTCCCGTGGTCAAGATGCAAGTAGAGCGCCTGCCCGACCTCAGCATCCCCCGGGCCTCCCACCAACTCTTCTGCGCAGGCGGCGAATACGTCGTGGCAGGCGGACACACCGACGGATTCGTGCCCACACCCACCGCCGAATACTTCAAGGACGACGAGTGGCACACCATGCCCATGGTCTATAGCCACGACTTTGCATGCTCCGTCACACTCCAGTCGGGCAAGGTGCTGCTCCTCGGCGGATGCAAAGAGCCACTGGGCATCGGGCAGACCCACACCGCCGAGCTCTACGACCCCGAGGCCCACACCTTCCGCGGCTTCGGATGCCTCGACCAGAAGCGAGCCGCCGCATCGGCCACCCAGCTGCCCGACGGCCGCGTGGTCATCGCCGGCAACTGGTATCACGACGACTCCATCGAACTCTTCGACGGCCTCACCACGTTCACCCACGTCAAAGCCGCCTCCATCCCACGTTCCGCACCCTACATCTTCCCCACTGCTCCCGACGACGCCATCATCTTCGGAGCATTCGACACCAAGGGCGACTCCCTCCACAGCAGCATTGCCGACAGACTGAAAGGCCCGCCCACCGACATTCCCCTGTTCCGGCGGTGGCACCCCTTCGGATGCAGCATACACCAAAATGCGCCATCCTTCATCGGCGACATGGCCCACAGCCGCTACCATTATCTCGTGCCCGTATGCGACTCCACCGGGCAAGTGGCCATCGCCCAGATTAAGAATGGCGTCGCCACCCTCCTGCCCACGGCCTGCCCCGTGCCAACCGCCGCCCAGTGGGGAGCCATCGAATATTTCTCCGCCATCATAGCCGACCGGCAGCGCGCGCGGGCCTATCTCGTGGGAGCCAACGCCGATTTTCGTTCCCACCCCCAAGACGGCGCACGCCTCTACGTGCTTCGCATCGACTACGACAAGGCCTCGCAGCTGGGCACCCCCGCTCCCCTCACACTCTATTACACCGACCCCCTGCCCGTCTATCCCGACTACTCGCCCGTCCTCACCCCCGACGGCCGGCTGCTCCTCGCTGGCGGGCTCCAGTCGGCGCTCAGCAACTTCTCGCCCTCGGCCAGCGCCTATCTCCTTTCCGTTGGCGTTGGGGGTGAAGCGTCAAGTGACAGGTGTGGAGTGTTAGGTGTTGGGTGCAAAGTATGGCTCGCCGTCCTCGCGGCCATGCTGGTCGTCGTTTGCGCAGGCATAGCTGTGTTCAGGCGCCGCCGCAGTGCCACCCCTGACACCTCAAACCCGACACTCGACAACTCAAACTCAACATCCGACACCTCGGCCGACCTCATGCAGCGCATCGACCAACTCATGCAGCAAGACCGCCTCTATCTCAACAGCCAACTCAAAGTAGGCGACATCGCCAAGCTCCTGCACCTCCACCGAAACGCCATCTCGGCCTGCATCAACTCGCAGACCGGCTACACCTTCACACAATACGTCAACCACTACCGCATCGACCATGCCAAACAAATGATGCGCGAGAAGCCCCACAAGAAAATATCCACCATCTGGATGGAGTCAGGATTCGGTAGCGAGCAAACATTCTTCAAAACCTTCCGAACCATCACCGGCCTCTCGCCAAAAGAGTGGATTTCACAGATAAACGACTAACGATTTGCAAAACGTTAGTCGTTTTTTGCAATATGAGAGTCTTTTGCCAGAACTTTCTTCTATATTTGCAATATACCCATCAGCTTTCGCTTCCATTCCAACTGTAGGGAACTTCGGCATTGCCCCCTTAACTCCAACAGAGTTGTTCAGATGCAAAAACTTCAATTAATCAGCTATAATAATATGATTACAAAAAGATTCCTAATGTTACTCATGCCCGCCCTGATGGGCGTGGCAGTATTTACGGCCTGCTCGAAGAGTAGCGACAGTATAGACGAAGAAGAAATCAAACCCATTACGCCGGTAAGCGACAGCGACTGGCAGACCGTATCCTCGTCGGGCGGCACCATCGAGAAAGGCGACCTGACCCTGACATTTCCTTCAGGCACATTCAGCAGCGACGCCAAGGTGGCCATCACCGAGACGGCAGGCAACCGCCTCGTTGACAGCGACGTGGCAGCCTCGTTCTATCAGGTACTCGTCCCCAGGGAGGGCGTCGGCAAGCAGTCGAGAGTGTCGCTGAAGATACCCGACGGCACGAAGAACGTCCGCATGGTGGTGCTCTCGCCAGGCTGGAACCGGCACACCAACACCACGCGCAACGTGTTCTGCGAACTGCAGGCATCCGTGACCGACGGCACGGCCACAGCCACGCTGCCAGTCCTCTCCGAGGATCCCGACACCAACCCCTACTTCTACATCGGCCTGCTGGACGACGACGGCGACGAAACCCGCGCCGCCACACGCGCAGCCAGCGACTATCGCTTCAAGGTGACGCGCGATGTGGGCTGGCTGGAATACTACCGAAACAAAGACACCTACGACAAGATAGAAGCCTATCTGAACGAGAACGTGCCCATTGCCCTCCAGAAGCTGAAGGACCATGGTTTTCCCCTGCCTTCGGTAAACATTCAATACACCGTGCGGTTCCCCAAAGACAAAGACGAGAAAGAGTGCTGGGGCACCTGGACGCCCTCTCATTGGAGCATCTATATGAGCGACATCTATATCAACAAGGAAAAGCTCTTCCAGCTGATGAAGGAGCCCAACAACACCGCGCTGCGCAACCAGCTGCAGGCCACGCTGGTGCACGAGTCGGCACACGCCATCCACGACCTTATTTTCGAGCCTCGCAGCGGCAGAGACATGAAGGCCGCCGGTGCCAAAGGCGACGAGTGGGCCATGCTCGACGAAGCCATGGGCTGCTGGACCGAGAAGTTCTGGGGCGACATGGCCGTTGGCGGCGAGCTGGGAGCCAAGAATCTGCCGCTGGTGATGAAAGAGCTCTTTCCACACGAACTGTCATACCCCACCTGCCGCGCCCACGGCTATGGCATGTCGGGCTTCCTGGAGTATCTGGCAAAGAAATCCAGAAACGGCGACAACAGCATGGTGAAGCTCTATCGCTATCAGAAGGGGCGCACGCTGCGCCAGGCCCTGGAAAAGTATGTGGAAGAAGAGGGAGTGGCCTTCTTCCACCACGACGCCTACTACGACTTTGTGCTCAGCGCTCTCAACAACAATCTCATTCAAGGCGTCAGCATCGAGGACTGTTTCGTGTCGAAAAAAGGCATCACCAAGACAGCGGGAGGCGAGCTGAGCGACAACGCCTACAACAACGGAGCCGTCTTCCAGCAATTTATGATATCCAAGGACATCGTGGCCCAGAACCCCGACCAGGACATAGAACTCAGCCAGGAGCACAGCGACATCACGTCCTACATCCTCTACGACACGGGCAGCGAGCTGAAGCAGCTCGGCAAGGCCGACATCTCAAATCCCTACACCATCAGCGTGAAGAACTTCTGCAAGCTGTATGGTGTTGACAACCCCACCAGGATGACGAAAGCCCAAAGCCTCTACGTGGTATCCCTGCGCAACACGTTTACCAAAGAAAACGACACGAAGCCCTGCACCGTCAAAGTGAGCCTCACGGAGCAGGAGGAAACCGACATCAAGGTGACCAGAATCAAGAGCGTACGCCTGGACGCCGAGTTCAAGGCCCAGATAAAAGGCAGCTCCTATACTGACCTGGCGCCCGTGAGCTTCTACAACTTCAAGAACAACACCTACACCGTAACGCAGAAGAACGACGTGGTGCACATTGAGGTGGACGTCCACAACACCGACACATACTACGACACCAAGAAGACCATGTCGTTCGACATCACGGGCTTCAGGGGCAACCTGAAGGGCACCCGGATAGAGAACCTGCAGTATGACAGCCACTACGAATACTTCTTCACCTACGGCGACCAGAAGGACGACTACGACCGCAACCGCGACGTGACCATCGTCTCGTGCGTCCTGAACAAGATTCCGCCCATCTCGACAGACAGCTACGTTTACAACAACACGGGCGTCTTCTCCTATGGCGGAAAGGGCGTGAGCGCCTTCGACATCGATAAGTACGAGCACAAGGTGACCACCTACTACAACGACGGAAAGGCCGAGACCGACGAGTGGGAGCCCCTGCGCAGCGACAACGACGAAATAAAGCTCAGCATTGAGTTCGAATTCGAGTACGGAAAATAAGACAGCCGGAGGACGTGACATCCGTCACGAAACGAAGGCGTGAACATGCATCAGTCCGAGCATCGAAGGGACTTCAGAAACAGCCCGAAGGGCCAAAAGCACACGGACCCGGGCGCCCAGCCCTTCGCTATGAGCTTTGGGCAGTTGCCCCGGACAACCATATTTTTTCAATCATAAAAAGGGGCAAAAGTGTTGCAGGAGAGAAATTTTCAGAGGAAAGAATGCATTAATATGCAGCAATATATGCAGTGAAAGCGGGAAGAGGCATTAAAAGGGCTTCCCGCCTTCATATTTATGCATTTATATTTGGCTTTTTGCTCACTATTGTGTACCTTTGTCACGTTTTAACGTATAGACAAAGAAAGATGAAGTTATTCGACGTTTATCCGCTCTTCGACGTGAACATCGTCAGGGGCAAAGGTTGCCGCGTGTGGGACGACCGTGGCCAGGAGTATCTCGACCTCTATGGCGGGCATGCCGTGATTTCCATCGGCCACTCGCATCCCTACTACATCAGCAAAGTGACGGAGCAGCTAAACAAGATAGGGTTCTACAGCAATTCGGTGGTGAACACGCTGCAAGCTGAGCTGGCCGAACGGCTGGGACACATCAGTGGCTACGACGACTATCAGCTGTTTCTCATCAACAGCGGCGCCGAGGCCAACGAGAATGCGCTGAAGCTGGCCTCGTTTGCCAATGGCCGCACACGCGTGCTCTCGGCACAGAAGGCTTTCCACGGCCGCACGTCGCTGGCCGTGGAAGTGACCAACAATCCTAAAATCATCGCTCCCATCAACGACGGCGGCCACGCAACCTACCTGCCGCTCAACGACCTGCCGGCCTGGGAGGCTGAACTGCAGAAGGGCGATGTGTGCGCCGTCATCCTGGAGTGCATCCAGGGCGTGGGCGGCATTCAGATGGCCACCGAGGCATTTGCCCAGGGGCTGCAGGCGGCCTGCCGGCGCAACGGAACAGTCTTGATTTGCGACGAAATACAGTGCGGCTACGGCCGCAGCGGCAAGTTCTTTGCCCACCAGTGGCTCGGCATCAGGCCCGACATCATCACCGTGGCCAAGGGCATTGCCAACGGCTTCCCCATGGGCGGCGTGCTCATCTCGCCCGACTTCAAGCCCGTATACGGCCAGCTGGGCACCACGTTTGGCGGCAACCACCTGGCATGTGCCGCAGCGTTGGCTGTGATCGACGTGATGGAGAAGGAGCACCTGGTGGAGAATGCACGCGAGGTGGGCGACTACCTCATAGGGCAACTCCAGGAAATGCAGCAGAAGGAAAGCCACATCACCGACGTGCGCGGCCGCGGACTGATGATTGGCATCGACCTTGACTGCCCCCACAAAGATGTCCGCCAGCCCCTCATCTACGAGAAGCATTGCTTCACCGGTTGCGCTGGCACCAACACGCTGCGCCTGCTGCCGCCATTGTGCCTGACGCGCGCCGAAGCCGACGACTTCATCTACAGGCTGAAATACGTTCTCAGTA
>CAMOPD010000105.1 GCA_946622085.1 uncultured Prevotellaceae bacterium | reverse complement strand
CGAAGATGGTGCGCTCACCGTCCTGAATCCATTGTCCCATGGAGTGAAGGTCGGTTGTGAAGTCCACGCTGGCGGGGAAGATGCCTTTCTTGTCTTTGCCCTCGCTCTCTCCGTAGAGTTGTTTCCACCACTCGCTCACGAAGTGGAGTTTCGGCTGATAGTTCACCATGATTTCAATCTTCTTGCCGGCTCCATAGAGGGCGTTGCGCAGGGCGGCATACTGGGCGGCCATGTTCTCGCCGAACGGCACGTCCTTGCCACAGCATTTCTCCATCTGCTGAGCCCCCTCAACGAGGGCCTTGATGTCGAATCCGGCACATGCTATGGGCAGCAGGCCCACGGGGGTGAGCACCGAGAATCGGCCGCCCACGTTGTCGGGAATGATGAAGCTCTTGTAGCCCTCCTTGTCGGCGCAGGTGCGTGCTGCTCCGCGCTTGGCATCGGTCACGGCCACGATGACTTTCCGGGCCTCTTCCTTGCCGCGCTGGGCCTCGCACTGCTTCTTCAGCAGGCGGAAGGTGAGTGCCGTCTCGGTGGTGGTGCCGCTCTTCGAGATGTTGATGACACCAAACTTCCTGCCTTTCAGATATTCTGTCAGTTCCGAGAGGTAATCCTCTCCGATGTTGTTGCCTGCAAAGAGAATAACGGGGTTCTGCTTGTCTTGAATGAGCCATGCGAACGAATTGCCCAGCGCCTCAATCACGGCGCGCGCTCCCAAGTAGGAACCTCCGATGCCGGCCACCACAATGGTGTCGCAATGAGCCCTGAGCACGTCGGCAGCGGCCTGAATTTCGGCCAGGAAATCGCTGCTGATGCCCGATGGCAGGTGCAACCATCCCAGGAAGTCGTTGCCCGGGCATGTTCCGTTCTCCAATGCTTCCTGAGCGGCCTTTACCTGGGGCTCAAGAGCTTTCACTGCGCCTTCGCCGAGGAAGCACGCAGCCTTCGTCATGTCTAAAGAGATGTTCTTCATTGTCTTGTTTGTGATTTGTTTAAGATTTAGATTCTATTTGCAAATGTACGCATTTCCCGCGAAATAGCCGCATGTTTTGGCTCTTTTCTTTTGCGCAATCGTTTGAGAAAGCTGATGGTGAACCTGTTCCTGCCCCCGCAGGCTCTTGTTGCTGATGTGAGTTGCTGTGGCATGCCAATCAGTTTTTTGCTTTCAGTGATTGTTGGCCATCAATGACTCCCGAAAAAAACACCCTCAAAAGAGGACTCCTCCCCAGGAAACTAACGGGCTGAGAGCAAGAGTTGGAAAAAGCCCTAAAAATCGTTACGCGTTCCTAATTATTTGCAGGTTTCGGAATTGTTTTGTAATTTTGTCGGATGAAAATCATGAGGAAGCAAAACCAAAGCTAATGAACAAGATACTGAACGTTTGCATCGTGGCCGGAGCGCGCCCCAACTTCATCAAGGTGGCCCCGCTCATACGTGCCATCCGCCAGGCCGAAGGCATTGACTATCAGCTGGTCTATGCCGGAACCGCCGACGACCCCACACTCGAGGGCTCGCTCTTCAGCGACCTGCAGATAGACCGCCCGAATGTCTTTCTGGGCGTTGATTGCCAGAGCCTGAACGAGCTCACTGGCAGAGTGATGGGCGAATTTGAGAAATATCTGGCCGCCACCCCCACCGATGTGGTCATCGTCGTTGACGACTTGGCGTCGACCATGGCCGCCGCCATCGTCACCAAGAAGCAGGGCATCCGCCTGGCGCACTTGGTGGCCGGCACGCGCAGCTTCGACATTCGCATGCCCAAGGAAATCAACCGCCTGGTGATCGACGGGCTGAGCGACCTGCTCTTCACCGCCGGCATCAGCAACAATAGCATCACCTCGCGTGAGGGTGCCGACGAGAGCCGCGTCTTCATGGTGGGCAACATCCTCATCGACAATCTGCGATACAATCATCAGCGTTGGCAGCGGCCTGCCGTCATGGACGAACTGCGTCTGGACAATGGGCGCTACATCCTCTTCACGCTCAACCGCAAGGCACTCATGGAAGACGAGGCAAGCCTGAACGACATGCTTCAGAGCCTCACCCAAAAGGCCGGAAGCACACCCATCGTCGCCCCCCTGCGAGGACTGGCCGCGCAGACCGTTGCCAGATTGCTCCACCCCATGCCCGCCAATTTTCACTTGGTGCAACCGCTTGGCTATCTGGAGTTTGGCTATGTGGCTGCCCATGCCATGGGCGTCGTCACCGACTCGGGCAACGTGGCCGAAGAAGCCACGTTCAACGCCGTGCCCTGCATCACGCTCAACAGCTACACCGAGCACATTGAAACCGTGAAACAAGGCACCAACGTGCTCGTGGGCGAAGACGCCGAACAGCTGGGCCTGGCCGTAGAGCAAATGGTGAAGGGGCAGTGGAAGAAGAGCACTCTGCCTGAGCGCTGGGACGGCAGGACCGCCGAGCGGATAGTAAGAATATTAATGGAAACAACATAAAGACACGACAATGAAAAAACAGATTCTATGCCTTGTGCTGGGCTTGACGATGGCTTCGGCCGCCTCGGCACAAAGCGTCATGACAAAGAAGAGCGACGGCACCACCGTCATCAACACCACTTCGCTGGCCAAGGACGTCAACGGATACGTAGGTACAACGCCCGTTGAAATACATATCCAGAAACAGAAAATAGTGAAAGTGGTGGCACTCAAAAATCAGGAAACTCCCAAATATTTCGCCCGCATCAAGAAAAGTCTGCTCCCCCTTTGGGAGGGCATGAAGGTGAGCAAGGCGCTCAAAACCGACGTCGACGGCGTGACGGGAGCCACCTTCTCGTCGAAGGCCGTGAAGGAAAACGTGAAGCGAGGACTGGAATACTACAAGAAGCACTGACGGCGTTTCTTCGGAGCAAGGAGTCAGGACGGGAGTAAACCCAACAGCAGGGGCGCTTCGTGGCACACCACGAAGCGCCCCTGCTGTTGGTAATGATTTGCACATCCCCCAAAAACGGCCCTCACGATGCCGTCGATAGCCCTGTCGGGGTAATCGTGATGCTTTTTCAAATGTCTCCCTTCCCCCTTATCTACTGCTTTTCTGGATCCCCCAATCTGTCTATTCTTTCTTGCAGCTGCCGGAAGAAGAGGCCTATGTGCCAGCCGTCGATGAAGCGGTGGTTGGCCGTTACTGTGATGTTGAGCAGATAGCGCCCGTCGTGCAGTCCATAGCGTCCCCAGTTGATGCGTAGTATGCCGTCGTCGGCATCCTCCATGCCGGGGTTGGTGATAGCCGTTGTCTCGGCCCAGGGGAAGCTGCTGAAGTAGATCAGGTTGGGCGAGTGGTCATGGCCGCCGAAGAGTGTGGTCTGGTCTTTCATGGCAGCCTCGCATCGCCTGGCAAACTCGCTCAGCGTTCCCTCCATTCGTGACGTGAAGAACCTGAATACGGCCTCGTTGGCCCTCTTGTGGGTGAAGTTGGGGTGTATGGTGCTGAATCTCACCACATGGCCGTCCACAATGCGCAGGTGGAAATTGTCGATGGCATTGATAGCCTCAGTGGCCAGATAGATGAGTGAGAGATAGAAGGAGAGCCCCTCACGGCGCTTATATTCAATGAGGTTGCTCACGTCTACATTGGCTGCCACGGCGTAGAACGGATTTCTAAGGCGGGAGAAGTGCTCATAGAGTTCGCGTCGTTCCCATTGGCTGATGTCGAATTGTTCGTATTCCATTGCTTCGTCTTTTTTTCTATTTGCAAAAATAGTCAATCCTTCTGTATTGGCGAGGCTTTTTCATGACTTTTTTCCACTTCAGGGTGTATGGAAACACAATAAGGGGTTGTCATCACGACAACCCCTATCGTCTATACAAAAACATTATGAATTGTTTATTTAGCGAACAAGATTTATTATAAATATCACTTGTGATTGTGCTTTTCTTTCCCCGTCGACTCCAGCTCCCTACTGTGCTCGTTTGCAGTTGCGACACTTGCGCTGGCAGTAGCGTTCGCATTGCACGCGGATGTCGTAGCCCAGCAGGGCGCCAATCATGAAGTCTTCTTCGGGAGTGAGTTCATGTAGCGGTCGGGTGACGATGAGCTTGATGGCATCCAGGCACTCGCGCCGCCCGAAGAAGAGGTTGAGCCTGTCGTTGCCCACGGGTTGGAGCACGTAGTCGATGCCCTGGCGCTCCAGGCGTCCAAGCGCAAATTGCTCGTACTTCTTGTTGAAAGTGAAGAGTACCATCTGCCGCACACCTTTCTTGTATTCATAGATGTGGTTCATCAGTACTTTCATGTCGATGGGCATCACGTCGCTTTTCTGTCTCATGGGGTGGGGGAGTTTCTTCTTGCTGTTTTTTCTTGTGTGTGGTTCGGTGGGTCATCACAGCTGTGCGCTGATGCTCTCCAGCCAGGCGTCAATGCGGGCTTCTGTCTTGTCGTCTTCGTTGATGTTGTCGAGTGCAAGACCGATGAACTGTCCGTCAACCACGGCCGAAGAGTCGTCGAATGTGTAGCCGTCTGTGGAAACGCTGCCGATGAAGTTGGCTCCGCTCTCCTTGAGTGCCTCATATATTTCGCCTATGGCACCGCAGAAAGTGTCGCCGTAAGATTCGCAGTCGCCGCAGCCGAAGAGTGCAATGGTCTTGCCGCTGAGGTCGGCATTCTTGAGCGTCTGCAGCCCGTCGTACCAGTCGTCCTGCAGCTCTCCGGCGCCCCATGTGGAGCTGCCCAGAAGCAGGTTGTCGTTCTCGGCAATGTCGTCGCTCGTGAGGTTGGCTACGTCCTTGGCTTCCACATTCAGCTTGCCGGCTATCTGCTCGGCTATTTCCTGGCAGGTTCCGGTGGAGGAACCATAAACAACAATTGTCTTTTTCATTCTTTCTTTGCTTTTTTGTTTACGTTAAGTGCTTTGAATTTTGTCGATGCAAAGATAGAATGATTAGCATGTTCCTGCAATACCTAAAAATGGGGTAATTGCCCAATACCTAAAAAAGATTACCCGGCTTCAAGTGCAATGGCGAGCCGAGCCATCACTCCACTCTTATCAGCTCCGACCCCTTCATGGCCGCCTCGTCACTGTCTATCTGAACGGCATAGATGCCTCGTGGCAAGTGGCTGAGGCTCAGTGTGAAGCGGCTGTCGGTGGGCTCAAATCGGCGCGTCGTGAGCTGACCTCCCGCAGTGGAGAACACCTTGACGCTGAAGGCCTTCCGCGGGCTTTCGGCGAAGCTTATTTCCAGTTCGTTGCCCTCGTGCAGTGCCAGCGTGGCGCGTTGGGGCTGATGCAGGCTCAGACCGTCGATGCCGCTCAGCTGCAGAATGTCGAGCAGGCCGCGATAGACGTCTATCTGCCCGTAGCCGTAGATGTTGTTGGGAAAGTCCAGTTGCGGTATGTATCGCGTGCACGTGCGTGCGAATACCTCTTTTATTTCGTCGGGCGTGAGCGTAGGCTTGGCCTGGAGCCACAGGGCGATGGCACCGCTCACCACGGGCGTTGCCATCGACGTGCCGCCGTTGCTGTTCCAGGCGTAGGTGCGGCCTTTCCAGTCGAAGTGCTCCACGTCCTGTCGAATGTCGGCTGCATCGGGGTGATTCTCCAGATACCAGCTGCTGTACGACGAGATGATGTTGCTGCCGGGAGCCATCACGTCGGGCTTGATGCGCTCGTCGAACGTCGGTCCTATCGATGAGTAGGGTCCGCGCTGGCCGCCCGTTCCGTGGTCGTAGGTGCGCACCTCGCCCTTGTAGTTCACGATTTGCGTGCGATACGACGTGGCTCCCACGCAGATGGCCGCAGGTGCACTGGCCGGCGAGTGGATGGCATAGGCCTCGTCCAGATAGCCGTCGGGAGTGAGTTCGCGCTTGCTGTTCAGGAAGTAGCCCAGTATGTTGAAAAATTCCACCTTGGCCTCTCGGCCTATGGCATCTACGTGCACGGGACTGTTGTCGCTGCCTATGTCGGTGCCCTCGAGCCGCTGCAGAATCACTTCGTAGATGAGCTCCTTCTCGTTGTAGCACGACGGGTAGGCACCCACCAACACCCCATAGTCGTCGGTCCCCACGCGCAGCGTGTCGGCAAAGAGCGAGTCGGGCAGCTGCAGAATCTCGTCGGTGGCTACCTCGCACGTCACTCGTTCCGCCTCCGGGGGCGTGAATGTGAAGCGCAGCTTGAAGGGGTCGGCCGAGCGCGCGTAGAAGAAGTCATACTGCGAATGGTTATACACGTCGCACCCCGCCGTTTCCACCCCGACGGGCTTCAGCAGGTGGTTGGCCTGTCCGCCGCTGTTGCCGGCCGAAGCCACGAAGATGCGCCCCGGGCCCACCATCTGCTCCAGCGTCTCGTAGAGCAGCTGGTCGTCGCCGTAGAAATCCTGATGCGAGCCTTCGCTGAACGACACCACGCAGGGCCGTCCCAGGCTCTCGGCGTAGTCGAAGATGTATTTGAATCCCAGCGCGTCGGTGGCAGTGGTGTATTTATATCGGTATTGCCGGTCCACGAATGCCGTGTCGGCCGTCACCATATTGCTCACCAGGCAGATGTCGCTCTCCCAAGCCATGCCCCGATAGGGGCTGTCGAAGCCGCTGCCGGCAGCAGTGCCCGCCGTGTGAGTGCCATGCGTCTGCTCCAGTCCGTCGCGCGAGTGGGCATACTCCAGCAATTCCCGTTCGCCCTTGAACTCGGCGCCCACATACAGGCGGTTGGCTCCCAGCGTGTCGGCCAGCTGGTCCCACAGACGGCTGATGCGATAGTGCGTGCCTGTGGCATCGTAGAAGTTGGGGTGGGTCAGGTCGAAGCCGATGTCCTCTACGCCTACCACCACGCCTTTGCCCGTGAAGGCCTGCGGGAGCCTCGTGCCGGCGTAGACGGGCAGCGCGTTCACGTGCCCGGGCGTCTGGTCCATCAGCGCCGAGCAGCTCCGCCCGGCCTCAATGCGCATCACGCCCCGCTCGGCAGCCAGGGCGCTCAGCCGGTGAAGGGGAATGGAGGCGATGGCTATCTGCCCGAAGCGCGCCAGTTGGCGACAGTCGTGGCGTGCCAGCACCGAGTCGGCACCTTCGGCCAGCTTCACGAAAGCGCACATCTGCGTCACCCCTTGCCCTTGTTTGGCGGGCAGTCTGTTCTTGGCCGTATGCTCCATGGCCGCCATCTTCACCCATGGCGACATCTTGCCGAAGACCGACCGTTGAGCCCAGGCTCCCATCACCATGATGAGCAGCAGGCCGGTGAAAAGCATCTTTTTCTTACTCATTGCTTGCAAATATAATGAAATGGCGACAAACGGCAAAACTTTTTCGGCTTTTTCCCACGTTTTGGGGTAGCTGCGTGACGGGTGCTCGCAGGGTGGTGGGTGCCTGCTCGCAAACCGCAATCGGCCTGCATGCTGTCTGTTGACTGGAGTCAACGCA
>CAMOPD010000104.1 GCA_946622085.1 uncultured Prevotellaceae bacterium | reverse complement strand
TGATGCGTCCGCGCTCCACGTTCTTCAGCTCCATGATGTAGTCGAGCTTCTCGCGGCTGATGCCGTCGGGATCGTAGATATAGCCGTCGCTGTCGCTCATGGTCATGGGGATAGCACCCAGTTGCAGACACTTCTCGGCAGCATATTGGGCCACGTTTCCGGCTCCGGAGATGAGCACCTTCTTGCCCTTGATGTCTATGCCGCGAGTGGCGAGCATGGAGCAGAGGAAGTATACCGTGCCATAGCCTGTAGCCTCGGGACGGATGAGCGAACCACCAAACTGGATGCCCTTGCCCGTGAGCACGCCCTGGAACTGATGAGTGAGTTTCTTGTACTGGCCGAAGAGATAGCCCACTTCGCGTCCGCCCACACCGATATCACCGGCAGGCACGTCCTCGTCGGGACCGATGTGGCGATAGAGCTCATTCATGAAAGCCTGGCAGAAACGCATCACCTCAGCGTCGCTCTTGCCGCGCGGCGAGAAGTCGCTTCCTCCCTTGGCACCGCCCATAGGCAGCGTGGTGAGCGAGTTCTTGAAAGTCTGCTCAAAGGCGAGGAACTTCAGGATGCCCAGATTCACCGACTTATGATAGCGCAGTCCGCCTTTGTACGGACCAATGGCGTTGTTGTGCTGGATGCGGTAGCCCATGTTTGTCTGCACGTTACCCTTGTCGTCAACCCAAGTTATGCGGAACTCCATCACTCTGTCGGGGATGCACAGGCGCTCTATGAGGTTGGCCTTTTCAAATTCGGGGTGCTTGTTATACTCCTCCTCGATGGTGGGAAGTACCTGAGAAACTGCCTGGATGTACTCCGGCTCATTGGGAAATCTCTGCTTGAGATCTTCTACAACTTGTGCTGCATTCATAATCAATCTTCTTTTAGTGTTATTAATACCTTAAAAAAATGTTTGTTCTCTCGTTGATGGCGGAAATCATTTTCCTTGCTTTCTCCTTTCTGTTTGCAAAGGTACAGCAAAAATTCTAAACTGCAAACATTTTGATAGATTTTTTGCAGAAAAAGTAGAAAAAAGTCAAAAAAGCCGCCTTTTTGCTTGAAAAATGACTTTTCCCGAAGCTCCGGCATCAACCTTGCGTGCGCGCACACGCGTACATTATATTTACTTATGAGTCTGGGCAAAAAGTGCACGTCACTGGTTGACTTTCGTCATCAGGAACGCCTGGCGAGAGTTTCTGGGGAGTAATGGCATGGCATGAGAAGCCATGTCGCGCGGAATATCAATGAATATGCAAAAAAGAAAAACAGTTGAACAGTTTCTGTAGCGGAAAAACGAATGGATAGTCAGTCTTGCTATCCTGCCGTCAGAAACTGTTCAACTGTTTGCTGGCTCACTGCATTACGTCAGCAGCCTACTTGAATAATTCGTCGAGAAGCTTATAGAATGACGGATCTTCGCCAACGATGGTCTTGAAGATCTTGCCTTCGGGGTCGATGATGATTTTCGTGGGGAAGCCCGTAATGCCATAGTCGCTGAGAAGTTTCGACTCCTTCGGGCAATAAACATGCAGCCAGGGCAGCTCGTGCTTCTTCACTGCGGCCTTCCACTTTTCGTCGGTATCATTGCAGTCGATGCCCAGGATTTCGAATTTGCCGGGATACTTGGCGTAGTATTCTTTCATCTGGGGGAAGCCCTTGATGCACCAAATGCACCACGATCCCCAGAAGTCGAGAATCACATATTTGCCTCGCAGGGAAGTCAGCGCGAGGGGCTTGCCGTTGATGTCGTTGAGCGTGAACACGGGAGCCTCTATTCCCGATACCTGCTTCTTCTGAGCTTCCTTCTCAGCAGCCTCCTCGGCAAGACGCTGCTCCTCTTCCTTCACAATGTTGTCGTAGATGGGCTTCATGCGGCCTTCACGAACCGAGGCATCGAGAAGCATATAGGCGTTTTTCTTGTTTTCAAACCCGCCGATGCTATTGAGCAGGCAGATGGCAGCTTCCTGTTTGGGATTGGCCTTGATATAATCTGTCAATGCCTGCTGGAAGCGGTTGTAGCTCGGCAGATACACCTCGTCGTAGAACTTGCTGCACTCTTCCTTGCTAGCGGTGCCCGAAGCCCTCATCTGGCGATACTTGGCCGCATTGGCACTCTGCTCCTTGCCGGCATTCTCGCTGAAGACGTCTACTTTGTGATAGTCGGCATAGAAGCCTGTGCCATCAACGTCGTAGCGGGTCTTGTCTTTATCCACCACACTCACTTTCTCGCCGCCGACAAGGGGCAAAGAGTAGAAGCGTGCATCGTCCATGTCGCCCCGCAGCACTCTGGGTTGCAATATCATGGCTTCGCACACGGTGTCTACCTGCAGTTCAAAGTCAAACTTACCGTCCTTGCCAACAAACGTCAGCTGTGGCTGCCCTATACGATAGACCACCACGCTGTCGCCGAAGTCAACGATGTCGAGTTTCACCTTCAGCGTCTTCCCATCGTTGGCAGCCCATGTAGTCATGGCCACTGCCGCGAGCATCATGCTCAGAATCCGTTTCTTCATGTCGTTCCAGTTAATTTATGAATTAGAGTCTTGCTTTGGTTTGTTTTTGTGCCGGTTCTTGGCTCCGCCCCTGCTTCTGCGCTGCTTGCCGTCCTTGGCCTGCTGGGAGCGATGACGCCCGTGCGAGGGGCGGCGCTGCCCCCTACCCTTGCCGTTGCCCCTCATGGGGATGGCCTTGTATTCGGGCGGAGTGCCCAGTCCCTCGGGCAGAGGCAGCTTGTCGATGGTGCGCTCCAGGAACTTCTCTATCTGCATGAAGAGCCCCACCTCCTTGCCGCGAACAAGGGTGATGGCCGTTCCGTTCTTGTTGGCACGCGCCGTGCGCCCTATGCGGTGCACGTAGTCTTCGGCATCGTGGGGCACGTCGTAGTTGATGACCATCTCGATGTCGTCGATGTCGATGCCACGAGCCACGATGTCGGTGGCCACGAGCACGTCGATTTGTCCCGTCTTAAACCGATACATGATGTCGTCGCGCTGACTCTGGTCGAGATCGGAGTGCATCTCTCCGCAGTTGATGTGCATGCGCAGCAGGTCGCGCGTGATGTCGCGCACCTTGAGTTTTGAGCCGCTGAAGACGATGACGCGATGGGGCTCATTCACCTTGAACATGTGCTTCAGCACGCCCAGTTTCTGGTTTTCGTGGCACACGTAGGCCGCCTGATGGATGTTCTCGGCCGGTTTGCTCACGGCAATCTTCACCTCCACGGGATTCTTGAGCAGCGTCTTGGCCAACTGCTCAATCTTGGGGGGCATGGTGGCCGAGAACATGATGGTCTGACAGGTAGGCGGCAGGTAGCTGGCAATCTTCAGGATGTCGTCGCTGAAGCCCATGTCGAGCATGCGGTCGGCTTCGTCGAGCACGAAAAAGCTCACGTGGCTGAAGTCTACATGCCCCATGGTGATGTGGCTGATGAGCCGCCCCGGCGTGGCAATAATCACGTCGGCGCCCATGGTGAGGCCTCGCATTTCCTGCGCATAGCGCGTTCCGTCGTTGCCTCCATATACCGCCACGCTGCTCACGTCCTGCAAGTAGTAGCCGAATCCCTGCATGGCCTGGTCAATCTGCTGGGCCAATTCGCGTGTGGGCGACATAATGACGCAGTTGTTGTTGTCCTTGGGATAATAGCCGTCATCGAGCAGGCTGAGAATGGGCAGCAAATAGGCGGCCGTCTTGCCGGTGCCCGTCTGGGCAATGCCGAGCACGTCGTGGCCGTCGAGTATTTCGGGGATGCATCGCTCCTGAATGGGCGTACACGTTTCGAAGCGCATGTCGTCGAGCGCATCGAGTATGTTGTCGTTTAAGTTCAGTTCGTCAAAATACATGTAAAAGAAAATTAATAATTACGTGTTAGTTGGGTGCGTGCCTATAGCAGTAGTAGGCAATGAATACGAAAATGATGTTGGGAATCCATGCCGCGAGCATGGGGGGCGTGTTGGCATTGATGGCAAAGGTGGAGGAGATGGTCTGGAGCATGATGTAGGTGAAGCTCAGCGCCAGTCCGATGCCAAGATAGAGCCCCATGCCTCCCTTTCGCTTGCGCGACGAGAGCGAGAGTCCGATGGTGGTGAGGATGAACGAAGCAAACGACATGGCAATGCGCTTGTGATACTCCACCTCATACTGCACCACATTGACCGAGCCGCGGTCTATCTGCTTGCTGATGTATTCGCGCAGCTGCGGACTGGTGAAGGTCTCTTGCTGGCCCTTAGAGAACACGAGGTCGGCGGGTTCCATCATAATCATGGTGTCGAGCCGGTTGCCGCTGGTGATGTGCTCTCGCAGTCCCTGCAACTTGCGCACCTTCCATCCGCGCGCCTTCCAGTGGTATTTGCTTTCCGACACGGTGTCGTACTGTATCTCTGTGGCCGTCATGTGGCTGACGAGCTTCTTGTTCTCAAACTTGTCGAGACAGAAGCCGTAGCCGCGCCGCTGCTTATCGTCGTAGTGCTGAATATAGGCAATGACGCCCTGCCCCACTTGCAGCTGCACATTGTCGGCCGAAGTGTTCTTGCGGGTTCGTTGCTTATACATCGACTCGAAGTTCTGGCGCACGATGTTGCCCTTGGGAATGACGTAGGCGCCGAGCAGGAAGGTGATGATGGTGATGAGTGTGGCCGAAATCATGTAGGGACGCATGAGCCGCCGGATGCTCACGCCTGCCGCCAGCATGGCTATGATTTCGGAATTGCCCGCCAGCTTGGAAGTGAAGAAGATGACGGCAATGAAGACAAACAACGGGCTGAAGAGGTTGGCATAATAGGGAATGAAGTTGGCATAGTAGTCAAAGACAATGGCCTTGAGCGGAGCATGATACTGGGTGAACTTCGAGAGGTTCTCATTCACATCAAAGACGATGGAGATGGAGATGATGAGCACGATGGCGAAGAAATAGGTTCCGATGAACTTCTTAATGATATACCAGTCGAGGCGCTTGATGTAGCGGAAGGGATTGAGGAATCTCATCCAGTGCAGCCTTCTGCCCATCCATGCCATGACGGCGATGAGCCAGGCAAAGTGCCGCCGGAACCATTGTCCCAGGCGCTTCATCCAGGCAAAGTGCCTGCTGAACCAACGAGCCGCCTTCAGCCGACGGCGGTGTTTCCTTATTTTGCTGTATTCCATGTTGTCTTTGTTTCTAAATGCGTTGCCCCAGTTGTTCAATGACGCTTCGCTTCCAGCTCACAAAGTCGCCCTGCTCGATGTGCATGCGTGCATCGGTGACCAGCCTCAGATAGAAGGCCAGATTGTGAATGCTGGCTATTTGCATGGCCAGGAGCTCCTGCGCCTTGAAGAGATGGTGCAGATAGGCTTTTGAGTGGATGCGGTCTACGTCGCAGCCGTCGGGGTCGATGGGCGAGAAGTCGTCCTCCCACTTCTTGTTGCGCATGTTCATCGTTCCCTCGTAGGTGAAGAGCATGGCGTTGCGCCCGTTGCGGGTGGGCATCACGCAGTCGAACATATCCACGCCGCGCTCGATGGCCTCGAGCAGGTTTTGCGGTGTGCCCACGCCCATGAGGTAGCGCGGCCGGTCCTTGGGCAGTATCTCGTTGACCACCTCTATCATCTCATACATCACCTCGGTGGGTTCTCCTACCGCCAGCCCGCCGATGGCATTGCCGTCGGCTCCCTTGTCGGCCACGTGCTTGGCGGCCTCGCGCCGCAGGTCTTTATAGGTGCACCCCTGCACAATGGGGAAGAGACTTTGCCGATAGCCATAGAGCGGTTCGGTTTCGTTGAAGCGCTTGATGCATCGGTCGAGCCAACGCTGCGTGAGTCCGAGGCTCTGCTTGGCATACTGATAGTCGCTCTGCCCCGGCGGGCACTCGTCGAGGGCCATCATGATGTCGGCTCCGATGATGCGCTCGGTGTCCATCACGTTCTCGGGTGTGAAAATGTGCTTCGAGCCGTCGATATGTGAGCGGAACTCGCAGCCCTCCTCTCGCAACTTGCGGATGCCCGTCAGCGAGAACACCTGGAAGCCGCCGCTGTCGGTGAGGATGGGCCTCTCCCAAGTGTTGAACTTGTGCAGTCCGCCGGCCTTGCGCAGAATGTCGAGTCCAGGACGCAGATAGAGATGATAGGTGTTGCCCAGGATGATCTGGGCCTTCACCTGCTGGCGCAGCTCACTGAAGTGCACGCCCTTCACGCTGCCGCATGTGCCCACGGGCATGAAGATGGGTGTCTTGATTTGCCCATGGTCGGTGGTGATGATGCCTGTGCGGGCATCGCTGGCCGTGTCGGTATGTTGTAGTTCGAATGTCACTACTGTCCTTTTTGTTTATTCATCATGTTTTCAGGGAGTTATGGATATGCTACACTCCCTTTACTCCTTACTCCCTTTACTCCCTTCCTCTATTTCGAACTTCACGGGATGGTCGACGATGGTGTCGGTCAGGGCGAAGGCCCACACATCCTGCACGTTCTCCACATAGTGGAACTCCACGCCCTTGAGATACACCTCGGGAATCTCGTCGATGTCTTTCTTGTTCTCCTTGCACATCACGATGTCGGTGATGCCCGCGCGCTTGGCAGCCAGGATTTTCTCCTTGATGCCTCCCACGGGGAGCACCTTGCCGCGCAGGGTTATCTCGCCGGTCATGGCCACGTTCTTGCGCACCTTGCGCTGAGTGAGCGCCGAGGCGATGCTGGTGGCGATGGTGATGCCTGCCGAGGGGCCGTCTTTCGGCGTGGCTCCTTCGGGCACGTGGATATGGATGTTCCACTGGTCAAAGATGCGATAGTCTATGCCGAGCACGTCGACATGTGCCTTGACATACTCCAGGGCGATGACTGCCGACTCCTTCATGACGTCGCCCAGGTTGCCCGTGAGCGTCAGTTTGCCTGCCTTGCCCTTGCTGAGCGATGTCTCGATGAAGAGAATCTCGCCGCCCACGCTTGTCCATGCCAGACCTGTCACCACGCCGGCATAGTCGTTGCCCTGATAGATGTCGCGATAGAAAGGCGGCTTGCCCAGCAGGTCGGGCAGCTTGTCGGGCGTAATCTTCTCGTAGGGAATGGCGCCGTCGAGCTCCTTGCGGAAGGCCAGCTTGCGGAAGGCCTTGTTGATTTGCTTCTCCAGCTGGCGCACGCCGCTCTCGCGGGTGTATTGCTCAATGATGCGCTCAATGGCCGCCTTGTTGAACGACGGCTTCACGTCGAGCGTGTTCAGACCCGTGTTGTCCATCTCGCGCGGAATGAGGTGGCGGCGGGCTATCTCAATCTTCTCTTCGGTGATGTAGCCGCTCACCTCGATGATTTCCATGCGGTCGAGCAGGGGCCGCGGAATGGTGTTCAGGTCGTTGGCCGTGGCAATGAAGAGCACCTTCGAGAGGTCGTAGTCCACGTCGAGATAGTTGTCGTGGAAGGCGTTGTTCTGCTCTGGGTCGAGCACTTCGAGCAGCGCCGA
>CAMOPD010000103.1 GCA_946622085.1 uncultured Prevotellaceae bacterium | reverse complement strand
TTGGGGCAGCGTATGCGGTAGCTCACGTGCTGGCCGTAGAGGTGGAAGATGGTGAGCTGTCCTCGGTATTTGGCGCCGTGGTCGCGGCTCTGAAGGCGGTCGTAGTCGTCGAGCAGGTCTTCGTCGAAGACGTGCACGCGGTCGTTGCGCACGTCAAACTGCGCCTTGCTCAGCTCGGGGTGGTTGAGGAAGAAGCCCCCGCTGAAGTCGTAGACGGCATCCTTGGCGCGCGGCAGAAACTGGTTGGTGAGAAACGTCACGTGATAGCCCGCCTGGCGGAACACTTCGGGAAAGAGCGGATAGTCGCACCATTCGCCCTTGTCGCCGGCGGCATAGAGCGAGAAGAGATGCTTGAAGACGAAGCTCGTGAGGTTCCACGGGGCCACCACGTCGTCGAAGGCCACCAGCTCGCCTCGTCGGCGGCGTTCCAGCTGGCGTGGCGTGGTGGGCTTGTCGTAGCCATAGAGCTGCGAGTGGTGCTTGTTGTAGCTCTCGCCGATGATGAGCACGATTTGCGGACTGGTGAAGGCGCAGCTGTCTACGCTCACGCGGTTCTTGGTGACGAGCAGACGGTCAATCTGCTTGGCCGTGAGGCGGTTGGCATAGATGCTGAATGCCATGCGATAGGGTGGTGCATAGAGCTGGGCGCAGTCCTTGCGTGTGAGTTCGTGCTCTACGGAGCCAATGTTGCGATAGCCGAAGAGGCGCGCCATGGCCGTCTTGTTGGGCCAGCATGCGGCGGCGCTCCACGCCAAGAGCAGTGCCACGATGAGCGCCGCCAGATGGGGCAGACTGGCTTTGAGGGTGGGGAGCCAGGCAGCATGGCGGATTCTTCGTGCACGTACCTTACTATATATATAGTGGCGCGCGGACTCCAGAGCGCGCTTCAGGCGCCCGAGCAGCCTGCAGCCAAAACGGGCCGTGAGCGCATGGGCCACCATGAGGAGCAGCACGCCGCCCACGGGGCTCAGCAGCACGTCGGCAGTGACGTAGGCCGAGAGAAACTCGCCCGCCTCCTTGCCGTTGGTCTCGCCCACCAGCAGCAGCATGGTGGGATTGAGCGTAGACTGGAACTTCACGAAGCAATAGACGTCGACGACGGCTAGCGCATAGAACGCGACATAGAGCGCACGACGCACCCATCGCCGCACCCGCTCGGGGAGCAGCGACAGCAGCACACAAATAACATAAAGGTCGAGAAAGAGTTCTGCCCACAAGTGGTCGTAGGCCTTCTCCCAGTTGTGCAGCTCGGCGTAGCCACAAAAAATGCCGAGCAAGAACATCCACAAGAAGAAGGCACCGTTAGTCCGCAGTGGCGACAACAGCCAATGGGACAGGCGCTTCAGACAACGTAAAAACAAAGCCATTCCTGTCTGTCAATGGGTCTTCTGGCTGCAAAGGTAAGCAAAAAAACGCTAACCGGGAAGCGCAGGGCAGAAAAACTGCAAGGCGACGTCGTGTGGGGAGCTATCGGGCGGAGAGCTGACGCACAAACTTGACGGGCTGTCGGCCTTCGCCCTTCAGGGCGTCGGCAAACTGCTGCGGACTGATGGTGACGGGTCCTCGCATGAATTCGGGAATGTTGTAGCATTTCATCAGCTGGCGGTGGTAGTCGGGGTCGCTGCTGGGCAGCTCGAAGGGCTTGGAGCCCCTTCCCTGTCGGTCGATGTGGGCCATGAAGGGTCGGGTGTAGTTGCCGTCGTCGCGGCGGCTGCTGAAGATGACCCACCGCCCGTTGGACGACCAGGAGTGGTAGCTCTCGGTGTCGGGCGAGTTGAGCTCCTTCATGTCGCGCAGTTGGCCCGTCTGGAGGTCGAGCGTCCAGAGGTCGGCATCGTGGTGCCAGATGTGGAACACGCCAAAGGCCCCGAGGGTGAACATGAGGAAGCGGCCGTCGGGTGAGATGCGCGGCAGCGTGGCGCTCTTCCCCACGGCAGCGGCATCGACGACGAGCCGTCGGGGCCCGAAGCGCAGTGTCTGCGGGTTGAAGGCCTTACAGTAGATGTTGTATTTCACCTCGCGGGAGCGTCGTATGAGTTCCACGCCGCGGTCCTTCACCGAGTCGCCCATCTCGAAGTGAGCACTGCAGTAGTAGAGCGTCTTGCCGTCGGGCGCCCAGAAGGGGAACACCTCGAACTCGTCGGGGCGGCTTTCCACGTTCATCACCTCGTTGCGCTCCACGTCGTAGAGAATGAGGTCGCTGTTGTCGTCGAACACCTCGATCTTGTTCGGGTCAACGGTGTGGAAGGTCTGGTGGGTTTTGTTGGTGGAGTAGGCAATGAGCTTCAGCCAGGGGTGCCATGCCGGATAGACGCCTGCCGAGAGCAGCGAGTCGTTCTTCATGTTCACCTTGGTGAGCTGCCCGTCGTAGGCCACCACCGTTCCGCCGAGATTCTGGCGGGCATGAAACTGCATGCGCTGCGGGTTGTATTGCTGGTAGCTGTGGCAGTTGATGCACTGTCCCTTGCGCTCGGTGGAGCAGAGCATGTTGTCGTAGATGATGCTCTCGTCGTAGTTCTCCAGACAGCGCTGGCGTATGGTGAGGTCTTCATAGGCCACAAACGATGGCGGGATGAGCCGGTAGCTGATGTAGGGGTCTATGCTGTCGGGCGATACGAACACGCGGAAGGGCTTGTAGCGTGTCCACTGTCCCTGGCGGCGCGCATACACCTCCACCAGCATGGCTCCTCCACGGGCCTGCTGCACCAATTGCCTCCAGGCCTTCATCGGTGGCTTCACTTTCAGTCCGCCGCACACCAGCTGCTCTCCGTCAGCCGAGAAGCGGGCCACCACGTCGTCGGCCTGGCTCTCGAGCTGAAACGTGAGCGGCGCGAGGTTCACGGGGATGGTCACTCCCGTGTAGTCGGGATAGATGTGGGGCAGCTTGTCTGACTGTTCATACTGCTGGGGCACTTGGCGGCCGCAGGCGGCCAGCAGCAAGGCTAAAAGTGATAGATAGAGATATTTCATCGTCGTGGTCGTGTTTGTTTTCTTTATTTTGTTTCGTTGAGCGAGAGGGCTCGTATTTACTCCCTTTACAAACATTAGAAGTATTTCAGGTCGCTCATCATGTAGTATTCATAGTAGTAGGTGCTGCCGAAGACGGGGTAGAGGCGCTTTCTGGCCTCCTCCATGGGCATTCCGTCGCACCGCTTCATGGCCTCTACGAAGGCCTGGAACGACTGTTTTATGCCGTCGCTGAAGGGTATCTTCGAGAGGTTGGGGTGGTTCTCCAACGTGCCGAAGAGGTAGGCCGCCTCCTGGTAGTAGCGCGGAATCCTGTCGTGAGGATGCTGGCGGGCATAGCCAATGAAGCGCGGCCAGAACAGCTGTGCGTCTTTCTTCCAGAGCGTGGCCAGCAGGGCCTGCTCCTGAAACAGCTTGTCGTCGGAGTCTTGCGCTGCCAGCAGCCCCATCACGTATTGCTCCGTGTAGCCGTTGTCCGAGCCCAGCGTGTTGGCATAGTGCATCATGTGGCTCACGGGTCCCGTCTCGGCGGCCTGCTCCAGCAAGGCGCGGTTGTAGAGCAGCGGCTGCATGTTGTCGGCCCATTTGCCGTAGAACATGGTCTGGCGGAGCAGTCCCAGATACTTCAGCGCCACCTGCCGCTCGCCGTTCATCAGGGCGCAGCGCGCCATGTATTGCAGTATTTCGGTGCGCCACCCGTTCTCCACGCCTTCCTCCAGGCACACGCGGTGGCACTCGTTGGGCAGCCCGTAGTGATAGTAGATCATGCGGCCGATGATCTGCGAGAGCAGGATGGGGAAGGGTGCATGGCTCGGCTTGGCGCCGTTGGGGAAGATATACATGTCGTCGCCCTGGCGGCCTATGCGCGCCAAGGCCAGGTTGCGCATCATCACAATGGAGCGTGTGGGCTCATCCTTCTGGCGCATGGCCTCCTTCAGCACGCCGTCCCAGTCGAGCCGTTCCACGCAATGCTGCATGCGCAGCTCGTGATGGAAGTTCTCGTCCTTGAACCAGAAGGCGAAGACTCCCACCGAGAGCGCCACGAGCAGCAGCCCCTGAGCGAGGAGCGGGCTGCTGAACCATGCCTGCCGGCGACGGGCGCCATTCTGCTTTGTGGCCGAGGCGGGGCCAGCGGCCGTTTTCGTGTCCCATCTGCAGCACGCGGCCCCGGCATAGCAGGCGGCCAGCAGGATATAGGGCAGATAGAACACGGGATGGCTATCGAGGAAGGTGAAAACGGGCAGACCGGTGGCGTAGATGTCCTGCAGGTTGGTCTGGAAGAACACGTAGCGATAGTAGAGCAGCGGCACGGCCACCACCATCAGCAGGGCCAGCGGCAGCATCAACCGGCCCCCCTGGAAGTCTCTGGGCGAGCGGCAGGTGTCGGCCAGGCCCATGAGCAGGGCGGCAGCCAGTGCCCACACGCCCAGGAGCGGATAGCCCGCCGCCACCGTCAAGCCGATGACGACGGCCCGCAGCCACGTCTTGCGGGGCGCACTGCGATAGGCCCAGAGCAATGAGGCGGCGGCCAGCGTGCCCAGTGTGGGGGCAAAGAAATAGCCGCGCCACTTGAGCACGTAGATCCAATAGCCCAAGTCGACATTGGCCACCAGCAGCAGCGTCACGGGCAGCAGCAACAACGCCCGCCAATGGCCTTCTATGCCCAGGGCACGCGCCGACACCCACATCAGCAGCCACCACAGGCCCAGCAGCACGCCCACCCCTAACCACGGGTGGAAAAGCAGTTGGGTGAGAAAACTGCCCACATAGCTCAGCAAGCCGCCGGGCACCAGCATCTGCTGGCGGAAGAACAAGGCGCTCCCCAGAAATTCGTTCATCGACTGCACCTTCCAGAGCAGACTGCTCTCAAACAACAGCAGGGCAGCACCCGCAAGGAGCAATGCCACCGCCCAAAGACTAAGACTTCCGATCTTCTTCATGATGGTCAGACTTTACGTTGTTTCTTCAAATACAGAATCATGGTTGCTGCAAATGTAAGCAAAAAAGTTGGAATCGCCGCCACCCTTTCTGCTAAAAAAGGGGCCTCGATTCCAAAGTGTGTTACACATAGTTTGGCGTATGTTACAAAGTGAAGAGTGAAGAGTGAAGAGTGAAGAATCGCCTGCGGTTATTGTGGCGGTAGCAAATTCTTCACTCTTCATTCTTCACTCTTCACTTTATTTCACTCCTCAGAGATACAGTCCTTCCTCGCGGATGATGCGGGCCACGGCGCGCGGCACCAGTCGGTCGATGCTCTTGCCCTGCTTGATGCGCTGGCGGATGAGGGTGCTGCTGATGGGGATGAGCGGCGTGTCGACGAGCTTGACAGTCGGAGGAAGCGAGTTCGCGTCAATGGGCGAACCCGGTCGGGGATAGATGATGATGGGGAATCGGGCTATGATGTCGTCGGCCCGATGCCAAAGATGAAACCGCTCCCAGTTGTCGGCTCCAATGATGAGCACGAACTGCCGGTCGGGGTGTTGCTCAGCGAGATACGTGAGCGTGGTGTGCATGTACGACGGGCGAGGCAGCCGGAACTCCACATCGCTGACGCTCAGCCCCGGCACGCGCTTCAGGGCCAGTCGGGTGAGCTCAAGCCGCTTGTCGTCGTCGAGCAGCGCCAAGTTCCTCTTCAGAGGGTTTTGCGGCGACACCACAAACCATATCTCGTCGAGCTGCGTCTGCCGAAGCAAAGCCTTGGCCAGTCGGATGTGGGCGTAGTGAATGGGATTGAAGCTCCCGCCGTAGATTCCTGTTAGCATTATTCCAGAAACTCGCTGATAATCTCGTAGGCCTCTTGACAAGCCACCTCCAGCTGGTCGTTCACCACTGTGCGGTCGAATTGCGGGGCGAAGGTGAGTTCATATTCGGCGCGGGCAATGCGCTGGTCGATGACCTCGGGCGCATCGGTGGCGCGGCTTTCCAGCCGGTGGCGCAGCTCCTCAATGGAAGGAGGCTGGATGAAGAGGCTGAGCGCGCGGTCGCCATAGAACTTCTTGATGGCGCATCCGCCCTTCACGTCAACATCGAACACCACGTTCTGGCCCTGTGCCGACTGAGCCTCCACTTGCGACTTGAGCGTGCCGTAGAAGCGTCCCTCGTACACCTCCTCATATTCTAAGAATTCGCCGTTGTCTATCTTCTTGCGGAATTCCTCCGGCGAGAGAAAGAAGTATTCCACGCCGTTTTGCTCCGTGCCGCGCGGGGCCCGGCTGGTGCACGAAATGCTGAAGGCCAGCCGCAGCTCGGGATGCTCGGTCATGAGCCAGTTGATGATGGTCGACTTGCCCGAGCCGCTCGGGGCAGAAATGATGATTAGTTTTCCGTTCATGCGATGATGCTATTATAATGTTATAAGGAGTTCAAGGAGTTGAAGAATCGGGGGAACGTGGGTGCGAGATATGCTTCAAGCGCTCGATTCTATTGACTTTCCCTTCGGCCGTCGATTTTCAATTCTCGTGGCCCCGTACCTTCGTACCCACGATTCTTCACTCTTCACTCTTCACTCTTCACTTTCTTTTCCCTACAGCGCGTTGAGCACCTGCTCCTTGATTTGTTCCAGTTCGTCTTTCATCTTCACCACGATGTTCTGCATTTCCGCCTGATTGCTCTTCGAGCCCGTGGTGTTGATTTCGCGACCCATCTCCTGGGCGATGAAGCCCAGTTTCTTGCCCTGTCCGGCAGGCTCCAGCATGGTCTGGCGGAAGTAGTTCAGATGGTTGGCCAGTCGCTGCTTCTCTTCGCTGATGTCGAGCTTCTCAATGTAATAGATGAGCTCCTGCTCCAGCCGGTTCTTGTCGTAGTCGGCTTCAGGAATCTGGCTGAGCCCGTCTACGATGCGCGCGCGTATCTTCTCCACGCGGCTCTTCTCGTAAGGCTCTATCGAAGCCATGAGTGCCTCAATGTTGTCAATCTTCTCAGCGAATTTCTTCTGCAGGGCTGCCCCCTCTTGCGTGCGGAATTCCACGAGCCTGCCTATGGCCTCGTCGACGGCTTTGCGGGCGGCCGCCCACTCCTCGTCGGAGAGTTCCTCCGTCTCCGACTTCTGAAACACGTCGGGGAATCGCAGAATGGTGCCCAGCACGTCGGCGGGCGGCGGCAGCTGGTCGTCCTCCACCAGGCTGCTAATCTGCTGATAATAGTTCTTCACCATGGCGCGGTTGATGGGCGTGGCGTCGGCCCCCGCCTCCTTCTCTATCCAGAGCGAGAAGTCCACCTTTCCGCGCAGCAGCGTTTTGGCTATGCTCTGCCTGATCTCCATTTCCTTTTCGCGAAACAGCGGAGCGATGCGCGTTGTCAGGTCAAGCGCCTTGCTGTTGAGCGATTTTATCTCTACGTTGATTTTCTTTCCGTTGATGGTTACCACCGTCTTGCCGTAACCCGTCATTGACTGTATCATAATCTTTGCGTTCTTTTTTGCCTATATTTCGTTTTTCTTTGCAAAGATATACATTTTCTTCCAACAAG
>CAMOPD010000102.1 GCA_946622085.1 uncultured Prevotellaceae bacterium | reverse complement strand
AGTGGCGTGCTTGCTCATCGTAAGTGGCGTGCTTGCTCGAAGTGTCTTTGGAATGTCAGGGGCAGGGCTTATTTTCCGTGCATGAAAAAAGCCAGCCTCCAAATGGAGGCTGGCTTCCGATTGTTCTTCATGTGCTAATCGTGTGTAAGCGGTATCTTTCTACTCCTTCATGCGCTGCAGGTAGCTTCCGTCGCGTGTGTCGACCTGAATGAGGTCGCCCTCATTGACGAACAACGGAACGCGCACCTCTACACCCGTCTCAAGTGTGGCAGGCTTTGTGGCGTTAGTGGCGGTGTCGCCTTTGATTCCCGGCTCACTGTGCGTAATGCGAAGAATGGTCTTCACCGGCATTTCGGCATAGAGAATAGTGTTGGTGTCGGCATCGCTGACCACTTCCACTATGTCGCTCTCCTTCATGAAGTCGACTCCTGTGATGAGGTCCTTGGCAATGGGAATCTGATCATAGGTCTCCTGGTTCATGAAGATGTAGTCGTCACCTTCCTGATAGAGATACTGGTAGGCGCGACGCTCCACGCGAACGTCCTCGAGGGATTCGCCAATGTTGAATCGCTTCTCCAGTACGCGGCCACTGACTACGTCCTTGAGCGTGGTACGCATGATGGTGTTTCCTTTGCCTGGCTTCACGTGCAGGAAGTCAATGCAGAAGTAGAGCTTGCCGTCCATGCGGATGCAAGTTCCTTTCTTGATGTCTTGTGATTTGATCATAAATGTATAATTGTTTTTTTAATTGGTTGCGACCTAAAAAGCTGATATTCGGCTGCAAAGTTACGCAAAATCCCGAAAAAAACATAAAAAGTTCGGGTAAAAATAGCATAATTCTTTGTTATTTCGAAAATAATAGCTAATTTTGCAGCCCAAAAGTGTGAATAATAACATAAAATAAATAGAACAACACGATGAAAAGAACATTTCAGCCTCACAATCGCCGTCGCGTCAACAAGCACGGCTTCCGTCAGAGAATGACTACCAAGAACGGCCGCCGCGTGCTGGCATCTCGCCGCGCCAAGGGCCGCAAGAAGCTTACCGTATCTGACGAGAATCACGGAAAGTAAAAAAATTCCTGCTCAGCAAGAATAATGAAGGAAAACAGAAAGAAGTAAAGCAGAATCTTTGCTTCTTTCTGTTTTTTTAGTTACCTTTGCGTCGAATAAGAACATTTCCCTATCCGCCTGGCGTGCTGTCGGCTGTGGCAGGGAGCTAATAAGAAAGAACAACCGGATGAAGTCAGGAGAATTCTTCAGAAAGGTCTTCAGCTGGCGGCTATGGCTCAATCTGGTGGCCATGGTGCTGGTTGTCGTGTTGCTTTGCCTCGGGGTGAAGTATGGCATAGACCTCTATACGCATCATGGAGAGAAGATAGAAGTGCCCAACATCAAGCACAAGTCGTTTAAGGATGCCAAACACATTCTCGACGACCGCGATCTGGAAATCGTGGTCAGCGACACCGGCTACGTGAAGACGCTGCCGCCCGACTGTATACTGGAGCAGCAGCCCGAGGCTGGCGCCATCGTCAAGTCGGGGCGCATCATCTACGTCATCATCAATTCGCCCAGCACGCCCAAGCTCACCATCCCCGACATCATCGACAACAGTTCGGTGCGCGAGGCCCGCGCCAAGCTAATGGCCATGGGCTTCAAGGTGCTCGAACCCGAATACGTGCCCGGCGAGAAAGACTGGGTCTATGGCATCAAGGTGCGCGGGCGCAGCGTGGTGACGGGCGACCGCGTGTCGATAGAAGAGCCCCTCATCCTGCTCGTCGGCGACGGCCATCGCGACCTGATGGACTCTGTGAGCTATGTAGACCCCGTGTTTGAACCAGAGGACGAAGAAGACGACTTCGAAGAGATCACCGGCCCTGTGGAGCACGAGGAGCATCTTGCTGTTCCCTCAGAGCACGAGGAGCCGCAACCCGCAGAGCAAGTGCCTGCCGAGAGGCCGCAAACCACTATAACCACTGAGAATGGAACCGGAACAAATTGATATTCTTGAGGACGAGGAACAACAGCTCTACGAGCATTTCCGCATCGAGGTAGACCGCGGGCAGGAAGCGCTACGAATAGACAAGTTCCTCTTTGAGCACATGCAGCATTCCAGCCGCAATCGCATTCAGAAGGCTGCCGATGCCGGATTCGTGCATGTGAATGACCGCCCCGTGAAGAGCAACTACAAGGTGCGTCCGGGCGACGTCATCACACTCATGCTCGACCGCCCCCACTACGATACCACCATCACCCCCGAGGACATACCCCTCGACGTGGTCTATGAAGACGACCAGCTCATGGTCATCAACAAGGAGGCGGGCATGGTGGTGCATCCAGGATGCGGCAATTTCAGCGGCACGCTGGTCAATGCCGTGGCCTGGCACCTGCGCAATCTGCCCTCTTACGACCCCAATGACCCGGAAGTGGGCCTTGTGCACCGCATCGACAAGGACACGAGCGGCCTGCTCGTGGTGGCCAAGACACCCGAAGCCAAGACCAGCCTCGGCGTGCAGTTCTTCAATAAAACCACCCATCGCAGCTATCTGGCGCTGGTGTGGGGCAACTTCACCGAAGAGGAGGGCCGCATAGAGGGAAACATTGCACGCGACCCTAAAGACCGCCTGCGCATGGCTGTCTTTCCACCCGATTCTGATACGGGCAAGCCGGCCGTTACACATTGGCGGGTGGCCGAGCGCTTCGGCTTCGTCACCCTCGTGGAATGCAGGCTGGAGACGGGACGCACCCACCAGATACGCGCCCACATGCGCCACATTGGCCACCCTCTTTTCGGCGACGAGCGCTACGGCGGCACCGAGATACGACGCGGAGAGCGCAGCAGCACCTACAAGGCTTTCATCAACAACTGCTTTAAGCTTTGCCCCAGGCAGGCCCTGCATGCACGCACGCTGGGCTTTGTACATCCGCTGACGGGCAAACCCATGGACTTCAGCTCCGCACTTCCGGCCGACATGGCAGCCCTTATCGCCAAGTGGCGCGGATTCATCCGAGGTTATCAGGGCGAAATAGAAGAGTAATCATTTAGAATGAGGATAAGACAATTATGAAAAATTTGAAGCGAACTATTGCCATCGTCTGCGGTGGTGACTCATCAGAGTACAACGTATCGTTGCGCTCGGCACAAGGACTCTATTCCTTCTTTGACAAGGAACGGTATAACGTCTACATCGTAGTGATAAGAAATCAAGACTGGCACGTGCAGCTCAACGACGGCACGACAACGCCCATAGACCGCAACGACTTTTCGTTCATGGAGAACGGCAAGCTGGTGCAGTTTGACTATGCCTATATCACCATCCACGGCACTCCGGGCGAAAACGGCATCCTACAGGGCTATTTTGAGTTGATTCATCTGCCTTACTCTACGAGCGGCGTGCTCGTGGAGGCTATGACATTCGATAAATTCGTGCTCAATCAGTATCTGCGCGGCTATGGAGTGAGCGTGGCCGACAGCCTGCTCATCCGCAAGGGCTACGAGCAGCTGGTGAGCGACGACGAGATAGAGGAGCGCATCGGCATGCCTTGCTTCGTGAAGCCTGCGGCCGACGGGAGCAGCTTCGGCGTTTCAAAGGTGAAGAACAAGGACCAGCTGGCTCCTGCCATCCGCAAAGCCATGATGGAGAGCGACATGGTGATGGTGGAGAGCCTGCTCGAAGGCACGGAGATCACCATGGGATGCTATAAGACCCGGAAGAAGGCTGTATTCTTCCCCATCACCGAGGTGGTGACCAGCAATGAGTTCTTTGATTATGATGCCAAGTACAACGGCCAGGTGGATGAAATCACGCCGGCACGCATCAGCGACGAAATTGCCGGGCGAGTGAAGCAAATCACCAGCCACATCTACGACATACTGCATTGCAATGGCATCATACGCATCGACTATATCGTCAGCAAGGAAGGAAATATCAGCATGCTCGAGGTGAACACTACGCCGGGAATGACGGCCACAAGCTTCATTCCACAGCAGGTGCGCGCTGCCGGGCTCGACATTAAGGACGTGCTGACCGAAATAGTGGAAAATCAGTTCGACTAACCAAAACATTCATCCCCTATGCCTATACCCAAAGAGTTTGACGACATACGGCCTTTCGAGCCGGAGGAACTGCCCGAAGTCTACGACCGGCTGCTTGCCGACAGGCAGTTCCAGAGCGTGGTGGCCTATCTCTATCCGGGCATTCCCTTGGAGGCCATTGCCGCAAAGATGAAGGGCTGTGCCACGAGCCTGGACTTCCAGAAGGCTTTTTGCTACGGGTTCCTTGTAGACCTCCTCAGCAAGGCCAGCAAGGGATGCGACATGGATGTGAGCGAAATCGACGTGACTCGGCGCTACACATTCATCAGCAATCATCGCGACATCGTGCTCGACTCGGCGTTGCTCGACAAACTGCTCATCGATGCAGGGTTCACGACAACGTGCGAGATTGCCATTGGCGACAATCTCTTGTCGCTGCCATGGGTGAAGGATTTGGTGAGAGTGAACAAGTCGTTCATCGTGGAGCGGTCGTTGCAGCCCCGGCAGATGTTGCTTGCCAGCAAACGACTCTCTGAATACATGCACTATGCCATAGGCCAAAAACACGAGAACATCTGGATAGCCCAGCGTGAAGGGCGCGCCAAGGATTCCGACGACCGCACGCAACCGGCCATCCTGAAGATGATGGCCATGGGTGGCGAAGGCTCAGCCCGCGAGCGCCTGATGCAATTGCACATCGTGCCGCTGGCCATCAGCTACGAATTTGATCCCTGCGACTTCCTCAAGGCGGCCGAGTTTCAGTTGAAACGCGACGTGCAGGGGTGGAAAAAGTCGGCCCACGACGATGTGGTCAGCATGCAGACGGGCATCATGGGATTCAAGGGGCGGATACATTATCAGTGCGCCCCCTGCATTGACAACTATCTGGAAGCGCTCGGCTCATCGGTGGCAAAGACCGAGTTCTTTGATGTGGTAGCTACGCATATCGATGCCGAGATTCATCGCAACTACAGGCTCTATCCATCCAACTACATTGCGCTCGACATGCTTGAGGGAAGCACCCATGCCGGTTGCTACACCGATGCCGACAAGGCTTTCTTTGAGCGCTATCTTGAGGGCCAGCTGGCCAAGATCTCCATTCCTCAGCCCGACGTGGCTTTCCTTCGCGAGCGCATGCTTACTATGTATGCCAATCCGGCACGCAATTTCCTGAAAATCCAATAAGCGGCAGCAAAAACCTGCCCGACCAACCCAATCGACCTTGAATAGTATGCAGACACATCTACACCATCAGAGGAGAAGCGTCATGGACGCTTTCTCCCTGTTGGTCGTAGTTCTTCTTCTTTGTGCCTGCCAGACGGAAAGCTATGAGTCGGGCGACATGGTGTATTCCAACTTGCAGGCTGATTTTGCCGAAGCCTATTCGAGAGAAGCCGAGACACTGGTGAGCATGATGACGGACGACGGCGATTCGCTGACGCTCCTCACCGACAAGACGTTCAAGTGGGCATCGACCCCCGATTCCACCTATCGCACGCTGATATATTATAATAAGGTAAGCGCGCGTGAGGGCGAGGTTGTCAGTGTGCGCCTTGTACCGACAGCCAGTATTGTGCCGGCCTATACGGTGAAGGAGATGAAGACCGACCCGCTGACGCTGGCCAGCAGCTGGAAAAGCCGCAACGGGCGTTATATCAATCTGGGCGTCAACATCCTCACGGGTAAGATCGATGGCGACGACGTGGTGCACAAGGTGGGTGTGGTTTGCGACACACTGATGCTGAGTGACGATGGCGGCAAGCATCTTCATCTGCGCCTCTTTCACGACCAAGGCGGTGCGCCCGAATACTACACCAGCCGCAATTATCTGAGCATTCCGCTAAAAAGAAACCCGTACCACTTGGGTACGGGTGACACGATTTCCGTCGTTGTCAATACCTACGAAGGCCCCATTTGCAGGCAGTTCGTTTATTGACAACGGCTAACGACAGTTACTTTCCGTTGAGTTTTATTTCCAGATTCTTCAGCATGTCGATGGTCATGCGCTTCAGGTCGTAGTCGGGCATCCAGCCCCACTCGCGGCGAGCGCACGTGTCGTCCATCTTGTCGGGCCAGCTGTCGGCAATGGCCTGCTTCAGCGGATCCACGTCGTAGACCATCTCGAAGTCGGGGCGGTGCTTCCTGATTTCGGCATAGATGGTCTCGGGCGCAAAGCTCATGGCCGTCACGTTGAAGGCGTTGTGATGCACCAGTTTCGTGGGGTCGGCCTCCATGATGGTGATGGCGGCCTTCAGCGCGTCGGGCATATACATCATGTCGAGCAGCGTGCCTTCGTGCAGCGGGCAGACAAACTTCTCGCGGCGCACGGCGCTATAGTATATGTCAACGGCATAGTCGGTGGTGCCGCCGCCCGGAGGAGTGACGTAGGAGATGATGCCGGGAAAGCGAACCGCGCGCGTGTCAACGCCATACTTGCGCTGATAGTAGTCGCTCAGCATTTCGGTGGTCACCTTGGTGATGCCATACATGGTCTGCGGGCGCTGAATGGTGTCCTGCGGCGTGCCGCGGTGGGGGGTGTGCTTGCCAAACGAGCCGATGCTGCTGGGCGTGAACACGGCGCATTGGTTTTCGCGGGCCACCTCGAGGATGTTCCACAGCCCGTCGATGCCAATCTTCCATGCCAGTTTGGGTTTCGACTCAGCCACCACGGAGAGCAGTGCAGCCAGGTTGTAGATGGTGTCGATGTGATGCTTCTTCACCACCTCGGCTATCTGAGCACCATTGGTCACGTCGGCCAGCTCAGCAGGCCCGGCCTCCAGCAGTTCGCCTTTGGGTTCAGCCCCGGCAATGTAGCCGGCCACCACATGAGTGTTTCCATAACGTCGTCTGAGTTCGCGTGTCAGCTCCGAGCCAATCTGTCCGGTGGAGCCGATAACCAGGATATTTTTCATAGTCGTTTTTATAATTTAAGTATAAATATGTGCTTTCGTTACGCGCTGCAAAATAAGCAATTTTTCGCCAAAGTAGCGGCGTATTCTGTCAAAATGTTTGTCGGTAGTGCCGATTTTAAGCAACATTAACAGGCTTGTTGACCATATGTCAAAAATATTCAGTTACTTTGTGCCAACATAAAAAACACAGAACCAACCTAATAACCAAAAATCTATGTACGGAAAAATGAAGGAACATCTCAGCCAGACGCTCGCTGAGATTCGTCAGGCAGGGCTCTACAAAGAAGAGCGTCTTATTGAGAGCCCCCAGCGCGCAGCCATTCAGGTGGCAGGCAAGGAAGTGCTTAACTTCTGCGCCAACAATTATCTCGGACTTTCAGACCATCCGCGCCTCATCGAGGGCGCCAAGCAGATGATGGACCGCCGCGGCTTCGGCATGTCGTCGGTGCGCTTCATTTGTGGGACGCAAGACATTCACAAGGAACTCGAGGCGGCCATTTCCGACTACTTCAAGACCGAAGACACCATTCTCTATGCCGCCTGCTTCGATGCCAATGGCGGCGTGTTTGAACCGCTCTTCACCGAAGAGGACGCCATCATCAGCGACGCGCTCAACCATGCCTCTATCATCGACGGCGTGCGCCTCTGCAAGGCTAAGCGCTATCGCTATGCCAATGCCG
>CAMOPD010000101.1 GCA_946622085.1 uncultured Prevotellaceae bacterium | reverse complement strand
AATCACTTCCCCAGGAACTTGGTGTTCAGATAGTCGTTGAACGCCTCCTTATACATGTCGCCGATGGGGATGTAGGTGTCGGCATCCATGACGACGCGGTTCTTGTTCACCTCCTGAATCTTCTTCAGATTGATGATGTAGGAACGGTGAACGCGCATGAAGGTGCTCGAGGGCAAGCGCTCCTCGAGCTTTTTCATGGAGAGGAGCACGATGAGCGGCTTCGCCTGGCCGTCGAGATAGATGCGCAGATATTCGCTCATGCCCTCCACGTAGCGAATGCTCTTCACGTCGATGCGCACCACCTTGTATTCGGTCTTCAGGAAGAGCGCATCGTCTTCGTCAACGGTAGAGACGGTGGCCGTGTTCATCAGGTCGTATTGCGCCTTCACCTTGTTGGCTGCACGCTTGAAGTCGTCGAGCCCGAAAGGCTTCAGCAGATAGTCAACGGCATTCACCTTGTAGCCCTCAACGGCATATTCGGAATAGGCCGTGGTGAACACCACCAGCGGGGGAGCCGCCAGCGAGCGCACGAAGTCCATGCCGTTGAGGTCGGGCATGTTGATGTCTACAAAGACGGCATCAATCATCTCCTCCTCCATGATGGCGCGGGCCTCGAGCGCACTCTGGCACTCGGCCACCAGTTCCAGGAACGGTATTTTCTCTATGTATTTGGCCAGCTGCTGCAGGGCAAGTGGCTCATCGTCTATGGCAAGTACTCTGATCATGGCATAAATGGTAATATGAGCGTTGTGTGTGTCTATAACATGGGTATGCTGAGTCGGACGTCGTAGATGTCGTTCTCGTCGGTTATGTCAAGCGTAAAGTTTTTATCATATATCAATTCCAGTCTTTGTTTCACATTTTGTAATCCCACGCCACCGTGTTGGTCGTCCTTTTCGTCTATCTTGCTGTTGCGGCAGACGAACTTGATGCGCTCGCCCTCGATGAGCAGCTTCACGTTGATGAACGAGCTCTTCTTGTAGCTCACTCCATGCTTGAAGGCATTCTCAACGAAGGTGATGAAAAGCAGTGGCGGAACGCTCTTCTCGGGCAGCACATCGGGCTCTTCGAAGCTGATTGTCACCTTGTCGGTGTAGCGTATCTGCATCAGCCGGATGTAGTTTCTCAGGAAGTCGATCTCGCGCTGCAGGAGCACCGTGTCCTTGGCTCCCTCGTAGAGCACGTAGCGCATGAGCTTGGAGAGCTCGAGAATGGTGTCCTTGGCCTTCTCGGGGTCAATGTCCACGAGGGCATGGATATTGTTGAGCGTGTTCATGAAGAAGTGCGGGTTAATCTGATACTTCAGATACTCCAGCTGCTGCTTCAGGTTCTCCTTCTCGAGTGAAATCATCCGCCGCTGGTCGTGGCGCTGCTTGAAATAGAGCTTGATGCCTATGTTCATGCCCAGCATCAGGATGAGGATGACTATCGGCAGAACATCGTGCTGCCCCAAGAGGCCCATGGGCGGACGGTCGCCCTTGAAATGCTCTCTCTCGTCGATTTTGGGCGGCGGGAGCTCGGTCATGTCGGGCGGCTGATGCTCATCCATGGGTGGCGGCCCGTGGTGCCGGGCCATTTCGTGAGGAGGCTTCCCGCCCGGGCCTCCCATCATGTGAGGACGAGAAGTGCACTGATAGACGGCAAAGGCCACTACGAACGCTCCGACGAGCGAGAAATAGAGCAGCCGTTTCTGCCGATAGACCAGCAGGGGGGCCAGCAGATGATTGTGAATGAGGAAGATGACGAAGAAGATGGCATATTGCTTCCACATCATGAACACTTCGCTCCAATCGAACTCGGCATTGCCAGTGCCTGCGCGAATATAGCTGTTCATCACCGGCGCCATGAACAATATCGCCCACAGCGCCAGGTAGATGAATGTTTCTTGTCGTTTGTCTTTGCTGAATGACATGTTGAGAGATTTGCTATTGAGTGGATGATGAATCCCAGGCAGATGCTATTTGGCCTGGAACGATGTCACCGCAGTGGTACCTTTGGCTGACGAGCCGAGATAGAGACCGTGGAAAGCCGTCGTGGCATCGGTGGGAGCCGAAGTGCTGCTCTTCACATAATAGGTGCTGCCTTTCACCATGCCGGTGGCCGTCATCAGGCTCAGCGAGCTGGTGAGTCTGCCTTCGAAGCTATAGGTGACCAGATTATTGCCGCTGGCATCAGAGAGGGTGTAGTAGGTGCCTGCGTTGTAGGAGATTTTGTCGGTCACGAAGGCATAGCCTTGCTTGGCGTTCGAGATGGTGCTGCCGCTGCTGCTGGAGCCTCCGCCCCATCCGCCCCAAGGGCCGCCGCCACCGCCACCGCCGCCTTGGGCAGCTCCGGCACTGATGCCGATGCCCGTTCCAGTGATTTGGATATAGGAGTTGTTGTCGCAGTCGAATCCTTCTTCGGGGTCGCCCCTGGTGGTGTAGGCAAAGGCCACGCCATTGCCTATGGTGATGGCTCCCTGCGAACCGTAGTTGCTGTCTACGGCGTCGTTGCCCGTGGCGTAGCAGACGGTGACGCCACCATTGAAGATGATTTTGCCTGCCGAATTGATGCAGTCGTCGTAGCACCTGAGATAGTGCTGGCCGCCACGAATGTCTACCGAAGTCTTCGACTCCAGGCCCTCGGCCCCGCTGGTGGCCGTGTTGACGGTAGTCTCGCCGCCATAGAGCACGGCGGCGCAGATGGCCTTGATGGCCTTGGCGCTGCTGCCATTGACCGAGCTACCCGTAGTCTTGACGGTCAGCGTGGGGCCGGTGCCGTCGGCGAGTCCCTGTGTGTAGGAGCCCTTCACCTGACTGTAGCTCGTGCCACCGCCCCAAGAGGAAGTCTTCGTTCCCTCGCCGACACGGATGCCCTTGCCGCCCGCACCCGTCATCGAGATGCTGATGGTTCCGGCGTTGAGGGCAATGTCCTGCCCCTTGAGTCCCTTAGCCGTGTAGTTGTCGCTGTTGCCGCGCTGTCCGGCTCCGCTGTTGGTGATGTCGAGCGTGCCGCCATTTGTTGTGATGGTGGTAGCGCTGACGCCGCGCCCGGCCGTTCCGGTGACGGTGGCCTTGATGGTGCCGCCATTCTGGACGAAGTCGGTAGCCTTGATGCAGGCCGTATATGACGGGTCGGAAGTGTCGGAGAGGTCGATGGCTCCGCTGGCAAGTAGGGTGAGCGTGCCGTCGTCAATGTTGACGCTGCCCTCAGACTTGAGCGCCTTGGCAGCCTGGCCCGTGGCACTGATGTCGAGCGTGCCGCCCTTGATGCTGAGCAGTCCGGTGTTGTCTGCATCTTCGGAGAGAGGAATGACGACGTCGTTGTCATCGGTCTTGTAGCTCACCTGGATGCCGTCGTCGCCCACGCCGCTGATGTTGAGCTGACCGCTCTCCATGAGGAAGTACTGGTTGCAGTTGATGCCATCGCCCACGGCCTTGGTGACGTTGATGGTGCAGTTCTTCATCTCCACATATTCCTTGCTCCAGATGGCATGCGAGGTGTTGCCCATGACGGTGAGCGTGCCCTTGCCCTTGAACTCGGTGTGGCCCTTGCATCTGAAAGTGCCCTTCCAGTCGCCGCCGGTGCCGTCGGCCAGCGTGTTCTCGGTGCCACTCTTGATGGAGACGTCGATGCGCTTGCCGTTCTGGATGTTAATGGCCGGGCCGCTGGGATTGGTCAGCGAGAGCCCGCGCAACTCCAGGCCACACTTGTAGCTGCCTTCCAGACAGAACTCGCCGTCGGAGGAAGAACCGCTGAGCGAGTAGGCCACTTCGTCGGCCAGACTGCTCACGTCGCCCTGCACCACCTGAACGTGGGCGCCACTGACGGTAGGCGTGATGTAGGGAGCCACATTGCCAGCCACCACCACCTGGGCCGATGCGCCATTGTAGAGAACGTTCACCGTGAAGTCTTCCACGGCATCGGTGTTCACTTCTATCTTGTCTATCTCGCTCACAGTGAAGGTCTTGCCACCGATGCTGAGCAGCGTTCCATTATCGCTGTAGGTCATCGTGCCGGCTTGCTCGGCAGTAAAGGCATAGGTCACTTGTCCTTGACGCACGTTGAGTGTCTGAGCCATGGCCATCGCTGAGCAAGCCACGACAGCCATCAATATACTGAATCTTTTCATTTCACCACTTGTTTAAATGTTCTGTCATTCTGTTTAATGATATACACCCCGGCGCGATCCATCTTGTCTACTCGCACGCCGTTGAGCGTATAGATTTCCACCACTCCGTTGCCGGTTTGTCCCTGGTCTTCAACAGACTCTATGCCCGTTGACTCGGAAGAGAAAAACATCTTGCTCAGTTCTCTCAGCGAGAGCTTCAGCGTGGTGTCTCCACTGACCACCACAGCCTGACCATCACTGAAGGTAATCGTAGTACCATTTGCCACAACCGACTGGGTGGAACCGTCGGTGTGCTCAAAGAGTAAGTAGCTGTTGTCGTCGGCCAGCAATGGCATGGCCGCCACGAGCAGCGTAGTAATCATTAAAACCTTTTTCATCGTTCTGGATCGTGTTTTTTAGGATTATTGCATTCTGATATTCTTGTACATGCTCACTTGCCGCCATCATGAAGCGGCATCAAGGAGTGGCTACCATCTCCTCCCGCCGCCCATGCCGCCGCCCATGCCGCCCATGCCACCAGAATAGTTGCTGGTGGTGAGCATGGACGAGAGCGACAGGTTAGCCAAGGCAGAGCCTCCGCTTGTCGAAGCGTTGGCCTGATAGCCATAGAAGTCATTGCCCGACGCCTGCACAGTGGCTCCTGTGCTCAGCACGTAGCTGCCGCCTTTCTGCATGGAAGGCGAAGACAGGAGAATGGTGGCCTGATTATAACTGCGTGGAACCAGGAAAGCAAACACATTGGACCCACCATTGGAGTCGAGCGTCAGATAGTTGCCTGCCGAAAGCGAGCTGACACCCACGATAGCCACAGGCTGCTTGGCCGTGGTTTCTGAAGGTGCCGACGTGCCGCCTCCGATACCGATGACCGTGCCGCCACTGATGGTGAAGGTGTTTTGGTCGCAGTCGAATCCGTCTTCAGGCTGGGTGGCTCCGATGGCAATGACGAGTCCGCCCTTGATGGTCAGAGTTCCGTTGCTGTCGATGCCATCGTTGTTGGTGGCATAGGTATAGACGTATCCGCCGCTGATGGTCATCGCCTGCTTGGAGTTGATGCAGTCGTCATAGCTATAGACGGCCACGCTACCGGCATTGATGTCGAGCGTACCCTTGCTCTCAATGCCTTCGGCGCCTTCCCCGCCCGTGGTGCGCACCATCACTTCACCACCGTTGACGGTGAGCTTCTTGTCGCTCTTGATGCCATTGGGTGAAGTGGAAGAGTTGGAGTAAGTGTACTTCTTTCCGGTAGTAATGACGTGGATGATGCCTCCGTTGATTTCTATGTCCTGGTCGGCCGAAATGCCCTTGCCGCCTGCGCCGGTGCTCTTGATGTAGAGCTCACCATTGTTTATGCGGAAGATGCTGTCGCACTTCACTCCGGCAGCAGCCGTTGCATCGCGGTCATCTTCATCATAGTCGCCACCGCCACTGGTCAGAATGGTTGTCCTGCCGCCATCAATCTGCACATAGCCGTTGCTCGAGATGCCTTTCTTGGCCAGCCCTGTCACTTCGATGTTCAACACGCCACCACGCACGAGTACGGCATCGTTGGCTTTCACACCGTTGCCACTGGTTGACTTGACATTGACGTTATTTCCCGGGCGGAAGAGCACATAGTCGTCACTGGCGATGCCTGCTTTGCAGTTGGCATTGACGCTGAGCGTGCCACTGCCACTGAAGAGCAATTCGCCCTCACTAAAGAAGGTGCCCTTCATGTCCTCACCTTCCACGACGTCGGTATAGCTCTTGCCATCGGTCAGCGTGTTTTCCGTCCCGTCGACGAGCACCACATAGGCTCGCTTGCCCGACTGGATGTTGATGGCAGCCCCAGTGGGATTGGTTATTGACACGCCGTTCAGGCGCAAGGCAAATTTCTTCTCACTATAGATTTTCAGCGAGCCGTCGGTAGTGGACCCGCTCAGTTCGTAGGCAATGTTTTTCACGGTGGAATTAACCACAACATCGGAACCGGCAACCGACACCGTGATGCCGTCTGCCGCTCCCGAAATCGTGGCATTATTATCGCTGAAAACAATCTTTACTGTCTGGTCAAACGAATTATTTTCGATGTAGTCTTCATCTTCCGAGTCTACGTTATCGGTCTCGATGAGCACCGATGTATCGAGTGCCACATCAAAGGAAGACAAGTTGTTCGTCAGAGCCGTAGCTGGCACTGAAGAACTGCCTGACGAAGGGTTGGAATATCTGCCGTCAGCAGTTTCATACTCATAACTGTTGCTACCCGTCCAATCATCGTCAGTAGAGCACGACACGACGAACATCGCCATAGCCGCTACTGCCAACATGCTAATAATGCTTTGCCTTTTCATCTTATTACCTTTCTTTTTTAATTCCTTAATTCTGAATGCAAAGGTAAGGCATCAGTCGTCAGAGGACAAATTTAATCTACCAACCACCCGATTTTTTCAGCGAAACGGAAATACAACCATCGGAAAAGAAGGGGGGATAGCAAGGAACGAATGAGACTACAGGCTCTTCTGCGGATAGAGTGCATCCCACCAGGCCGAATCACCTTTCAGGTATTTGGCAAACCAGGCCATGATGGTGTTCGACCAGAGTATGCGTTTCTGATAGTCCATAATCCAGTGATTCTCGCCAGGCACTTCAACCAAGGCCACATCACGGCCAAGCAACTTCAAGGCAGTAAACAACTGGATGCTCTCGATGATGGGAACGTTCGTGTCGTCGGTTCCATGTGTCAGCAGCAGGGGCGTATGAATCTTGTCGGCCCGGAAGAGCGGGCTTTGGTCGGTATAGAGCTCCTTGGCGTTCCAGGGATACTGCCCGGCCATCGACACCTCGCTATAGCTATAGCCCCAATAGCCCTCGCCCCAGTAGCTGGCATGATTGCTGATGCCGGCATGACTCACGGCACAGGCAAAGAGGTCGTCGGTCACGGTTTGCAGATATTGCGTCATGAACCCGCCATAGCTGGCTCCTATGCACCCTATCTTCTTGGCATCGACAAATGAATGGGAAGCGCAGAACTGGCGCACACCCTCAATGATATCTTCTGCCACGCCCTGGCCCGCCGTGTTCACATGACGGGCACTATGACGCTGACCGAAGCCTGTAGCGCCACCGGGGTTCACCACGTAGACCACATAGCCAAGCGAAGCATAGTAAGCATGCGGGTAGCGGCTCTCGAAATAGCGCTCGGTGGGAGCGCAGCCGCCATAGTAATTCACAATCATGGGATACTTCTTGCTGGCATCGAAGTGTGGCGGCAGATAGTATCGGCCGAAAATGCTGTCGCCACGCGAAGAAGTGAAGTTGAAGTCGTGGCATGTGCCCAGCTCAACATCCTTCAGCAAGGTGGTGGCACAATCCTCGAGACACTTCTGCTTGCCGGTCCTCAGGTTCAGGGAATAAAGTCTCACAGGATTGAGTGTGCTCACGCCCGTGTAGACAGCCATGGGCGCCCGCGACGCCAGAGAGAATCCGTATAGCACATCTTCGCCCGTCTTCATCTGACTGATGCGGCGCGTTTTCGGGTCGAGCGAATAAAGATGGATGTAATCGCGGTCGTTGGCCGTGAAATAGATGCGGCCATCGAATACCGACCACTCCAGCCTGCTGACCGA